>NZ_JBCFQK010000032.1:0-32770 GCF_041729735.1 Flavobacterium magnesitis | reverse complement strand
CTCTCTAAAATCATTTTGTTTATGAGTAATCTTAAAACTAAATGGTTTGGTTTTGAATTTAACTCCAAATAGAATTGATTCTATTTCAGAATAGGCTTTGTTGTAATTATTTTTATATGTTGAATTTGATTTACTTTTTAAACTCTTTAGTAAATATTTATAGAAATATCTATTGGAAAAAGTAACAGGCGTTTCATAAGGTAAAACATCAGATAACACGACGCGTTCTTTAGAATATGTGATTGGAATTTTTTTTCTCATTTTTTATAAGTTTTTCCAAATTTGAATTATTTTTCCATTTTTGAAAGAATCAGTGTTAAATCGTATAATACTTTTAGTTTTAAAACCTTTTTCAAAATTTAGCTTGTTAAGTTTTTCAATTAGTTTAACATTTGTAGAAATTGACAATTCTAATATTTTAGCTTTTAAATATTTATCTAGTTCAATTAAATCTGAATAGGGTTTACTCAAAAATTCATTTGAAAAATAAACACCAATAAAAACATTACTTTTTCTTCTGAATAATTGATGATTATTAGTTAGAAATTTGATTCTTTTTAGCAACATTCTTTCAGTTGAGTTTTTTGTTGTTGAATATTTAGTAATGTGAAAATCATAGTCCGAGAAAGATGAGTCTATTTTGTTTTTGAATCTTTTTAGTTTTTCATCAGACATGAATATTTTTAGTTTATCTTTTGAAATAAACGTTCTAGTTTCACCAAATTCTTTCTCTGTTTTTTTACTGTAAGAAATTTTAAATTTATATCCTAAGTAGGTCAAAAAGTAATTTTGCGATATTTTCCTTTCTTTATTTTCTTTTGTAAGCTCTATAATTTGCGTTTTGTCTGTGTTTATACTTAGTTTCGTTGTTGTATATAAAATGTTTTTTAATTCATTTTCATATGATATTTTATTCCTGATTTCATTTCTGTTTTTAGGTGTGATAATTATAATAATATCATCAACATATCTTGAGTAATAAGTGACATTGGTAAATGATTTAATTTTATTATCAAATCCTCTTAAATATAGTTCTGCTAAGTAAGCACTAAAACCTATACCTCTGGGTATTCCCACACGCTCATCAATAATAGATTTTATACCATCTGTAACTAAGGTTCCCCAATATTGATTTAAAACTCGTTTTATTATTTTTTTGGAAGGAAAACTTAATAAACTGTTTTCTTCAATTTTAGCAAGAAGTTCTTTATGCGGTATAGATTCATAAAATTTTTTAATATCAGTTCTGATGATTATTTTTGGAAATCCATCATCAAGTGATAATCTCAATTGTTCAATTATTACTTTACGATTAGATTGCTTTACTTTGAATGTTTTGTAAATGTTTCTTTGTAATTGTTTTGTAACAAAATAATTTTCAGGGTTATGTTCAATTTCATATAATTGACTTCCCCATTTTATTTGTCCCTTGTTTATTTTGAGGTTATAATCTTCTACGTCTGTTTTTTCAGCAATTTCAGTTAAAATTTCTTCTAGAAATTTCTCTCTAGTTTTTTTTAGCTCTTCTTTTTCAGTAATTAATTTATCTAAAAGAGTATAATCTTTATCTTCTATTTTATTTATTGATTTTATTTTACAAGATTCTTCTCTTATAATTTTATTTTGCTCTATAATTAATTCTGAAATCTCTCTAGAGTTTTTAAAAATATCTGAATCAAAGAAAGTTTTATCTTCAATGTAACGACCTTTTCTGTTTTCGACATCAAGAAGTATTCTAAAATTATCATATGAGAAGGATTGGTCTAGCATTTTTTGTTTTCTTTTTGGTACTTAAGTTTTTCAGTATTGATTATAATCTGTATTTTTTAACAAAAGCAGATAAATTCATCAATTTTAATACGCATTGGTGAATTTTTGTTTTATTTAGACTTCAAATATATTTAAAATTTCTTACAAAAAAATAATATTGTTTAAAATAAAAAAGCCCTCTTTTATTTTTTTAAAAGAGGGCTTAATTTTTACCGCAAATTCGCAAATTTTTAAAAATAGTTTAGAATAAAATAATTTGCGAATTTGCGGTGTTTTTTAATGTGCTTTATTTCCAAAAGGCTTTATGATAATTCCCAGACTGAAAATAAATCCGTCAGTAGGAGCATAAATTTCTGGAAAAACAGGTCTGTCGTGTGTAGGTAAAACCAACGGTGAAAAACGACTTTGTCTTCTATCAGTAAAATTTTCAAAATTGGTAAAGAGCGCTCCCCATTTGAAATTTCGCATCAGTAAAAATCCCATTGTGGTATAATCAGTGGTTTTAGTTCCATTCGATAACAATTGTTGTCCGGTGTAATAGGTTTCAAAACCAATACGCCAGGCTTCACTTTCGTACATAATTACACTGCCCACATTGTGCTTAGGAGTCAATGGTTTTTGTGGATTTCCTGCTAAATAATGCAAACGGGCATCAATAAAAGCATAGTTTAAAAACCATTTAAAATCCTTGTAATTGAACTTGATGTTGGTTTCGGCACCTTTGCTTAAAATTACTTCAGCAGCATTTTCAAATTGGAAATTAGTTCCGGAGCTATTTAATAATAAGGCATTTTGAATAGCGGTAACATAGAAAAGCTGGTTTGCTGAGAATCCAATTTCGCCCAAACGGGTTTGGTAATTAAAATCATAATTCACACCATACGAACGTTCGGCTTTTAGATTGTCTTTATCAATGCCTAATACATTTTCAAAGTTGATCGATTCGGCTTCTTCGGTAAAAATATCTGGGATTTTATAGCCTAATCCACCACCAATTCGACTTGAAAAACCATTTTCATTTTTGTACAACAAGGAAATTCTTGGCAAAGGAAAAAATCCCCAATCGGCATTGTAATCCGTACGCAATCCGGTTTCTAAAATCCAGTTTTCGCTAATATCAAAAATGCTATTGGCAAACAAACCATAGGTAAGTTCTTTTTGATCGCGTTGCAATGCGGCTTTATCGGCTTCATCAAAATTAACCGAATACACATTTGCACCTAAAATCCAATCGGTTTTAGCATTGGCTCTTTCGTAACTTACTTCGGTAAACGTATTGATTTGCTTTCCGCTAAAATTAAAATCAGGCACTTGCAACGAACGGTCAAAATAAGAAATACTGTTCTTGATATTGAAATTGCTCAGCGAATCCAGCTGGGTTTTGTATACCGCCTGAGAACTCAAACGCTTAGAAACATTGTCTTCGGTGTATTGATGAATTCCTGTTTGACCACTTTTAATTTTGGTCATATCGCCTCCAATTCGGTCATCGTAAGTTCCGTTAACGCCTAGCCAAAAAGTTGTTTTTTCGGAAGGATAATAAAAGATTTTTGGATTAAAAGAAATGGATTTTGTTTGAGGTAAATTACTAAAATCATCGTCTTCCGGATCATAGGCTTTTTGATAATGTGCCGAACCATAAAGCGTTGTTCCAAATTTTTGATTTCGTTTGCTATAAAACACATTCGCCGTACTTCCTAAAGCATGCGTTTGAGTGAGCATAATGTCTAAATCGGGTTCTTCATCAGGAGTTTTCGAAACCATATTAACTAAACCGGCAATAGCGCCACCGCCATAAAGTGTAGACGAACTTCCTTTGATAATTTCAAATTGTTGTAAATCCAAAGGCGGAATTTGCATAATACTCAATCCGCTGGAAAAACCAGAATATAAAGGAAAACCGTCTCTTAAAAGTTGGGTGTAACGTCCGTCAAGACCTTGGATTTTAATGTTTGAATTTCCGCTGCTCAACGAAGTTTGTTGCATTTGAATTCCAGTGCTTTCGCGCAAAACCATCGAAATATTGGTTGGATTCATCGTCGCTTTTTCTTCTAATTCTTCGCTATTGATAAATTCAATTCGGGTGGGAATTTTTCTAACGGTTCTGCTGGTACGAGACGTTTGTAAAACAACTTCGTCGAGTTCGTTTTCATTGGGTTCTAAATGAAAGACAAAAGCGGTTTGACTCGGAATTTGAATGGTTTTTTTTAAGGTTTCGAAACCTAAATAAGAAATGATAATCGTTTGTTTTCCATTGGAAACATTCGAAAACTGGGCTTTTCCCTCAGCATCTGTAACAGCCGATTTTTTGTCTGATTCGAGATAAATATTGGCGCCAATTACGGCTTCGTTTTCAGAAAGGACTTGGATTTGGATGTCGCTTTTTTGTGCCGTAGCAGCAAAACACGACAATAGTATGAGCATAGTGCTCATTATAAATTTGTTCATTATAAATGAAATTTAATTAATTAAAAATTAGACGAGTTGTCTGGGTATTTTAACTAATTAATTGAGGAGGTTGCCAAATAGCAGCAACAGAATCAAATTGATAATTTGATTGATAAGAAGATAATACTACATTAGAAATTTCCGTATGGATTCTAAAAGTAAAGATTTTAATACTTTCGAAAGTTACCGACATTCCGCAACAGCTGCAAATACAAGTCACAGGGCAAGAATCATTATGATCTTCCTGATGATTGTGCGCAAGATTAATATTATCTTTTTTCAGGTCTTCGGCATTACTTCCGTCCGAGCAAGGTTTTAAAGATAAAACAAGTATTAAAATGGATAATATGAAGGTGCTTATTTTCATTACGGCAACGAAGTTAGAAAATCTATCTCATATTTTGCTTTAAATCGTAAAAAAGGATTTTGGAGGTGTAGTATAAGAAATTTTTTTCCCCGCCCTAAAGGGTGAAAATTTCTTCAAAATTCATCAAAATTACGTCCTTTAGGGGTTAGGGAAATTAATTTTGATGAATTTTAAAAGTGCCCTTAGTCATTTTATTTAATTTCTTTGTTGCGAAAATTTCTACTAGCTTTAATTTATTTAATAATCTCTTCAGCTGGTTTTTCTGAGCCAAATGCACCAAAAGAGTCAAAAAAACGGTCTTTTTTTGCCTTACTTTCTCTTTTTAAAGATTTCGTTAAACTTTCAATTAACTCAATTTTAGTTAATGAGTTTAGCCCTTCAAATAAGATCGAATAATTTTCAATAATATGTTTATCAGTATAGCTCATAATAAAAATCTTTTTGTAAAGTTATGAATTCTTTTTTGTCTAATAAATTTTTGTATCAGTATATAAACGTAATGCTTGAAAAATTAAAAAAACTTACTTTTGCAATTCTTGAAAAAGCACGCTAATAGATTTAGTTGCGCTTTAAATTTATAATTCTATTAGAACAGTATGAAACAGTATTTTAACTTATTTGATTTTTCGCAAAAAGTAAATTATAGAACTGAAATATTAGCAGGACTAACTGTTGCTATGACCATGATTCCGGAGTCGCTTTCCTTTGCAATTTTGGCTGGTTTTCCGCCTTTGGTTGGATTGTATGCTGCTTTTATTATGGGATTGGTAACGGCTGTTTTTGGCGGACGTCCGGGATTAGTTTCCGGAGGAGCAGGAGCAACCGTAATTGTATTGATTGCTTTGATGAAATCGCATGGTTTGGATTATGTTTTTGCTGCAGTGGCATTAGCAGGAGTCATCCAGATTTTAATAGGTTTGTTTAAATTAGGGAAGTTCATTCGTTTAGTTCCACAACCAGTTATGTTTGGTTTTGTGAACGGTTTGGCTATAATTATTTTTATGTCGCAACTCGAACAGTTTAAAACAATAGTGAATGGCGAAAGTGTTTGGTTGTCAGGAAGTCCGTTGTATATTATGTTAGCTTTGGTAGCTTTGACCATTGGAATCGTAATCTTTTTGCCAAGGATAACCAAAGCTATTCCAGCTTCTTTAGTCGCCATTATGGTTGTTTTTGCGTTGGTTTTAGGATTTGGAATCGAAACTAAAACGGTTGCTGATATTGCATCGGTAAGCGGTGGATTTCCACCTTTTCATATTCCGAATATTCCTTTGAACTTAGAAACTTTGCAGTTAATTCTTCCGTATGGTTTGATTATGGCTTGTGTGGGATTGACTGAAGGTCTATTGACTTTAAATTTAGTGGACGAAATTACGGGAACTAAAGGCAATGGAAATAGAGAATGTGTGGCTCAGGGAAGTGCTAATATTTTAAATGGATTTTTCTTCGGTATGGGTGGTTGCCCAATGATAGCACAAACTTTAGTGAATTTATCAGCTGGTTCCAGAGCGCGTTTGTCTGGAATTGTAGCAGCGTTAACCATACTTTTTATTGTATTATTTGGCGCTCCTGTAATCGAAAAATTACCAATGGCAGCCTTAGTGGGTGTGATGATTATGGTAGCAATTGGAACTTTTGAATGGATTAGTTTTCGAATTATCAATAAAATGCCAAAACAAGATATTTTTGTTGGTGTTCTGGTAGCGATTATTACCATTATGTTGCACAATTTAGCTTTAGCTGTATTGATTGGAGTTATCATTTCGGCATTGGTTTTTGCCTGGGAAAGTGCAAAACGCATTCGTGCTAAAAAATACATCGATGATAAAGGAGTGAAGCATTACGAAATTTATGGTCCTTTGTTTTTTGCTTCCACTACTGCATTTGCTGAAAAATTTGATGTACTGAATGATCCAGATGAAGTAATTATTGATTTTGAAGAAAGTAAAATTGCCGATATGAGTGCTATTGATGCGGTACACAAAATTACTGAGCGTTATGCTAAAGTAGGGAAGACGGTACATTTACGTCATTTAAGCGAAGATTGCCGTCAATTATTGCAGAATGCACAAGGAATTATTGATGTCAATATTATGGAAGATCCTAGTTATAGAGTGGCATCTAATTAATAACAATTTCAATGGCAATGATAATAGCAAAAGTCAATTACAATTACAATGATAAAAGTAAAATTCAAATTCAATTTTTAGCATAATCCTGATAAATTTTATCAATTGGAATGCTGTTGGCATTACCGTCATGAATAATTAATCGGTAGCGCAATACCGTTGGTTTTTTATTCGATAACGGAACTGCTGTTGCTCCTGGAAAAGGATAAACTGCATTTTGCATGCTTTTTTTAGCGCGTAAAATCCAGGGATTTTTAGCTCCTGGGTTTTTAGGATTACATAATATAGTCAGTCCGGCTTTATTTCCATTTTTACCTAAAGAACCCGAAATATCCATCCATTCGCTAGCGGGAATAGGGAGGTTAGTTGGGGTAATTTTTCCGCTTGGATCAGTAAATACAATATCATCACTCAGGCGAATTCGAGGCGAAAAACCACCATAGCCTTTTTCGTCTTCTGAGCCACCAATTTTCACATTCGGTTCCAGTGCTAATAATGCAATTTCAATATCAATGAGTCGATAATACGCTTGTTTTGGATAGACTTTAATACTTGTCGTTTCTTTTACAAAAGCTTTCTCTTTTCCGTTTTTGGATTTCCATAAAGGCGATTTCCAAAGAACAGTAGTTTGCATTGTCTTGCTGTTGTCCTTTTGCTTTTTCTCCTTTACAGCAGTGACTTCCCAATTAAAATTTTCTATTTCCCAGCCATCGCCAATTCGTTTATCACCAATATACAATTGATGCCAAGCCCAGAAAATTCCGCGATGATGCAAATGATCTACAGGAAAGTCTTCGGTTAAAACTGTCCCGTCTAAAGTATATAATGGATGAATATAATTGGAACGAATGTATTTCCCATCGATTGATTTTTCCGAAGCTTGATACGTCAAAATACTGTCTTTGCCTTCGGTAAAATGACTTTGATTTTTTTCGATTTTTAAATTGACTTGGCTAAAGCTGATTTGGCTTAAAAGAACAATTACAATTCGTAAACTTGTTTTTTTGGTTACAATCATTTCATCATTACGTTTAAATAATCGTCTAAAATGTCTCTTCTTGTAGGATAGACAATGGCTTGGAAAATATCTTTTCTCATTATAGTTATTAAAAATTGAAATACCGATTGATTGTGAATATAATGCAATTATTTGGTTGCGAAATTTTTTTTTCAAATATTTTGGATTCCATTGTAAGTTTTTTTTAGTAATGACGTTAGTGAGTTTTGTGTTGCATATAAATAAGAGATTAAAGCGAATCCGTGAGACTATTTATGCGTTTTCTAATGATGTATAAGATAAATCTTTGTTTTTTATTAAAAAGTTCTTAAAAAATCACTAAAAGTGGGTATTGCCATAAAAGTTCAATTCATCTACTTTTATTCCAGAAAAAAAAGGAAGATTAATTTCAAAAAAACTTGATGATATGACAAATTTAGACAAGATTAAAAAAGTAAATGATTTACTTATTGAAGTTATCAAAGATGAAGAACATCAAGTAGAAAGTTCTTTTAATGGTTTAAAAGATGTTGTCTTGAGTATCCTAGCAGATTACTGGCACAACGAAAGAGAACCAGAAATTTTCATGGAAAATATTGCATTAGATTTAGATTAAGACATATAATAAAAATAGAATTTATCATTTTAGGGTTTGATAAATTTTTATAGATAGCCACTTTATTTTTAAAGTGGCTTTTCTTTTTTTAATCCAAAAATAGATTTCCAATTAGATAACACTTTGCATACCCGCTAATACGAACTCTGTCTCCTAACAACTCGCAATCCAAATAACCTTTTCGTTCCGAAAGCTGAATAGCTGATAATTTTGTTTTATTCAATTCTTTTGCCCAATACGGAATCAGAGTAGTGTGTGCTGAACCCGTAACAGGATCTTCATTAATTCCAGATTGTGGTCCAAAAAAACGAGAAACAAAATCAGTAGTATTGCCTTTGGCTGTTACAATTACTCCTCGAACATTCAGTTTTAAAATTTGATCAAAGTTGGGGGTTATATTCAGTATTTCTTCTTCTGAATTAAAAAGAAGCATGTAATCGGTTTTTCCTTTGAAAGCCAATTGTGGTTTGCTATCAAATGCATCCAATATTTCATTAGTTAATGCTATTGGTTCCAAAGTATCCGTTGGAAAATTGAGTGAAAGCAAATCTCCATCTTTAGTTACTGTCAAATCACCGCTTCTGGGAGAGTAAAATTGAACTATCGCACCGTTGTGATTTTCATAATGGTATAAAACATAAGCAGCAGCTAGTGTAGCGTGACCGCAAAGATCTACTTCAACTGTGGGTGTAAACCATCTTATCTCATACTTATCGCCATTTTTTACATAAAAAGTAGTTTCAGCCAAATTGTTTTCGGCGGCAATTTTTTGCATGATTTCATCGCTTAACCATTGCTCCAGCGGACAAACGGCAGCTGGATTCCCAGAAAAAACGCTTTTAGTAAAGGCGTCAATTTGATATATTTTCATATATGTAAAATTTGTTGTTTAATTAATAACCCTAGATTTTGAAGGCTGTGCTCCACTTTTTCATCCCATTTTATGGCAAAATTCAATCGCATGCAATTGTTGTATTGATCGTGCTGTGTAAACATTCTTCCAGGAGCGAAACCTATTTTATGTTGTACTGCAATGTCGTATAAAATGGCTGTATCGATTCTGGGGTCTAACTCTAACCAAAGTACAAATCCACCCTGAGGTTTAGAAATTTTAGTATTTTCAGGAAAATATTCTTCAATAGTACGTTGAAAAAGCAAATAGTTTGAATACAACGTATTACGCAATCCTCTTAAATGATGTTCGTATCGGCCATGTTCCATAAAATCAGCAATTACTTCCTGATACAATGGTGGACTCGACATGGTATGTAATAATTTTTTCCGAATGGTTTTCTCTTTGAATTTTCCTGGTGCAACCCAGCCCACTCGGTAACCAGGTGCTAGGGTCTTAGACACCGAACCACACCACATTACAATTCCTTCTTCATCAAATGTTTTGCAAGGTTTTGGTCGGCTGGCGCCAAAAAATAAATCACCATACAAGTCATCCTCAATCAACGGAATATTATGTAATGTTAATAATCGAACGAGTTCTTTTTTGTTCTCGTCTGGCATACAACTTCCTAAAGGATTATTGAAATTAGTAACAAAACAACAAGCTTTAATTTTAGGTAATACTTTTTTCAAATCTGCGATAGAAACACCTGTTACAGGATGACTAGGAAGTTCAATAATATTGAGTCCCAACGATTTTATCATTTGTAAAATACCAAAATATACAGGAGTTTCAATTGCTACGGTGTCTCCTGGATTGGTCACTGAAATTAAAGAATAAAACAGTGCATTTAGTGCTCCCGAAGTGGTTACAATATCATCTTCAGTTAGGTTTCCATCCCAGGTAAAAGACCATTTGGCAACATTTCTTCTCAAATTAATATTTCCCTGAGCAGGTTCATAGCCCGTTCCACTGTCTTCCAGAGTGCGTAATACTTTTATAATTCCTTTGTTGAGTTTAGCAATGGGCAGCATGCTTCTATCGGTAACTCCCAAAGCAAATTGTGTAAAATCTTTATTCGTTAAGGTATTGAACACCTTGCTAATTAAATCTTCAGGAGTTTTTTCTTTGTCGGATAGATGAAGTTTACTTATCGAAGGAAGTGCGAGTCTGGTATTGAACGTTTTACTAACATAATAACCTGATTTTGGTCGGGATTCTATAAGCGATTTACTTTCTAACTCTAAAAAAGCCTGTTTTACCGTATTAATACTAACAGTATAAATTTTTTGTACGGTACGAATAGAAGGTAATTTGTCTCCAGTTTTTAAAGTTCCTGAGGCAATTTGCTCTTCGATTATATTTGCGATTTTTAGATATAAAATTTCTCTTGTCATTTTAGGAAAATAGTATTTGTACCCTATAAAAATAATAAAAATTACAACTGTATCCTTTTTGCTTTTTAGAAATTAGAATTGTTTAACCAATTAATTAAATGTGTTATCGAAATGGATAGGTTTTTATATTCCCCATTTTGCCATTCATTTTCAAAAAACTGTTCCGATTCGCGCATCAAATTTTCATTAATTGGATGATTAGAAAAAGTAGTATCAATATTTGTTTTTAAACTGTAATTTTCCGAATTAATAAGAGTTGCATAAGAATATCCCACAATTTTATTATTGAATTCAGCCACATAAAACGGAAGTCCAAATTGTTTTGTTAATGTAGCATCTAATGTCGATTGTTGTTCTTGGTAAAGCTTTACAATACTATCCAAATCAGCTATAGTAACCGCTCTAAAGCATAGGTTTTGCTGTTGTTTTATGATAGTTTCCATATTCTAATATTTAGAATGTAAAACTATCTATTGCTAAAAAATAATTACAGATACAGAAATGGTATTGTTTACGGATACAGATTGTTTTTTGCTTGTTCAATTTTAAAACATATAAGCCATATAAGTTTATGTTTTGTTTCATTAAGGTTTAGAACTAAAAGTTCATATAAGTCTAAGTTTATTTTTATTCTGTACTAATCTGATGAAATCAATTTGGTCTGTATTCCTAAAAGGCAGCATAAAAAAAATCCTCTTTTTAAATCAGTTTAAAAAGAGGATTTCGATTTGTAAAATTGGAAGACTATTATAAGTTCGCTTTAATTTTTTCAATTATAGCATCGTATTCCGCATCTGAAAGTGCTACTTTGTTTGGATTCATTTCGAAAACACTTCCAAAACCATATCCGTCTTTGTATTTTGGGACAATATGAAAATGCAAATGTGACAAAGTATCTGAAAAAGCTCCGTAGTTGATTTTATCAGGATTAAACGTTTTTGCAATAGCATTTGCAGTGGTAGCAACGTCATCCATAAAAGCATTGCGTTGTTCGTTGCTTAGTTCATGAAATTCAACTCCGTGATCTTTGTAAACTACATTTAAACGACCTGTGTACGATTGCTCTTTAAACAAGAACAATTGCGATACTTTTAAATCGGTAATTTTAATCATTAACTTATGTAATGTTTCGTTTTCCTGGCAATACAAACATTCAGAAACTGGTGATGGCATATTTTTATTTTATAAATTAGTAAAGTATTTTTGATAGACTCTGGCAAAGCTATCTATACTATGTTACTTTTCCAAATGCCCTTTTGCTTTAAGTTGTTCTAGAACTTTTTCGCCAATTTGTTTTCCCCAGGCTTGTCCCACTACCATAGATTCTTGTATTACCTGAGGCATAGTGCTAATCATTTTTTTTCCAATAGGAGAATTATAAAATGCAATTAATTGGTCTATATCACTTTCAGTGTAATGTTTATCGTAAATTGGGATAATCATCTTTTCTAAATCTTCTGCTTTTACTTCGTTTTTAAAATCTTCCCAAAATTCTTCGTTGACTTTAGAATAAGAATTTTTAAAACTCTCCATCATTTGGTCCATCATTAGTGTTGCCATTTTTCCAGAACCTGTTAATTCTAGCAGTTGATTTATTTTTTGGCTTTTTGAAGTACTTTGTGCATTTGCTGAAAGAGAAAGTACACAGAAGCTTAGAATTAGAAGTGATTTTTTCATGGTTTGGTTGATTTGTAATTTATAGGTTTATAATTAGTCAAAAGTAAGGATTTAAAATTGACTAATAAAAATTATCTCACAAAAAAAGCGCTCTCTTTCGAGAACGCTTTCTAATATTTAAAACTAAAAATTAGATTTTTTCAATCCATTTTCTAGCATTTACGAATGCTTCATGCCAAGGTGTAACCTCGTCATTTCTGTCTTTTGGATAATTAGCCCAGTTCCATTGGAAAGTAGAACGCTCAATGTGTGGCATCATTACCAAATGACGACCTGTTGTGTCGCACAACATAGCAGTGTTAAAATCAGATCCGTTAGGATTTGCAGGATAGCTATCGTAACCGTATTTCCCAACGATGTTGTAGTTGGCTTCAGGTTCTGGTAAATTGAATTTTCCTTCACCATGAGAAACCCAAACTCCAAGCGTGCTTCCAGCTAAAGTAGATAACATCACCGATTTGTTTTCCTGAATAGTTACCGATGTAAAAATACTTTCATGTTTGTGACTATCATTATGAAGCATTTTTCCGTGAACTTTATGCTCTGGATTAATTACTTCTAATTCCATAAATAACTGACAACCGTTACAGATTCCAACCGATAAAGTATCTTCTCTTTTAAAGAAGTTTTTCAAAGCTGTATTTGCTTTTTCGTTGTATTTGAATGCTCCAGCCCAACCTTTAGCCGAACCTAAAACATCTGAATTAGAGAATCCTCCAACAGCTCCAATAAACTGAATGTCTTCCAAGGTTTCACGACCCGAAATCAAATCCGTCATGTGAACGTCTTTTACATCAAATCCAGCTAAGTACATCGCATTTGCCATTTCACGTTCAGAATTACTTCCTTTTTCACGAATAATAGCTGCTTTTGGTCTTGGTTTCGAATTATCGATAACTGGTGCTTTTCCTGTAAAATGAGCAGGGAAAGTATAATTTAAAACTTGGTTTTTGTAATTATCAAAACGTGCCTGAGCTGTTCCATTTTTAGATTGTTTTTGGTCTAATAAGAAAGACGTTTTAAACCAAATATCTCTATGCTTCGCAATATCCAAACTTAAATTTCCAAATTCCAATACAGCAGCAGATTGAACCGTACCAATTTTAAAGAATTCAATATTGTTTTCTTTTAATTTATTTTCGATTGCTGCATCTTCTTTCGCTTGAAATACAATCCCGATGTTTTCAGCAAAAAGAATTTTTACCAAATCTTCTTCTTCAAAAACAGAGAAATCAATTTTTGCTCCCAAATTCACATCAGCAAAACACATTTCTAACAAAGTAGTAATCAAACCACCACTTCCAATATCGTGTCCAGCTAAGATTTGATTGTCTAAAATCAATTCCTGCAATGTGTTAAATGCAGTTTTAAAGAAAGCAGCGTCTTTAATAGTTGGTGCTTCGTTTCCAATAGCGTTCAACGTTTGTGCCAAAGAAGATCCTCCTAATTTGAAATCATCCTGAGACAAATTGATATAATAAATAGAATCTCCGTCTTTTTGTAAAACAGGCTCAACTACTTTTCTAATATCAGTACAGTTTCCACCAGCCGAAATAATTACCGTTCCTGGAGCAATTACTTCGTCATTTGGATATTTTTGTTTCATCGAAAGCGAATCTTTTCCTGTTGGAATATTGATTCCCAATTCGATTGCAAAATCAGAACAAGCTTCAACAGCAGCATATAAACGAGCGTCTTCACCTGCATTTTTACAAGCCCACATCCAGTTAGCCGAAAGTGAAATCCCTTTCATTCCGTCTTTAATTGGAGCCCAAACAATATTCGATAATGATTCGGCAATAGCAGTTCTTGTTCCAGCAACTGGGTCGATTAACGATGCAATAGGTGAGTGTCCAATTGACGTTGCAATTCCTTCTTTCCCTTGGAAATCCAAAGCTACAACACCACAGTTGTTTAATGGCAATTGCAATGGTCCTGCAGTTTGTTGTTTGGCTACTTTTCCACCTACACAACGGTCTACTTTATTAGTCAACCAGTCTTTAGAAGCCACAGCTTCTAGTTGTAAAACCTGCTCTAAATAAGTAGCAATTTTGTCTTTCGAATAGTCTAATTCTGAATAGTTGTAATCAATCGTTTTATCGGTCATTACGGTTTTTGGAGAGCTTCCGAAGAAATCTTCCAAAGCATAATCCATTGGTTTTGCCCCAGTCGATTTTGATTCGAAAGTAAAACGGTGATCACCAGTTACGTCACCCACTTGGTACATTGGAGAACGCTCTCTTTCAGCAATTCTTTGTAAAGTATCAATATCTTTTTTACCAATAACCAATCCCATTCTTTCCTGAGATTCGTTACCAATAATTTCTTTTGCCGAAAGAGTAGGGTCGCCCACAGGCAATTTATCCAAATCAATCAATCCTCCGGTATCTTCTACCAATTCCGAAAGACAGTTTAAGTGTCCTCCAGCTCCGTGATCGTGAATAGAAACAATAGGGTTGTTATCGCTTTCCACCAATCCACGAATGGCATTGGCAGCACGTTTTTGCATTTCCGGGTTCGAACGCTGGATTGCATTTAATTCAATTCCTGAACCAAAAGCTCCTGTGTCTGCAGAGGAAACCGCAGCTCCACCCATTCCAATTCTATAATTTTCTCCACCAAGAATAACAATTTTATCGCCTTCTTGTGGTTTGTGTTTGATAGCCTGATTTAATTTCCCGTAACCAATTCCACCCGCCTGCATGATTACTTTGTCGTAACCAATTTTACGGTTGTTTTCTTGGTGTTCGAAAGTTAAAACCGAACCTGTAATTAACGGTTGCCCAAATTTATTTCCAAAATCAGATGCTCCGTTTGAAGCTTTGATTAAAATATCCATTGGAGTCTGATACAACCATTTTCTTTCAACTACAGCATCTTCCCAAGGTCTGTTTTCTTCCAAACGAGAGTATGAAGTCATATAAACCGCTGTTCCAGCCATTGGCAACGAACCTTGTCCACCAGCCAAACGGTCACGAATTTCTCCTCCTGAACCTGTTGCTGCTCCATTGAAAGGTTCAACAGTAGTTGGAAAATTATGCGTTTCTGCTTTTAACGAAATAACAGAATCAAATTCTTTTACTTCATAAAAATCAGGTTTGTCAGCCGTTTTTGGGGCAAATTGTTGTACTCTTGGTCCTTTTACAAAAGCCACATTGTCTTTGTAAGCCGAAACAATATCGTTAGGGTTTTCCTGAGATGTTTTTTTGATTAATTTAAAAAGAGACGTTTCTTTTTCAACGCCATCAATAACAAAAGTTCCATTGAAAATCTTGTGACGACAGTGCTCAGAATTCGCTTGTGAGAAAGCAAAAATTTCAGAATCTGTTAGTTTTCTACCTAATTTGGTCGCCAAATTATCTAAATATTCTACTTCTTCTGAGCTTAAAGCCAAACCTTCAGTTTTGTTATAAGCTGCAATATCCTCAATATCCAAAATCGCTTCCGGCTGTACATTGATGGTGAAAATATCCTGATTTAATTCGGTGTATTTTTGAGAAAGCATTGGATCGAAATCAGTAAAATCTTCTGATGCTTTGTAAAATTCTTCGATACGAATGATTCCAGAAATCCCCATATTTTGAGTAATTTCAACGGCATTGGTACTCCAAGGCGTAATCATCGTGGCGCGAGGACCAACAAAAAAATCCGTCAATACGGATTTCTCTATCTTATTTGCATTGGCAAAAAGCCAGTTCAGTTTAGAAATATCTTGAGCCGAAATTTCGCCTTGTGTTTGTACGGCAAAAATTGCGTTGCTTTGGTTTTCAAAGAAATGAATCATTGTTTTGTGTTTGATGAATTGCGATGCAAATTTAGTTTAAAAAAACAGGACGGACAAGTGTAAAAAAGACTTTTTAAAGTAGTCGTTTTTAGTATGTTTTGGTGCTCTTTGTATGGTTGTAGAAGGTAGAATTCAGATAGAGTTTGTATTTGTAGTGTTTACTCAATCTTGTCATTCCTGTAAACTAAACTGAAAAATCTGCGAATCTGCGGTAATTTTTAAACTCATTCAGGAAAGTCCATACTCTGATAAGCACCCAAATCAGGTGGGGAAGTTCTGGTTTTTCCGTTAATGTCTAACGGAATGGAATAAGCCGGATTTCCTTTTGCGAAAGCAGCAGAAGTATTGTCAATATCCAATTTGTTATTTTGAACGGATAAAAAGCGAGGGTTTTGATTCAGGATAATGTTATTATAATGAACGGTATTATTAAAATTATATAATGGATTCGAACTGTTTGCATCCGATTTTAGCAGACAATTATTGAATTGGTATTCAAAAGTTGCTGCATCGTTTTTATCTAAATTTAATTCGTTAGAAAAAGCACCATAAACGATACAATTATTAAAAGTAGCCTGGGTTAAATTGGACGTTTCTGGGTTTGTGTCTGTTTTGTAATTGTTGATTTCTAAAGCAAATTGTTGCGAACTGTTCCAGTTGTTGTTAAAAGTGCAATGTGTAAACAGGTAATTCCCTCCGTAAGTACAAGCCAGTGCTGCTTTTCCAGCGGTATTAATAACTATGTTTTCGCCTTCAATTTTAGCATTTTGAGCTAGAATTCCATAGTTAGACGAATTGTAAATCTGACTATTTTTTATCGAAACGGTGGTGTTGTCCTGATTGTCAATTCGTAAACCTATTGTTGCATTTTTAATTGTAAGATGATTGATTTTGTGTGCTGTGCTGCCCTCACGAAGCCAGATAGCAGCCCATTGTCCGGGGATATTAGCATACAGTGGTTCAAGACGGTCGCCTTCAAATATAATTTCGTTTTCCTGCTTGGTAGTAGTAGAAATATTTCCGTTGCATTCTAAACTAGCCGATTGTGGTACAATCAAACCCGAATTAGTATGAAAATAAACACGGGCTCCTGCATCAAAAACTACTTTTTTGCCTTCGGGAACTGTTGCGTAACCATAAATCACATAAGGTTTTTGATTGGTAAAATGCAGCTCGTTGCCATTTATAGCATCATTTTCGTCAAGATAAAAACCACTCAATTCGTTGTTGTCAAAAGTTACCGTTTCGGTTTTTCCATTGCTTAAACGCTTTGGAAACAAGAAAACAGCATCTTTAACTAAAGTAAGTAAGGCTACTTTTTGCAAATTGGTTCCGCTATCAAATTCAATATCGTCGGTATATAAAAAATCATCGGGATTCGCATCGGCAATGTTGGGTGTGGTTTCGATAAAAACATAGAGACTGTCTTTGGCTAACAGCGTGACATTATTGAAAATTTTGTTGTTTTCGCCCTGCATTCCGTCAACGGTCATACGGAATTTAGAATTTAGACCTTTACCTAATTTAATGGTTGGGATATTAATATCATTTTTACTGTTATTGTAGACTTTTAACAAATACGTACTCGAACTTATGGTCGAAAAAACAGTGTCTAAAAAAACGGTATCTCTGGAAAAAACTAATTTTCCATCATTGGGTACAGTAGAAAAATCGGTACGACAAGAACAGATTGAAAGCAATATTCCGAAGATAAATAATAGCGAAAAAGGACGCATCGTTTTTGTTTTTTTGTAAAAATAGAAAAAATCTTATTGGTTAGGATTAAATTTTAAAATCGATTGCAGAATATGCTCGCTATTTAATACATAGTCTCTATTCTTTTCTTTATTTTTACAATCGATTAAAATAAAATTCATGACATTCGATAAAGAAAAGATATTGGAATACTGCAATCGTATTTCGAAAAACACCTTAATGGAAACCTTAAATATTGAATATGTGGATGCGGGAGAAGGTTTTTTGACTGCTACAATGCCAGTAAATCCGAGCGTTCATCAGCCGATGGGCTTGCTTCACGGAGGTGCTTCGGTAGCTTTAGCCGAAAGTGTAGGTAGTGCCGCTTCTTTTATATTTATCAATCCCGAAGTGAGCGAAGTACGTGGGATTGAAATTTCAGCCAATCATTTAAAAGCCAAGCGAGAAGGCGTAGTTACTGCAACGGCAAGAATCATTCATCATGGAGCAAGCATTCATTTATGGGAAATTCGCATTGTGGACGAAAGAGATAATCTGATTTCGCTTTGTAAATTGACTAATATGGTTTTGCCAAAAAGAAAGAAAACAAGCTAGATTTTATTCGAAAAAAACAAACCTTTTAATACAATAATGTATGATTGATTTTTTTATAAAAGTGAAGCAACAAGAAGCCCAAAATTTACCTTTTGTTATATATAGTAAACCGTATAAAACAGAAGTGAGAGGCTTTTTTCAAAAAAATGATCATTTGTATTTTGCTGAAACCTTAGATGAAACTGGTTTTGTCTTTGCGCCATTCAGTGGAAATCAGATGATATTGATTCCAAAAAGTCAATCGGTGATTTGGGAATCGGATGTTACTTCTTTTGAAGAAAATCAATCGGAGAATCTCAATCATTCTGAAAACGAACAAGAAAAAGAGCGTTTTGAAGATCTGATTCAAAAAGCAATTGATGCTATTAGCAAAGGAACTTTTACGAAGGTAGTTTTGTCTCGAAAAGAAATCTTAGAAGTACCTAATTTTGATTTGGTTACTGTTTTTACCCGATTAATTCAGCGTTTTCCAACCGTTTTTTGTTATTGCTGGTACCACCCAAAAATAGGTTTGTGGATGGGAGCAACACCGGAGCGATTGTTGAAAGCAAGCCGAAAAAAGTTTTGCACGATGGCATTAGCGGGAACACAAAATTTTGAAGGAAAAACAGATGTGATTTGGGAGTCAAAAGAAATAGAAGAACAACAATTTGTTACCGATTTTATATTGGAAAACCTGAAAGGATTAACTTCTGAAGTGGCTATTTCGAGTCCGTATACGGTGCAGGCCGGAAATGTGTTGCATATTAAAACGGATATTGAGGGAATAATTAATAAGACGTCTAAACTGAATCAAGTGGTTTCGGTTTTACATCCTACACCTGCAGTTTGTGGTTTGCCCAAAGAAACAGCAAATGAATTTATTTTAGCCAATGAAGGTTACGATAGAGAATATTATACAGGTTTTTTAGGCGAATTAAACAAGAGAGATTTTACCGAGAAAAAGCAGAAATCCGATTTGTATGTGAATTTACGTTGCATGCAAATAAAAGAAAAACAAGCCCATTTGTATATGGGTTGTGGCATTACAAAAGAAAGTGTTCCAGAAAAAGAATGGAATGAAAGCGTAAATAAATCGATGACGATGAAGAGTGTGCTTTGAAGTTAGAAGTGGGAAGTTGGGAGTCAGAAAGCAGAATTTAGAAAGCAGGCTGCAGTAGTCAGTTTTTAGAAAGCAGAATTTACAACTTTGAGAACTCAGCGAAAACTTTTTTTCTTTGCGGTAAAAAAGAAAGTTACAATAAAAAATACTCATCATAAAACTCCGTACAGTTTTTTCCTCTTTTGGAAAAACAGATTGGTGGAGGAAAAATAAAAATAATGAAATTAGACATATTAGCTTTTGGAGCACATCCCGATGATGTAGAATTAGGTTGTTCGGGAACTATTTTAAAAGAAATTTCCTTAGGGAAAAAAATAGGTATTGTAGATTTAACCCGAGGGGAATTAGGAACTCGTGGTTCGGCAGAAATTAGAGATCAGGAAGCTAATGCTGCTGCCAAAATATTAGGAGTTTCCGTTCGGGAGAATTTAAACATGAGAGATGGTTTTTTTGTCAATGATGAAAAACACCAATTGGAAATCATCAAAATGATTCGTAAGTATCAACCTGAAATTGTTTTATGCAATGCCATTGACGACCGTCATATTGATCATGCCAAAGGAAGTAAATTAGTTTCGGATGCTTGTTTTTTATCAGGATTGATAAAAATAGAAACGGAGCTGGAAGGGCAACATCAAAATGCGTGGCGACCTAAATTAGTGTATCATTATATTCAGTGGAAAAACATTGAACCTGATTTTGTAGTGGACATCACAGGGTTCACCGATAAGAAAATCGAAGCTATTTTAGCGTATCGTTCTCAATTTTATGATCCGAATTCTACAGAACCAGAATCACCAATAACCTCTAAAAACTTCTTTGAAAGCTTAAATTACCGCTCCAGAGACCTTGGAAGATTAGTAGGGGTAGATCATGCTGAAGGTTTTACTGTTGAAAGATGTTTGGCTGTCAATAGTTTAGCGGATTTGCTGTAATTTTATTGATTTTTTTTGAAAAAATAGTTTGCAGAAGTCAATAAACGTTGTATATTTGCAACCGCAAAGCAAATGGTGGTTGTAGCTCAGCTGGTTAGAGCATCGGTTTGTGGTGCCGAGGGTCGCCGGTTCGAACCCGGTCATCCACCCAAAATTGTAAAAGCCTCGAAGAGATTCGAGGCTTTTTTTGTATGTTGAATTTTGATGGTTTTTTTTTGAAAATTGTAGATTTGAAAATGTAGAGTTCAAATGGATCAACACAAAAAACTGTGGAGCTAGAAAAAAAATTAACGCAGAGAACGCTAAGTTTTTTACTCTTAGCTTTTATAAAAAGCCAAAGTTCGCAAAGCTTAGTATTGTCTTAGTTTTGCGAACTTTGTGCTTTAAGAAGCCATTTTTAGATAAAAATCTTTGCGTTCTCTGCGGTAAAAATAATTAGAGCGTATTTTTTATGTTTCTCCACAACATTTAGCATTGATCCGTTCAAATACAAAAATAAGAATTGAGATTAGCTATTTTACGGCTTATACTTCTTTCAATTAAATTTCTCCATATTTCTTGATTAAGGCTAATTGTCCTGCATGGTAAGCAGTATGAGAAACAATTCGTCCAAAGGCTTCAGCTTTTGTTTTTGTGCCAAATTCCAGGGTATTAATGCTAGTTTCCCAATCTTCGTCAGTTTGTGTCTCAACAATTGATTTTAGTTTTTCAAAAGATTCAGAAACATAAGTTTTCAATGCTTCTAAGTCTGTCCATTCTCCAGTATCTCGTTTTTCAATGACTGTTTTAGCAGATACTTTAATTGAATGGTCGCCAAATACATTTTTAGCAAATAGTAATTCTACATCTCCAATATGCCGAATAAGAAAACCGATAGAATTAGGTGATTTGCCCAGTTTTTTTACTAAATCTTCTAAAGTAATATTTTCTAATTGATTGGTAAATCTGGTTCTAGACTCTATCCAGGATTCTAAGAAAAGGGTTGTTTTATTTTTCATTTTATACTTTTGTCTAAGTTTAAAATACTTTTAATTTTGCGAAGGTTTAGTGCCTATTTACTGTTTATTACAGTATCTAATCTTTCTTTTCTAATTCTTTTATAATTTCTTTCAACATTGAAGGAACAATCCGTTTATGGAACGGACGGACAGGTAAAAAATAGAATCGTCCAAACCAATTATTAAACTCCACTGTAGTCGAAATCGTTAGTTCTTTCGTTGTTGATTTTTTTTCTTTTTCTTCTAAAAATAATGAAACTCTAAAATTCAAATGTTTATCATCTTCTCCTAAAATTATTTCATTTTCAGTTTTAGCAAACACTTTGAAAAGACCGAGTTGTTGATCTGGTTCACATTTAAAGTTTTCAAACTGTTTTTTTTGGTCGCTAATATTTCCTGAGGTTTTAAGTCCAAATAAGGAAACTATTTTGTTTCTTAAAGCAAATAAACGCTCAATCCATTTTGGTCCGCTTGAAAAAAAAGCTTTCCCAATGTCAACAGAATTGAACTTGTTGTCAATGTCATTAAGTTCACCTTGAAAACTGTCTACGTAGTCATATTTTTTGTGAGAAATATTTAGTATTGAATTACTGGGAAGTGTTGTTTTGACTATTCTCATTTTATATTCATCAGTGCATTAGCATTTTTGTAGAATTTAAGAGGTTGCGAACTAGATAAAGGGCAATTTTAAATTAAATTCAAAAAGGATAATCTGGCAGAATCGAGTGGAATGAAACTATAACTGCTGTTGATTGTGGCTGTTTTCTTCATCACTTTTAAGAAAGTCATACTTTTTCTGTTTTTCTTTCCATCTTTCTATAGCATATTGTTGCATATCATCGATTTTGTCTTTTTCGTCTATGATTTCAAAGCCAAGTAATGACTCAATAATATCTTCTAAGGTTGTAATTCCATCCATACCGCCATATTCGTCAATTACAAGTGAGATGTGTTCGCGTTTTGCTAACATTTCGTCCCATGCATTAAACAGAGTCGTTTTTTTACGGAAAGTTAAAATTTCTCTTTTTATGTCTTTTAGTTTGAGGTCAAATTGGTCTTCTGCTAATTTTTCAAAGACCATTGCTCTAAATACATATCCTGTTATATTGTCCTTACTTGTTTTATAAATTGGGATTCTTGAAAAGTGCAAGAACTCCTTGTTTTCTAAAAATTTCTGTAATGTCATTTCTTCATTTGCGGTTACGACAACGACTCTTGGTGTCATAATCTCTGAAACTTTTATATTTTTTAGTTTAATTAAGTTTTGGATAATCCTGTTTTCGTTTTCGGCAAATATTCCCTCTTCTGTTCCTATATTAGCCAAGGCGGAAACTTCTTCTCTACTTGTAGTTAATTCGGATTTGTTTCTTGACAAAAGTTTTGTAAGTATGGAAGAAACTATAACAAGTGGATAGGTTATAAAAATCATTCCGTTAATAATTTTTGCTGAAATACTAACAAGGTCTTTGCTGTAATTTGCACCTAATGTCTTTGGAATTATTTCAGTAAAAACCAAAATCAAAATAGTGAGAACTGCCGAAACAATTCCGAAATAAGCTTCTCCAAAGACAATTGTAGCTTGAGCTCCAACTCCTGCTGCTCCCACAGTATGAGCAATTGTATTAAGCGAAAGTATTGCCGAAAGTGGCATATCAATATCTTCTTTTTGTCTCAGCATTGTTTCAGCACTTTTATCTCCATTTTCAAGTCTTGATTTTAAATAGGATAACGGAGTAGAAAGCAAAACAGCCTCCATAATTGAGCATAAAAATGAGGTAAATAATGCTATAAATAAATAGGTGAGAAGTAGTGTCATTGTGGGTTATAAGTACTTTAATTAATATACGGTATTCTGTTACTTTTAAAATTATTGTTTTTGGTATTATACTAAATTTTCGTACATGACTGCAATCAAATTACAAATATTCAATTAAGTAAAAAGTACACTATTTTGTGCTTTTCCTTGTTGAGCTTAACTTTTGGTAGCAATAACACTGATTTTATCACCTTACGAATATAATTAAATTTACTAAGTTATGGCTGTAAAAAAAGTATTAATAAGATTTAAGAAAAAATAAAATTCTTACCTAAATCAAGCGAGAAGTTTTTTAGATTTGGAAAATTGTTAAACCGCTTATTATTTGATGATTGTAGTTTATTTTAGTTTACTAGTACAAAGAAAGCTTAGTTGTTACTGTTTTTTTTATGGTTCATTTAGTGCTATTTTTGGTATTACAATGATTGCTTTTAGAATCTAAAATGTGATTTATTTTTCACTATATCTCAATATCCTTAAAGTATTTGTAGCGAATCCATTTTTCAATGCCTATAATGATCAGGATGGAAAATGCTACTAAAAATGACATTGCCCAAGCTTTTGTGTTTAAAGGAGATGTGTGAAACCAGAGGTTCATAAAGGGGATATAAACAAATGCAGCCTGAGCAAGTAATACTCCCCCAATTCCGAAATAAATAGATGGATTTGAGAAAACTGCAATTTTATGGATTGGAAGTTTAAGTGAACGACAATCAATCAGGTAAAACACCTGAAATAATACCATTGTAGTTGCAGCCATGGTTTGCGCTTCTGAAACGGCTAAGCTACTAGAGATTCCTTTTGAAAGCTCAAGGTGGTATTCCCAAAGAAATGAACCAATTGTTCCGCCAGCCATTATAAGGGCAACCAGTATAATTCTGAAAATCAGAAATGAACTTAATAAAGGGATACCAGGCTTTCGCGGTGGTCGGTTCATCACATCTGGATCTTTGGCTTCAAGTGCTAGGGGCAAAGTTAGTGTAACTGCTGTAATGAGGTTAATCCATAATACTTGAACGGGTAACATAGGTTTGAGCAGTACCCCGTTTTCTGATGGGAAAAACATTACTGCGATAAATATTACCAAGCCTAAGCCTATGCTCGTAGGTAATAGAAACGCAAGACATTTAAGAAGGTTATCGAATACTCTCCTTCCTTCTTCAACGGCTGCTTCTATACTTTTAAAATTATCATTGGCTATAATCATATCTGCAGACTCTTTGGCAACTGCTGTTCCACTGATTCCCATAGCAACACCAATATCTGCGCGCTTGAGGGCAGGTGCATCATTCACCCCGTCTCCAGTCATCGCTACAATTTCTCCATTGGCTTGAAGTGCTTCAACTAATCTAAGTTTATCAGATGGAGAAACACGAGCAAAAATGTGTGTAGCTTTCACTGTTTCCTGTAAATCAATTTCATTCAATTTCTGAAGTTCATCTCCAGTAATCACTTTGCCATCTTGTGTTAAACCAAGTTGTTTCCCTATTTCAGCAGCAGTAGCGGGATGATCTCCAGTAATCATTTTTACAATAATTCCAGCATTATGACAAGCTTTAATGGCATCTTTCACCTCTATTCTTGGAGGGTCGCTCATGGCCATTAATCCTAAAAAGTCAAATTGTCTTAAGTTTTCTTCATTAATGTTTGGTAAATCTTCTTTTTGTAATTTTTTTGTAGCAAAGGCAAGTACTCTCATGCCTTTTTCTGCAAATGTCAAAACTGCGCTACGGATATCTTTTTCGAGTGTTTTTTCAGATGTTTCTGTAGAATAGGTTAATAAGGGGATAACAGATTCAGGAGCACCTTTTAGATAAATGATTTTATCTCCATCAGGAGACTGATGAAGAGTGGCCATAATCTTTCGGTCTGAATCAAAAGGCAGTTCATCTAGTCTTGGCCAATTATCTTTTAAATCGTCCAAATCAATTCCAAAATTTAAGGAGGCTTTCAATAGTGCAATTTCTGTTGGGTCACCTGTAGCTTTTGCATTATTCATTGTATCACCTTGTTGAATCGTTGCATCATTACAAAGTGCTGCGGAAAAAAACAGTTCTCTTAACTCGTGTTCTTCTGCTTCTATACTGCTTCCATGTTTTATGATTTTACCTGTTGTACTATTATCAGCTTCCAGAATTGAAAATTCTCCTTTTTCGTTCCATAAAAAATTAACTAACATTTCATTTCGGGTAAGCGTACCAGTTTTATCAGAGCATATTACAGTAGTGCTTCCCAGTGTTTCTACAGAAGACAAATGTCTGATGATTGCTTTTCTTTTAGCCATTCGTGTAACACCTATAGTTGCAGCGATTGTAATAACTGCTGGCAACCCTTCTGGTATGGTAGCTACTGCCAGTGTAATTGCAGAGAATGCCGCGTCAATAAATGTATAGTCTCGGAATATAGCCAGAGCAAATACCGCAACTCCTACTACAATAATAGAGTAGGTAATTCGCAAGGCGATCTTTTCAAGAGATAGTGTGAGTGGCGATTTTGGTGAAGTTGCGGATTCAAGAAGGGAAGCTATTTTTCCAATTTCTGTGTGCATACCTGTTGCAACAACAACTCCTTCGGCTGTTCCTGAGGTTATTAGTGTTCCACTAAATATCATACAATTACGGTCAGACAATCCTGCATCAGGAGCTACCGGAAGAATTTCTTTTTCTGCTGGAAGGGATTCTCCCGTAAGGATTGACTCATCACATTGAGCATTTTTTGTAAACGAGAGACGTATATCTGCAGGCACCCGATCACCAGCTTGAAGGATAACATAATCACCGCTGACTAGTTCAGAAATGGGAATGTTCTGCTGTTCATCATCCCTCATTACTGTAGCTTTTTCAGGCACTAGTTTTAGAAGTCCTTCTATCGTGCTCCCTGCTTGGTATTCCTGTATAAAACCAATTATTGCGTTGATTAGTATTACGGAAAACACCACAATACCATCTGTGATTTTACCCATAACTATTGCAAGTATGGTTGCTACAAAAAGTATATAAATGAGTGGATTTAAAAATTGTCGTATCAGGATTTTAAAAAAGCTTTCTCTTCCTCTTCTAACTAGAGTATTACCGCCCTCTTTTTTAAAACGTTCGTTAGCTTCTTTTGAAGAAATACCTTCAATTGAACTTTTAAGAAGTTTTAGCACTTCAGTATGTGAAAGAGAATGCCATTGATTTGCATGTTTCTTCTTTAATTCTGTTTTCATATTAATTTATTTAGAAATAGTATTTTTTAGTGTTAAATATCCACAAAGAGCATTAGTGTTTAACTAAATTTTAGGTAGTATCCACAGCGATTTTATACCTTACTAATATAACTAAATATACTAAGTTATGGCTGTTAAAAAAGTATTAATAAGATTTAATAGAAAATAAAATTATTAGCTAAATTAAGGAAGTAGTTTTTTAGATTTCGAGAATTATTAAACCAATTATTATTTGATGATTCCAATGTATTATTAGCTTTGTAAGTTTAGTAAAATCGCTAGTTTTTTGATGGTCAATAGGGTTAAGCTATTTTTCAATTGTCCGTAATGCTTTTTTGATAATGTAAGCTGTTTCCTTTGTTGGGCTTTCTGTTTTCCATTTTTCACAAATTGTTTTCACAAATTCGGGTTGGGTTTTGCTGGCATCGTTTAACCAATTTCCAACACTATTTTGAACATATTTTGCATTGTCGGACTTCATTGGTTCTAAAATTGCCAAAGCTAATTCAGGATTTTGTTTTAATTCCTCAATATGTTCACACCAAACACCTCTTGGTCGTGTAGCTTCGCTGGCAAACCGTCTCACATTTTCGTCTTCATGACTTGTCCAATTTGATAAAATTTTGATACTTTCAGTTAGATTTTTTGATATGGTTGGTCTAACAGCCATCCAACAAATTTCTCTTACGCCAAAATGTTTGTCTGCCGAAAAGGGCTGAATTTGTTCCAGCATTTCTTTTACACTCAATTTTGAATTTTTTCCAACAGAATAAGTTGCCCAACAGCGAACCACGTCTGATTTGTGATTGGAGATAATTTCTAAAAACTTGCTATCGTTATTTTCTCTTAGCTGATAAAAAATCCCTGTTCCAATTGCTTCATTTATTGTGTTTACCGTTTGTTTTTTCAAGGCTTCAATTTCAGACAAAATAGGATTCAGATATTCTATTCTGTTCACTTGTTGGAGTAAATTTTCTAGTAAAATGCTTTGGTCAACAGCTAACCATTCTACCAAATTTGCGGTTTCAATTTGTCCATTGTTCAATTGCTCTAAAATCTCTTTTGGAATCTCTTTCGTCGAACGAGAACCTTTACGTTTTATTTCTGTCATAGTGATTGGATTAATTTTTAATGTCGAGCCTTAGTTTGTAAATTTACAAATAGCAAGAGAGTTCTTTAAACTGTTTCTGTTTTTTTATGGATTTCCCTTGTAAATACTGCCTATTTATCCGTAAATTAGTGAATTATATTCTCTAAATTATTAACTAAATACGTGTATATATGAAAAATCTAAGTTTATTTTGTTTATTGTTGACTTGCATTGGATTCCAAAGCTGTAAAAAAGATCAAAAGTCGGACGATGCTAAAGACCAGACAGAAGCACCTTTAAGTGTAAGCTGTTATAAAGCATTGTATGAAAAAGATACTGTTGAGTTAAAAATTAACACTTTAAAAGACGGAAAAATAACTGGAGATATGGTGATGAAGATTTTTACTATGCCAAAAAAAGTTGGAGAAATCACAGGAGAATTTCATGGTGATACTTTATTTGTAGACTACTCGTTCAGTGAAGGAAAGGATGAAAAAAAAATATTTAAAAATCCGTTAGCAATGTTAAAAAAGGGAGATACTCTTATTTTAGGCAATGGCAAAATTGAAACTTATTTGGGACGTTCGTATTTTTCTAAAGGATTACCTATAGATTTTGAAAACGTAAAATATAAATTTTTAACTGTTGACTGCGTTGATAAATAATTGATAGTAAACAAACTGATTTAATATTTGAATAAGAAAAGGCTGTCTGAAAAATAATTTTCGGACAGCCTTTTTATCTATGAGTCTGTTTAAAATTCATCAAAATTAATTTCCCATTCCGCGGCTTCAGATGTTTTTTTATTGAATATTATTCGCTATAAAATTCCAAAAACTGATTTTCTTTCTTGTTCTAAAGTCTAGTTTTTCATACAATTTTATTGCTCCAATATTTGTATCTGCTACGTGTAAGAATGGAGTTTTGTTTTCATTAAATATTTTGCTGCTGGCATAAACTAACAATTGTTTAGCATACCCTTTTCCTGTATGTTCTGGATGTGTTACTACCGCACTTAGTTCGGTGTAATCATTCATTTTCATTCGTTCTCCTGTAACTGCTACTAGCTTATTTTCTTTGTAAATACCATAATAATTCCCCAAATCAGCTGTGTTGTCTTTGAAATAACCAGGTTGAACCAAATTAACAAGGGCAAATAAGTCCGCTTTGTGATTTGTGGTTTGTAATTCCATTACAGGTTCTGTTATTTCAATATTAATCGGTTTGTCAATAAGCATCTGATTGCAAACTAATTCTTTATTCAGTTGTACTTTGTTGTTAAAATTGGGTTTATTACCTACTAGATAAAAGTTGTTTGCCAATTTAGCATACTCGTCAATTGCTATTTTTGTCTTTTCGGTATTTATAAAACCGCCAAAAGGACAATAATCAGGTTTGTAAAAATTTACACCTTCATAGTCAACAGCGAAATCTTGATGAGTTTCATTCAAAGAGTTCCAAACAGAATTATCCAGTTTCTCTATTTGCATTTTAAAACAAGTTTATTTAGTAAAATGATATTACAAAAGTTACGATTATTTAAATATGCTGATAAAGCATAAAAGAATAATCTAAACCAATAATTTTTAAGGTAAAATAATCAATTGGAATTGACCTTCATAGACTAATTCTGTTATTAAATATTTTCTAAAAAAGTGATCTGTTAAAAGACGAGAACCTTTTTGAACAACCAGTATTTCACTATCTTTATTTTTGATCAATTTATTGATACCTTCAAAAGGGTTGCTGGCCTCATGAATCGAATAACTGGTATTGAATCGATCTGCAAATGATGCTGATAAATCTTGAAGATATTTTTCTGTGTTTTCTGTGTTTTCTTTCGATTTAGATAAATAGAAAAAAGTTAAACTTGTATTTGTATTGTTAATTAAATCCAGGAAATCCCTAAGACCAGCTATGTTTAAAGGATGCTTTTCAGTTACTGCGATAAAAATTTTTTCGTTGGAAAATTGGGTAATTTCTTTTGGGATAGCAACAATAATATTTTCAATATTATCTATAATTTTAACTTTTAAGCTCCCAAGAAATAATTTTTTCAACATCTTACTTTCTTTAGATTGAAAGAAGATGATATTATCATAAGGTTCTTTTAATAAATCAGCCAAAGTCAGTTGTAAATTATTGTCAGAGACAAAATAAGATACTTTAGTACTTGGAGGAATTATTTCCTTAGCGAGAGCGTTTAATTTTTGGATGGCTTCGTTATTGGTATGCTCCGTAATGCTTTTTTTGATTTCTTTATCGGCAAGTCCAGGAGTTAAAACTATGGTTTGATGCACTAAAAGTAACTCGGCATTTGCTTGCGTACTCCAATCATAAGCATATTTAATTAGATTATTTGAATATTCTGAAAAGTCAATAAGTAGTATGAATCTTTTTTTCATTTCGTTATGAATTTAGAGTGTTATTAGAATTTTGCAGACAATTTTTTACTTCTATAAAATCTTCCTGTTTGTCTGCAAGAACCATAAGAATATCATTTGCCCTAATCTCTGTGGAACCACCAGGTCGAATGTATTTATCGTTTCGTTTAATCATTGTAACAAAAGCAGATTTCGGAAAATTCAAATCAATAATTCTTCTGTCAATAGCGTAAAAACCGGGTAAAATTTCGATTTCCTGTAAGGCTGATTTAGGAAGATTTAAAATTATTTTTTCGGTTTCAGATAAAGGTTTTACTTCTTCTGGTAGATCCACATGGAGCCATTTTGCCACAACAGACAAAGTTGTCCCTTGAATGATTATTGATGTGACAGATATAAAAAACACGATATTGAAAATTATATTTGCTTTTTCAATCCCTGCCAATAATGGATAAGTGGCAAATACAATAGGAACAGCGCCACGCAAACCAACCCACGATATGTATAATCGTCTTCGCAATTGCATTTTGAAAAAAATCAAACTAATTAAAACACCTATGGGTCTGGCAACAAGAATTAGAAATAAAGAAATAAGTAAGCCAATGCCCATGTGGGGAAAGACTTGAGAAGGGAATACAAGTAAGCCTAAAGTAAGGAACAAAACAATTTGCATAAGCCAAGCCAAGCCGTCATACATTTTAAAAATGGTTTTTTTATGTATCAAGTCTTGATTACCCAAATAAACGGCACAAATATATATGGCAAGAAACCCGTTACCACCCAGAAAGTCTGTGGCGGAAAACGTAATAAACATCAGGGCAATGAGCAAAGCAGGATAAAGACCTTCGTAATCGAGTTTAATTTTGTTAATAATCAATTTACTAAGCTTACCAAAAATAAAGCCCGCAATTCCACCTAAAATCATCTGTTTGAAAAATAACGGAATAATAGAAAATAAGCTTTGATCTTGGTTTGTTACTAAACTCAAAAATGCAATAGTCAATACATAGGCCATCGGATCGTTACTTCCGCTTTCTAGTTCTAAAGAAGGACGCAAGTTGCTTTTTAAAGCAAGGCTTTTTGAACGTAAAATTGAAAAAACGGCAGCTGCATCTGTTGAAGATACAATAGAACCCAACAACAGGCTTTCGTAGATGGTAAAGTCGGTAATAAACCAAACAAATGTTCCCAGCGAAACAGCGGTCAATAATACACCTAAAGTGGATAAAACAAGTCCTTCCTTAAGTATTGGTTTTACAGAAGTCCAATTGGTATCAAGCCCTCCCGAGAACAAAATAAAATTCAGCGAAATAATACCTATAAATTGAGCCGTTTCCGGATTGTCAAAATGAATGCCGCCAATGCCTTCAGAACCTGCTAATATTCCTATTGCTAAAAAGAGTAATAATGTAGGAACCCCAAATTTATAAGAAGTTTTTCCTGCTATAATACTTAAAAGAAGTAATAGAGATCCAATTAATAAAATGTTTTCAATAGTTAAATTCATTTTTCGCCCTGTTTTTCTACTAAAATACTTAAAATAGTAACATTTTGGAGATACAAGAGCATCTTTTAACTTTTAAATAAGTTACTAAGACAAGAGGATTGGCTTCGTCGAATTTTACTTACTTACATTAGAGAGGAGTATTATTTTTCAAAAAGTTCTTTCATCATTTTTGGAACTTCCTTTTCTGGAGTGGGGAAGTTGTGTAGTTCTTTATTTTTATAAATATTGAATTCTGATTTTGAAATTAGAGTTCCATTTGGTGAAATGAACACTATTTCTAATTTGTCCAGCACTTTTTTACAGTCCCATCTCCAGGTGTCGTGATATTCAATCAAGAAATCGAAATCTCCAAGTTTATCTCCTTTTTTTACAATTTCAGCTTTAATTCCATATTTCTCTACTTCATTTTTAATAACAAGATCCGTGTTACCAATAATTTCGTGTTCTTTTGAGGAATCGTCAGGTAAAACAATATAGCCTACCATTGGCAAAATCACACCAGGCTTAAATTGAATGTATTGCGAATTTTCAGCTGATATTATATAGGCTTTCTTTTGTTCCTTTATTTCAGGAACCGAATATTTAACCGTATTAATTGTTCCAGCACAACTACTAATTAAAAGAGCTGAGAAAGCTGTTAAGAATGGTAAGTAGAGAAAGTTCTTTTTCACGTTTTGCTTTTTTATTTAAGTGGTACTTATGCAATCGGACATTAGAGATGCGTGAGATCCATTCAGTAACTCGGCAAAGTATTTCTATCTTGTTATTCTTTGTGGATGCAGAGTGTAAATCTACTATGTTGAATTACATTCCAGGCCAATATAGAAAATTGAATTTATGACCATCAGGATCAGAAAAACCAAAGGTATAGCCAACTTCAAATTTTTCTGGTTCACAAAAAATAGTTCCGCCCAGTTGTTTTACTTTTTCATGCCATTGATCGACTTCCTCAACACTCTTAGCCGATAAAGAAAAGATGATTTCGTTTTCTGTTTTGGCATCAGTAATTTTGCCGTTTAAAGCTTTTTCGAATCTTTTGGGTAAGAAAAAATTAATCACAAAATTATTTTCTGCAACACTAAAACTTACCAGTTCAGCTGTTTCATGGCCATTTTGTTTGAAACCCAAACCAGTGTAAAATTCAATTGTTTTATGCAAATCATGCGTAACCAGATTCGCCCATATCATTTTAGTTTCCATATATTTTAGTTTTATAGATAACAACTAAAGTTAGTAAATTTAATTAAATCGGATTATATGGTGTTGCTTTTAGTATTCTAACATTCAGAATGTATCACGAACGATTTATGCTAATGTTAGTTTTTATCGTTTATTAATTC
>NZ_JBCFQK010000031.1:0-33159 GCF_041729735.1 Flavobacterium magnesitis | reverse complement strand
CATCAAGTAAATCGGCAAAGTATTTCTATTTGGTTGTTTGGACACGGACTCCGTAGAAGTTGAAAATGTACCACGCGAAAAGATTCGCGCGGTAGTGAGGGGTAATATTAGAATTTGCAGATATTATATATAATTTCAGATAATTTTGTAGTTCTTTTGTCGGATAATTCCTTAGTCCAGTATTCGTCAGTCTGATATTTTTTGCAAAAATCTTTAACTGTTCTAAGTTCTGATTTTTTAAGTTCTGGTAATTTTATAGATAATTTATCATTACCAATTGAACTATTAATTGCTTTTGCAAGGGGTAGTATATTACCAATTTCCAAAACCCATTGTGCGTTTACTTTTTGGCTTTCTATGTGTTCCAGTGTTACATTATTTATAGATAATTCATCAGTGTTTTGTAATGAAAGCTCAATTGTTTTAAATATGTATTGAATAATTTTTTTGTCTTTTGTATAACTATCACTAAACCTGATTTTTTTAAAATTATTATCAAAAATTTCAAAGGGAGGTAATTTTTTTGATAAACTTAAAATTAAGTCATTTAATGTGGCTTTAATAATTGATTTATCTTCTGTACTTTGTAAAAGTCTAGAAGATTTTGAATAAGTACTTTCTAAACCAGATGCTCTTGAGGAGCAAATAGCTGAAAAAATAAAATGAAATCTCTGTAGCCTATCTAAAAAATTAATAAGGTCAGTTAATTTTAAAAGTTTTTTACTATATAAATCCAATACAGTTAATACGATTGGTCGTGGTTGGACAACTTTGAAAACTTTTAATGCTAGTAAATGGTCAAATATTATTTTAGATTCTTGTTGCTTCCAATCACTGATCTGTGGAGATACAATTTTTATATAATCACTTGAAGCTTTTACCAATTCCTTTACAAAATTTGCATAGCTATCCTTATCTCTTTCTATATGTTTCTGGAATGAAGTATAAATTTTATTTTCAGTTAAGAATTCATATTTAGATATCCAATAATGTCTAAAAAATGCAGAAAGATTAATACTGTCTTCCCTTGATTTTAAATTATCTTTAATTTTTTTCCATTGTTCCTTAGCAAAATCACTTGGGTGTTCCTCGTCTAATATTTCAAATATTTTATTCTTAACTAAGTCAAGTGTTTCAAGATCTTTTCCTTTAGCATTTAAGGTTTCAAAGATAGTTTGAGCATCATTTTCATTTTCAACTGTAATGAAAATAGTTTTAAATTTTAATATTTGATCACGAATCGATTTTAATACATCGATGTAATTTTGATTAGGGAAAAATTTACTAATTTCCTTGTCTGAAAGATTTTTGTAAAAAAATTCATAGGAGTAAAGTAACTTATTTTCTTCTTCAGAATTTGGTTGATAATTTTCTTTTTCTATATTTTGAATTCGTCTTTGCAGAAAAGGTTTTGGATTTTCATTCTCTAGTTTAAAAAATGGCTTATAATCATCATCTTTACCTTCTACATAGGAATAGCAGCTTGACGAAAAATTTTGTTCAATATTTTTACTTATCTCAGTTAAGGCTGAAAGTAAAATTGTTATCGTTGTAAGTCTTTGTTGTCCATCAACTACTAAAAATTCTTGATCTTTTGAATCTTCCCCAACTAGTACTAATGATCCAATAAAGTAGTCTTGAGCTATTAATTTACCATCAATAATTTTTATTTGAGAATTTAGATCTTTCCAGAATTCCTCTAGCTCAGTTTTTTCCCAAGAATATTCTCTTTGATATCTGGGTATAATATACTTGCGATTTAAGGTTAAAATATCTTTTATTGTTCTTGGGTATGCTGATAAATTCATGTTTTTGTTAAATTATTATTTCTGCTACAAAGTAGCGACAATCTATCTTAGAGTGGATTTATAGATACTATTGAATGATCTATTTTAAACAAATATATACATAATATTTTTATTACAAATTATTAAGGTTAAATGTTTTTTAAATAAGAACATACTACAAAAAAAACGGCTAAAGATTGCTCCATAGCCGTTTGTGTATTTGTGTTTTGAAAGTCTATCCTAAAAACGCTTTCAATTCGTCATAAGTTTTGATTTTAGTACTTACTTTTTCTTTGTTCAGTACACTTTCAATTTGAGTTGGAATCGGTAATTGTATTCCTAAAGCCGGTTCAACTACGTCTAAAAACTTGATAGGATGAGCCGTTTCTAAGAAAACACCAATAGCGTTTGGGTAATTTTCCAATTCTTTTTTCAAACCTAAGTAACCTACTGCTCCGTGTGGTTCGGCAATGTAACCATCGGTTTTATAGATGTTTTTTAGGGCTTCTAAAGTTTCTTCGTCATTATAAGTATAAGAAGAAAAATCTTTTTTAAACTGCTCTAAATCGTTTCCATACATTTCCTGAATACGGATAAAGTTACTTGGATTCCCTACATCCATTGCATTCGAAATAGTTGCAATAGATGGTTTTGGATCGTAAATTCCGTTAGTTAAAAATCTTGGAACGGTATCATTTACGTTAGTTGAAGCTACAAAATGTTCGATATTTAATCCCATTTTCTTAGCGATAATACCCGCGCAAATATTTCCAAAATTACCACTTGGGCAAGAAAAAACTAATGGTTTGTTATGAAATTTCAATGCTTTGTAAGCAAAGAAGAAATAAAACATTTGTGGCAACCAACGTGCAATATTAATTGAATTAGCCGAAGTCAGGTTTTTGTGTTTCAAGCTTTCGTCCAAAAACGCTTTCTTCACCATATCCTGGCAATCGTCAAAAACACCGTCTACTTCCAGCGCTTTGATATTTTGTCCCAATGTAGTCAACTGTCTTTCCTGAATGTCGCTTACTTTTCCAGAAGGATAAAGAATCACGACTTCAACTCCTTGAACCGCCAAGAAACCGCTGGCAACAGCGCCTCCTGTATCTCCAGAAGTCGCTACCAAAACAGTATTCGTATTGTCTTTTTTGTCTTTGTTAAAATAACCCAGACAACGCGACATAAAACGCGCTCCAACGTCCTTAAACGCCATCGTAGGACCGTGGAATAATTCCAGAGAATAGATTCCGTTTTCTACAGGAACCACAGGGAAATCAAAGCATAAAGTCTCTGAAATGATTTGTTTTAGGGTTTCTGCTGGAATTTCGTCACCAACAAATTGCTGAATCGCTTCAAAAGCAATTTCCTCATGACTTAAGTTCTCAATATTGTCAAAAAAAGATTGTGGAAGCGGAGTGATGCTTTCCGGAAAATACAATCCTTTATCAGATGCTAATCCTTGAATTACGGCTTCCTGAAAAGAAACTTTTGGTGCGTTATGGTTTAAACTGTAATATTTCATTTTTTATAATAGTCCTTAGTTTATTAGTACTTAGTCCTTAGTTTTATTTTTTGGAGTCCTTAGTCCTTAGCCGTTAGTAATAAAACTAGGGACTAAGCACTAAGGACTAAATCACTTTTTAAATAACTCTCATTCCCGTATCATTCACTTTACAAACATGGATTTCATAAGGTAAATTCATCGTATCGTAAACTTCGCTCATGCCTTTAGCGATTTTATCTGCGGTTGCTTTTCCTCTGCTTAGTGCGAAAATAGAAGGACCAGAACCTGAAATTCCTGAACCTAAAGCTCCATTTTCTAAAGCCGATTGTTTGATTAAATCAAAACCAGGAATCAATACGCTTCGCAATGGTTCTACAATTTCGTCATGCAACGAACGTCCGATTAAATCGTAATCCTGAGTGTACAATCCAGCGATTAATCCGCCTACATTACCCCATTGCGTAATGGCGCTTTTTAGAGAAACGGTTTGTTTTAATACCGAACGTGCATCAGATGTTTTTAACTCAATTTGTGGGTGAATTACGGTTGCAAACAATTCGTCAGGACTATCAATTTTTATAATATCCAAAGGATTTGAACTTCTAACCAATGTGAATCCGCCTAAAAGGGCAGGGGCAACGTTGTCAGCATGTGCGTTTCCAGAAGCTAATTTTTCGCCTTGCATCGCAAATTTCACCAACTCTTTTCGGGTAAATGGATTGCCTAATAATTCGTTAGCAGCAAAAACAGCTCCTGCCGAACTCGCCGCCGAACTACCAATACCGCTTCCGGCTTTGATGTGTTTGTAAATTTCGATTTCGAAACCAAAATCGGCATCTACTTCTTCCAGCATTGCTAATAAAGCGACTCCCGCAACGTTTTTCTCGGTTTCCAATGGCAAATTAGCACCTTCAATTTTGGTGATGCGAATGCCTTTTTCAGCCGTTTTTCGAACAATCATTTCGTCTCCTACATTGTCTAAACACAATCCCAGAACGTCAAATCCACAGGAAAGGTTGGCAATAGTTGCAGGGCAAAATACTTTTACTTCATTCATAATTTATTGTTTTTGCCACGAAGGCTCAAAGGCACAAAATTTTATTTTTTAGATTCTTAAAAGGCTAACATTCTAAGCTTGTTTCATTCTGTTTTTCAAAAATTGATATTAGTTAACTTCGTAACTTATTATCCTTTAGAAAAACTCAAAAACTTAGAGTCTTAGCGTCTTAGTGGCTTATTCTAAACATTTCCAATTCTAATTACATCGGCAAAAATTCCCGAAGCGGTAACCGCTGCTCCAGCACCCGCACCTTTTATTAATAAAGGTTGGTCCACGTAACGATCAGTGAAGAATAAAACAATATTGTCTTTTCCTTCTAGATTATAGAAAGGATGGTCTTTTGGAATGAATTGCAAACCTACGCTTGCCTTTCCATTTTCAAATTGAGCCACAAATTTCAATCTACTGTCTTTTTGTATGGCTTCCGCCAAAATACCTTCAAAATGGCTGTTGTAAGTAATTAACGATTTGAAGAAATCCTCATTATTAGTAGTTGCCATACAAGCAGCAGGCAAGAACGATTGATTTTCAATATCTTCAATTTCCATTTGGTAGCCGCTTTCGCGAATTAAAATCAGGATTTTTCTGGCTACGTCAATTCCGCTTAAGTCAATTTTTGGATCAGGTTCAGTAAACCCTTGAACTCCTGCTTCTTTAACCACATCGTGGAACGAATTGTCTTTGTCGAAATTGTTAAAGATAAAGTTCAAACTTCCTGATAAAACCGCCTGGATTTTATGCACATTATCACCAGATGCGATTAGGTTTTTAACCGTGTCGATAATTGGTAATCCCGCACCAACATTGGTTTCAAACAAGAAAGGTGCATTGTATTGTCGTGATAATTTTTTCAGGTTTTTGTAATTGTCATAAGCCGAAGCACAGGCAATTTTGTTGCAAGTTACCACGCCAACACTTTGTTTCAAAAAGTGCTCGTAAGTAGCAGCAACATCAGCATTTGCAGTGATATCTACAAAAATAGAGTTACGTAAATTTAATCCAATTACTTTTTCGATAAACAATTCTCTGTTAGCTGTTTCTCCATTGTCAAGAGCTATTTGCCATGAATCCAGATCAATTGCATCGTCATCAAAATGCATTTTTCTCGAATTAGATAAGGCAATCACGCGAACGTTGATTTTTAGATTTTCTTTTAAGAATTTCTTTTGCTGGTGGATTTGCTCGATGAATTTTTCACCTACATTACCCACACCCATCACAAACAAATTCAATTGTTTAGTGTTTTCCTCAAAGAAGTTTTCGTGCAAAGTGTTCAAGGCTTTTTTAACGTCTCTTTCGTTAATTACTGCCGAAATATTTCGCTCCGAAGCACCTTGAGCAATCGCTCTGATGTTTACGTTATTTTTACCCAAAGTACTAAACATTCTTCCGCTTAGTCCCTGGTGGTTTTTCATGTTTTCGCCCACTAATGCAATAATGCATAAGTTTTTCTCCACAATGCAAGGATCAATTTTGTTTTGAGCAATTTCGATTTCGAATGCTTTGTTGATGGCGTTTTCAGCAACTTCGGCATCAGAATTCAAGATTCCGATACAAATAGAATGTTCCGAAGAAGCCTGAGTAATAAAAATTACATTGATGTTTTCGGAAGATAAAACCTCGAAAAGTCTTTTTGATGAACCCGAAACTCCAATCATTCCCGGACCTTCTAGTGTAATCAAACTGATATGCTGAATGTGGCTAATTCCTCTTACCGGATTTCCATTTGAAGTAGAAACATTAGAAATAAAAGTTCCTTCATTCTCTGGTTCAAAAGTATTTTTAATGTGAATTGGAATATTCTTTCTTAAAACCGGCTGAATTGTTGGCGGATATAAAACTTTGGCACCAAAATGCGACAATTCCATTGCCTCTTGGTATGAAATTGCAGCAATAGGTTGGGCTTGTTTTACAATTTTTGGGTTTGCAGTAAACATTCCGTTTACGTCAGTCCAAATTTCTAATTCGCTAGCATTTAATGCTCCAGCCATAATAGCTGCAGTATAATCCGATCCACCGCGACCTAAAGTGGTATTGATTTCGTCTAAAGAAGAAGCAATAAAACCAGGCATAACCACTACCTGAGACTCATTCGAACTAAAAAATGCAGTAGTCAATAAGTTAGTTACTTCAAAGTTTACAGCGGCTTTACCAAAATTGTTATTGGTTTTAATCAACTCACGGCTGTCTTTATAACTGCTGTTTTTTAGGTTTTGCTTTAAAGATTCTGCAATGATGTAAGATGAAAGTAATTCGCCAAAACTTAAAATAGTATCAGATGTTCTAGCCGATAATTCGCCCAAAAGGAAACAGCCGTCTAAAATAGTTTCCAGATGGTTGATGATTCTTTTAATATGGCTCAATAAACTGCTTTGTTCGCTTACAGGAATTAATTCTTTTAAAGCGTCTAAGTGTTTTTTCTCGATTTCAGCAACAATGTCTTTGTAGGTTTCATCGTTAGAAGCAGCTTTTGAAGCGGCTAATTGCAACAAATCCGTCACTTTGCTAAGGGCAGAAACAACTACAATCAGTTTGTCTTTTTTAGCTTTGTTGAGAACAATATCTAGAACTAGTTTTATATTTTTTGCATTGGCTACCGAAGTTCCGCCAAATTTTAATACTTTCATTTTGTTTGTTTTATTTTAAAAATGCAATACTTTATATACACCCAACAGCTTTCTTCTAATAAAAAAGTATGTATAAATTTAGGATTATATGTAATGATAAATACCCCTAAGGGGTAGTAGTAGTTGTAACAGAAATTGAAACCCAAATTTGAGTTGCTATCGGAGATTGATATATAGTTCTGTTGTCTTTCATAAGAGTTCCCAAAAATACAGTTTTTTATAAAAAGCAAAAACCTTTATTTGGTTTTTGTGAATAATTTTAAAAAAAGAGCAAATATATGTTTTTACTGCTTTTAATTATAACGATTCTTCTTTAAATTTTTAGAAATAACTTGTTTTTTGTGAAAATAATAGGAAGAAAGATTTATAAAAATGAGAAACTTTAAAAAACGTAGCCACTTAAAAAGTTTTAGAGTCTGTTTTGCTGTCGTTTTTTTTAGATTAAAATAGTGTGTTTTTTATTTTTAGGAATTCAGCAACTGAAAAGCTTCATTTTTTGATAAATAGCGGTTTTGTACTAATTGCTTTGCGAAGTATTTTCTATTTGGGTTAATTTATAATTTAAAAAAGCACAGATTACGTGAAAAAAACAAATTAGTGGATTATTAATTTTTAAAATGACTTTATCATGAAATAAAAAAAAGTATTTTTGCTTTCTAAAAAATAAAGTAAAAAATGTCAATAAACAGTATTTTCCAATTTTTAGTACCAAAGGATAAAAAATTCTTTCCACTTTTTGAAGAAGCTTCTAGTAATTTGATTGAGTTGGCTTCTAATTTGCACGAAGCTGTAAATCTTCCTTTGAAAGAAAGAGAAGTGCTTTTTCAGAAAATAGACGAATTAGAACAAAGAGGAGAAGATATTACCCGTCAAACTAATTTAGAGTTGAGTAGAAATTTTATTACTCCGTTTGATAGAGAAGACATTCACTCATTGGTTACTTCTATTGATAATGTTGCCGATCGTTTGCACGGTGCTTCAAGCATTATGCGATTGTATCAAGTGGATAAGATTACTAAATCCATTAGAAAATTGACAGAAATTAATCTTGAAGCTTGTCAGCATATCGAAATTGCGGTAAAAGAATTGAGAGATTTTAAAAATGCACATAAAATTAAAGCTGCTTGTGCTAAAATTTCTAAGTTAGAAAATAAATCAGATAATGTTTATAACAAAGCGGTTTTTGAAATTTTCGAAAATGAAACTGACGCTAAGAACATCATTAAATACAAAGAAGTATTATCAATTCTAGAATCAGCTACAGACAAATGTAAAAGTGTAGCAAGTGTTTTAGAGTCTATTTCGGTTAAACATTCTTAAATTTAATTTATTCTTTGAAGTAATCACTTATGACTTTACTTATCACAATTATAGTTTTAGCATTAATTTTTGATTACATAAACGGTTTTCATGATGCTGCTAATGCTATTGCAACGGTAGTTGCTACAAAAGTGTTAACTCCTTTTCAAGCAGTGGTTTGGGCTGCATTTTTTAACTTTTTAGCCTATTGGGTTTTTGGTTTTGGAGTAGCAGATACTGTGGCAAAAACAGCACACACTATAGATATCAACTTGATTGTAATTCTGGCAGGTGTTATTGCTGCCATTTGTTGGAATTTATTAACATGGTGGTTAGGAATTCCGTCGAGTTCTTCTCATACTTTAATTGGTGGATTTGCTGGTGCAGCCGTAGCTCACGCTATTTATATGCACGGTTTTTCAGATTATACTGTAGTTGAAGATGGTGTTACTATCACTAGACATTGGTATAATATTGTAAACTGGTATGATCCGGGAAAACCAGGTGGATTGCCAACAGGAGTAATGATTATTATTGCTTTTATATTTTTGGCACCATTAGTAGGAGCAATCGCTTCTTATTTAATTTCGATTTGGTTGTTAAACGCTGCCAGAAAAAGTATTTATCCAAAGATTTTTACAATACTATTGATGATTGCTACGGTATGGTTTGTAAGCCACATGATGATTAATGATATTGGTAAGCCAAGATTTGAATCTCATTTTTGGAGTGTCGCTTTTGAACCTCATAATATAAAATGGCTTTTAGTTGGTTTTATTGTTTTATCAATCAGTACATTTTGTTTGTTTTTCAGTAGTTTGAGTCATCATCAATCGGAGAAAATGCTAAAAAAGATGCAATTGCTATCTTCAGCAGCATTTAGTTTAGGACATGGTGGTAACGATTCTCAAAAAGTAATGGGTATTATTGCAGCAGCGGTAATTGTTTATGTAAACAGTGAAGGAGTGGCTTTAGAGTCAATGCCTAGCTGGTTGCAAGTAGCTTTGCCTGATGGAGATACTCCGGGGATTATGCCAGAGTGGATTCCGTTAGCTTGTTATTCGGCTATTGCGGCAGGAACATTGAGCGGTGGTTGGAAAATTGTAAAAACAATGGGATCTAAGATTACCAAAGTAACTTCTTTTGAAGGTGTTGCGGCAGAAACAGCAGGAGCTTTAACCTTATATTTTACCGAACATTTAAAAATTCCAGTAAGTACAACTCATACGATAACAGGTTCTATTATTGGTGTTGGGTTAACCAAAAGAGTTTCGGCAGTAAGATGGGGAGTAACTGTTAGTTTGATTTGGGCTTGGATTTTAACCATTCCTATTTCGGCACTTTTAGCGGCCATTTGCTATTATATATTAAATATTTTTTTGTAAAATAAAATAAAAATATACTAAGCCATCCGATGCATCGGATGGCTTTTGTTTTTTAGTGCTTTTTGTAAAACAAAAGTTTTTGTTTGTGTTTAAAATCAATTGGTTATGTTGTATTTGTTGCTAAGTGTTATTTGTAGTGTGGCTGTGGGAGTGATTTTTAAAATAGCTCGAAAATGGTCTACGAATGCAAAGCAAATAGTATTGTTTAATTACCTTTTTGCACTGTTGCTTTGTTACGCTGTTTTTTCTCCGGATGTAACCGCAATTACAGCCGAAACTCCATTTTTACTTTATGGAGGTTTGGGAATTTTGTTGCCCGTAGTTTTCCTGTTTTTGATTACATCAATCAAAAATATCGGAATTGTAAAAACCGACGCGGCTCAAAGATTATCTTTATTTGTGTCTATTTTGGCAGCCTGGTTGCTTTTTAAAGAAGTGTTTTCAATTACTAAACTAATCGGAATTACAATTGGTTTTCTGGCTTTATTTTGTGTTCTGAATAAAACTGCTGATAATACAAAATCAGATTTTAAATATCCTATTTTAGTTTTTTTAGGTTTTGGTATTATTGATATTTTGTTCAAAAAAGTAGCTGCTTTTACCGCTATTCCATATACAACTTCTTTGTTTGTAATTTTTAGTATCGCTTTCTTTTGTATGATTGGTGCGGTGTTGTACGAAATGATAGTTCAGAAGAAATCTTTTGAACTCAATAATCTCTTTTTTGGATTCTTGGTGGGCGGTTTTAACTTTGGAAATATATTGTTTTATTTGAAAGCACATCAGGCTTTCTCGACAAATCCATCTACTGTTTTTGCGGGAATGAATATGGGAGTTATTCTACTAGGAAGTATAGTAGGTATAGTTGTTTTTAAAGAGAAATTATCAAAACTAAATTATCTGGGACTTGTTTTAGCACTTTTGTCTATAGTGCTTATTGTAGTTTCAACTTAAAACAATTTTCCTCCCTTTAGGACTGGGTGAAGAAAATTGTTTTAAAGTGAAAAAAAATAAAAAGATTCTTAAATTTTTATTGTTTCCATTTTGAAGTTTTTCTCGATAGCCTTAATCATTTCTCCAGCGATATCTTTGTTAGTTGCTGTTTCGATTCCTTCAAGACCAGGTGAAGAGTTTACTTCAAGCAATAGAGGCCCTTTTGAAGAACGAATAATATCTACACCTGCTACTTTTAAATCCATAGCTTTAGCGGCTTTAATGGCTATTTTTTTCTCTTCTGGAGTTGCTTTGATAATTGAAGCTGTTCCGCCAAGGTGGATGTTGGCTCTAAATTCACCTGGCATGGCTTCACGCTGAATAGTAGCTACTACTTTTCCGTCTACTACAAACAGACGTAAATCTTTACCGTTAGCTTCCTTGATGAATTCCTGAACAAGAATATTAGCATTCAAACTTTTGAAAGCATTGATAACACTTTCTGCCGCTTTTTTTGTTTCGGCTAAAACCACTCCTTTTCCCTGAGTTCCTTCCAATAATTTTATGATTAAAGGTGAACCACCAACCATTTTTATTAAATCGTCTGTGTCTAAAGGAGAATTAGCAAAACCAGTTGTCGGAATATCAATTCCGCTATTCAAAAGTAATTGTAGTGAATATAATTTATCTCGCGATTGTGTTATGGCTGTAGCCGAATTTAAGCAAAACACCTTCAATGCTTCAAATTGACGTGTTAAAGCGCAGCCGTAAAAGGTAATACTTGGTCGAATTCTAGGAATGATAGCGTCAAATTGATTCAGTATTTTTCCGCCACGATAATGAATCTCAGGAGTTTTAGCATCTAGTTTGATGTAACATTCTTTGATGTTCAAGAAGTGCATTTCGTGACCACGCATTTCTCCTGCTTCCATGATTCTTTTGTTGCTATACAATTCAGGATTGCTTGCTAATAAACCAATACGTAACCCGCTAGGTGCTTTTTCCGAATTCTTATAGATTTCTTTTAGGCTGTCGGAAGTGGGTTGACCCAATAAAAATCGTTGTTCAGGATCAACAAGGATTCTTCCGCTCATGGCTTCACGGCCTAAAAGCATACGGAAACCCATAGTATCTCTGTTGGTTAAAGTCATTTCTATTGGCCAAATGGTGTCGCCAATTTTTAGATTGGTTTGAATAACGTAGCGTTGTTCTCTAAATCCGCTTGAACTTTTTACAATTCTTTTGTCTACCAAAGGGGCTTCACAATGAATAATGGTTTTAGAATTGTTTTGGATGGGATTAATATCAAATTTGACCCAATTTGTTTCGTTTTTTATAAATGGGGCAATATTAATAGCGTGTAGGGCAGAAGTTTTTGCTCCCGAATCTACTCTGGCTTTTATTGTTGGAATTCCTAATTCAGGGAATGAACACCATTCTTCGCTACCTACAACTACTTTATTCATTATTTTATTGGATTGAGATTGTATTATGTAAAACGCCAAATGTAGTTATTTGTTATTTAAATTACTGCCAATTGTGTTAAAAGAATAAACCCGTTATGTTATGAAAACGTAACGGGTTTAAGTATGAAAAGGATAGCAATTTTTATGGATTAGTTGCTTCTCCTGCTTTTTGAATTTTTACAGTTAATTCCTGAGAACCGTCTTCGATATCCATAAAAATTTCATCTCCAGCTGTAATTTTTGAAGTGATGATTTCCTCGGCAAGAGTATCTTCTACATACTTTTGAATCGCTCTTTTTAATGGTCTTGCACCAAATTGCTTATCAAAACCTTTATCTGCAATAAATGCTTTTGCTTTATCAGAAAGATTCAATTGGTATCCTAAATCAGCAACTCTGGCATATAGTTTTTTCAATTCGATTTCGATAATTAAATCAATATCATGTTTCTCTAAAGCGTTAAATACAATTACATCATCAATTCTGTTTAAGAATTCAGGTGCGAATGTTTTCTTCAAAGCATTTTCAATGATACTTTTCGAATTATCATCTGCTTGCGCCACTTTAGCAGCAGTTCCAAAACCTACTCCCTGACCAAAATCTTTTAATTGTCTTGCTCCAACATTAGAAGTCATGATGATAATAGTGTTTTTGAAATCAATTTTTCGACCTAAACTATCTGTTAAAAATCCGTCATCTAATACTTGTAAAAGCATGTTGAAAACATCTGGGTGTGCTTTTTCTATTTCGTCTAAAAGAACAACTGCATAAGGTTTTCTGCGTACTTTTTCAGTTAATTGTCCACCTTCTTCGTAACCTACGTATCCTGGAGGTGCACCAATTAAACGAGAAATAGCAAATTTTTCCATGTATTCACTCATGTCAATTCGTACTAAAGCATCTTCAGAATCGAATAATTCTTTAGCTAAAACTTTAGCCAATTGTGTTTTTCCAACACCAGTTTGACCTAAGAAAATAAAAGAACCAATAGGACGATTTGGATCTTTCAATCCAGCACGATTTCTTTGAATTGAACGAGCAATTTTTACAACAGCTTCGTTTTGACCAATAACTTTACTTTCGATAAGTTGTGGTAATTTGGCTAATTTATTGCTTTCTGTTTGTGCAATACGATTTACTGGAATTCCAGTCATCATAGAAACTACATCGGCAACATTGTCTTCTGTTACTTCAATTCGGTTGCTTTTAGCATCCTCTTCCCATTGTTCCTGAGCAATAGCTAAATCTTTTTCGATGCGTTTTTCGTCATCGCGAAGTTTAGCAGCTTCTTCGTATTTCTGTTTTTTAACAACAGCATTTTTTAATTCTCTAATGTCTTCTAATTGACGTTCTAAGTCTAATATTTTCTTAGGAACTTCAATGTTAGTGATGTGAACACGTGAACCTGCCTCGTCTAATGCATCGATAGCTTTGTCTGGTAAAAAACGTTCCGACATATATCGGTTGGTTAATTTTACACAAGCTTCAATAGCTTCTTGAGTGTAGGTAACATTGTGGTGATCTTCGTATTTGTTTTTCACGTTGTTCAAAATGGTAATTGTTTCTTCTACTGAAGTAGGTTCTACAATAATTTTTTGAAAACGTCTTTCTAAAGCACCATCTTTTTCAATGTACTGTCTGTATTCGTCTAATGTTGTTGCACCAATACATTGTATTTCGCCTCTGGCTAATGCTGGTTTGAACATGTTAGACGCATCTAAAGATCCAGTAGCTCCGCCCGCACCAACAATGGTGTGAATTTCGTCAATGAAAAGGATAATGTCGTCATTTTTTTCTAATTCGTTCATTACTGCTTTCATGCGCTCTTCAAACTGTCCACGGTATTTAGTTCCAGCAACTAAACTGGCTAAATCTAAAGTAACAACGCGTTTGTTGAAAAGAATTCGGGATACTTTCTTTTGGATAATACGCAATGCTAAACCTTCGGCAATTGCTGATTTTCCAACTCCTGGTTCTCCAATTAATAATGGATTATTTTTTTTACGACGGCTTAGAATCTGACAAACACGCTCAATTTCTTTTTCGCGTCCTACAACAGGGTCTAGTTTTCCTTCCTCTGCCATTTCAGTCAAGTCTCTACCAAAATTGTCTAAAACAGGAGTTTTAGATTTCTTGTTGGACTTGTTGGCTGGATTATTGAAATTACCTTCTTTTAAACTGTCATCTTGTCCTAAATCGTCGTTATAAGAGTCAGTAGCTCTTGGTAAATTTTCTAAGAATTCTTCTTCGTTTGGTGTCATATTTAGATATTGTTCTTTAGCTATATCATAATCTATTTTTAGTTTATTCAATAGCTTGGTTGTAGGATCGTTTTCGTTTCTTAAAATACATAATAATAGATGAGCCGTACTTACTAACGGACTCTGAAAAACCTTGGCTTCAAGAAAAGTCGTTTTAAGAGCACGCTCCGCCTGACGAGTCAAATGCAGGTTTTTCTTTTCTAAATTACTATCTATTCCCGGGATTGCAGGGCTTAGGATTTCTACCTTTTTACGTAAATGATCCAGGTCGATTGATAAATTGTTTAATATCTGTATTGCTTTACCATTACCATCTCTAAGGATACCAAGCATCAGGTGTTCTGTCCCAATGAAGTCATGACCCAGTCGTAAAGCTTCTTCTTTACTGTAGGTAATAACATCTTTTACTCTTGGTGAAAAATTATCATCCATAATATTTATTTATAGTATGTGTAAATTTAGTGAATTACTAATTGAAAAACAAAAACCGTACCTAGAGTACTTATGTCAGCTAATAGACAAAAAAAAAGCCAGAAAAGCTTGGTTTTATTTTTAATTTATTAAACAAAAGCCAATGTTAATTTGTTAATAAATCATTGAAATTAGTGTATTGAAAAGCTTTTAAAAATTTCAAAAAGCCGTATATTGGCACGTTTTGAAATGAATATAATTATTTAATATAACAACTTATGTCTGAAGGAGAAAAGTTAATTCCTATTAACATAGAAGATGAAATGAAATCAGCTTACATTGATTATTCAATGTCGGTAATTGTATCAAGAGCGCTTCCAGATGTTAGAGATGGTTTGAAGCCAGTGCATCGAAGAGTACTTTATGGAATGTATGATTTAGGAGTAACTTCAAGATCTGCTCATAAAAAATCCGCAAGAATTGTCGGGGAAGTTTTAGGAAAGTACCATCCACACGGAGATACTTCTGTTTACGACGCTATGGTTCGTATGGCTCAGGAGTGGAGTATGCGATATTTATTAGTTGATGGTCAAGGTAACTTTGGTTCTGTTGATGGGGATAGTCCAGCAGCAATGCGTTATACTGAGGCCAGAATGCGCAAGTTTTCAGAAGAAATATTGGCAGATATCGAAAAAGAAACAGTTGACTTCCAACTAAACTTTGATGATACTCTATATGAGCCAAAAGTAATGCCAACCCGTGTTCCTACTTTATTGGTAAACGGAGCAACAGGTATTGCGGTAGGTATGGCCACTAATATGCCACCTCACAATTTAACAGAAGTTATTAATGGTACATTAGCTTACCTTGATAATAATGATATTGAAATAGACGAATTAATGACGCATATTAAAGCTCCAGATTTTCCAACTGGAGGTGTTATATATGGTTATGAAGGAGTTCGTGAAGCATTTAAAACTGGAAGAGGACGTATTGTAATGCGTGCTAAAGTTGGTTTTGAAGAAGTAGACGGAAGAGAATGTATTATTGTAACTGAGATTCCTTTCCAGGTTAACAAGGCTGATATGATTAAGCGTACAGCTGATTTAGTTAACGAGAAAAAAATCGAAGGAATTGTTAATATTCGAGACGAATCAGATAGAAATGGTATGCGTATCGTTTATATCCTGAAACGTGACGCTACTCCAAACGTAGTTTTGAATACTTTATATAAATTCACTCAATTACAATCTTCTTTTAGTGTCAATAATATTGCATTAGTAAAAGGTCGCCCACAAATGTTGAATCTAAAAGATATGATTCACTATTTTATTGAGCACCGCCATGATGTAGTAGTTAGAAGAACACAGTTTGAATTACGCAAAGCTGAAGAAAGAGCACATATTCTTGAAGGTTTAATTATTGCTTCTGATAATATCGACGAAGTAATCGCATTGATTAGAGGTTCTAAAAACACTGAGGAAGCTCGTGAAAAATTAATCGAAAGATTCAAATTATCGGATATTCAGGCTCGTGCTATTGTTGAGATGCGTTTGCGTCAATTAACAGGTCTGGAACAAGACAAGTTAAGGGCAGAGTACGAAGAATTGATGAAGTTGATCGATCATTTGAAAGCTTTATTAGCTGATGTAAATTTAAGAACTGATTTGATCAAAGAAGAGCTTACTGAAATTCGTGAGAAATATGGTGATGAGCGTCGTTCTCAAATTGAATATTCAGGAGGAGATGTTAGTATCGAAGATTTAATTGCCGATGAGAATGTAGTGATTACCATTTCGCACGCAGGTTACATCAAACGTACAAACCTTACAGAATACAAAACGCAAAATAGAGGTGGAGTTGGACAAAAAAGTGCTGGAACAAGAGATCAGGATTTCTTAGAGCATATGTTTGTGGCTACAAATCACCAATATATGATGTTCTTTACCCAAAAAGGAAAATGTTTCTGGATGCGTGTTTATGAAATTCCAGAAGGAAGCAAAACGGCAAAAGGTAGAGCGATTCAGAATTTGATTAACATCGAAAGTGATGATAAGGTAAAAGCATTTATCTGTACTCAGGATTTAAAAGATCAGGATTATATCAAGACGCATAACCTGGTTATGGTAACTAAGCAAGGTCAGGTTAAGAAAACGTCTTTAGAGAAATATTCTAAACCTCGTGTAAACGGTGTTGCTGCCATTACTATTAAAGAAGGTGATGAGTTATTAGGAGCTGAGTTGACTAATGGTGAAAGCCAAATTATCTTAGCGGTTAAGTCTGGTAAATTAGTTCGTTTTGAAGAAACTAAGACGCGTCCAATGGGAAGAACAGCTTCTGGAGTTCGTGGAATTACGTTGAAAGACGATACGGATGAAGTGATTGGTATGGTTACTGTAGACAAAGATAATATCAACGATTCGCAAATTTTAGTAGTTACTGAAAACGGATACGGTAAACGTACCAAATTAGTTGACGAAGATGGTGAAGACGTTTACAGAATCACGAATCGTGGTGGAAAAGGTGTTAAGACCCTTAATATCACCGAGAAAACAGGAAGTTTGATTTCGATTAGTGCGGTTACGGATGCTGATGATTTGATGATTATCAATAAATCAGGATTAACGATTAGAATGGCTATTGAAGATTTACGAGTAATGGGTCGTGCTACGCAAGGAGTTCGATTGATTAATTTAAAAGGTAAAGATTCTATTGCTGCTGTAACAAAAGTGATGAAAGATGATGTTGCTGAAGTTATCGTTGATGAGGAAGGTAATGTTATCGAAACTGTAGCTATCGAAAGAGTGAAACCGGATTTAGAAGTTCTGGAAGATGACGGAGTGGTAGAAGATGATGACGATGAAGACGATGTTGCTGACGAAGAAGAATTAGATGAAGATGATTCTGAGGAAGAAGACGAAGAATAAACTACGATCAAAATAAATTATAAATATTAAAAATGAATATTATGAATGGTAAATTTGTAATGCTAGCCTCAGCTTTATTGCTGTCTGTTGCAACTTTTGCTCAGAAAAAAGAACTGAAAGCAGCCGAGAAAGCTGTAAGAGGCGGAGATATGAAAGAAGTGTTAGAACTTTTAAAAGCGGTTGAGCCAGTATTGGCTAATGCTTCTGATGAAGAAAAAGCACAGTATTATTTTTTAAAAGGAAATGCGCATTTGGATTTGGTAGATAAAAAAATCGATACCGATGCAAATATGAAATTAGCAGCTGATACTTACAAAGAATTAATTGCTGCTGAAAAAGCATCTGGAAAACAAAAGTATTCTGCACAAGCAGCAACTTCGATTACTAAAATTAAAGGTTTATTAATCAATAGTGCAGTTGCAGCAACTAAAGAAAATAACAATACTGAAGGAGCTCAAAAGTTACACGAAGCCTATTTGTTAGATAAAAAAGATACTATCAATCTTTATTATGCAGCTTCAACATACGTAAGTGCTAAAAATTACGATAAAGCAATGGAATTGTATAATGAATTAAAAAGCATTAACTATTCTGGAAAAGCTACGGAATACCTTGCTGTAAGTAAGGTTAGTGGAGATGAAGTTGGATTTCCTTCTGCTGATGAAAGAGATAAAGCAGTAAAAATTGGAACTCATGAAAAACCTAGAACGGAAGAAATTCCTTCTAAAAGAGGAGAGATTTACAAAAACATGGCTTTGATTTTAGTAGATCAAGGAAAAATTGCTGAAGCTAAAAAAGCAGTTGCTGATGCCAGAACAACTAATCCTGATGATTCTTCGTTGATGTTAACTGAAGCTAACTTGTATTTACAAACTAAAGATTTTGACAAATACAAGCAAATAATTACTGAAGTATTAGCTAAAAATCCTGATGATGCTGGATTAGTTTATAACTTAGGTGTTATTTCTGCTAATGCAAATAATAATGCAGAAGCTGAGAAATATTACAAAAGAGCAGTAGAAATCAAACCTGATTATACTAATGCTTACATCAACTTAGCGGTTTTAAAATTGCAAGATGAAAAAGGTCTTATTGAAGAAATGAATAAGTTAGGTACTTCAGATAAAGACATGAAGCGTTATGACATATTAAAAAAGAAAAGAGAAGATTTGTTTAGAAGTACTTTGCCTTACTTGAAAAAAGCCTACGAATTAGACCCTGACAATGCAGATATTGTAAAAACACTTTCAGGAGTTTACGGAGCTTTAGAAATGACTGCAGAGAAAAATGCATTAAAAGCTAAAGCTGCAAAATAAGTTAAAAAAAAATTATACTAAAAGCCATCTTTTGATTCCATTAAAAGATGGCTTTTTTTGTTGTACTATTCAAGACCACTAATATAATTTGTAATTTTGCTTTTCTTAAATTTTACCCAAAAAAGCACAGATTGATAAACATGATAAAAATTAATAAAGACCATCAATTTTTAATAGAAAATATTCTTTTTGTATTTGCTTTAGAAATGGAAGCAGGCGATATTTTTAATCAACAAAACAGCTTGTTTACAGGAATAGGAAAAGTGAATGCCAGTTACGAATTAACCAAAGCAATCCATCAAAAAAAGCCTGATTTAATAGTCAATCTAGGTACGGCTGGAAGTAGTCAGTTTAAAAAAGGAGATGTGATTTGTTGTACGCAATTTGTTCAGCGTGATATGGATGTACGAGGTCTAGGCTTTGCACTTTATGAAACTCCTTTTTCAAATGTTCCATTAGTTTTAAACTATGGTTTACCAATGGAAGAATTTCCTATGGGAATTTGTGGTACAGGAGATAATTTTGAGACGGAACACAATACAAATCAATACAACGTTGTGGACATGGAAGCCTATGCATTAGCAGCAATTGCTAAAAATGAAAACATTCCGTTTCTATGTCTTAAATACATTTCAGACGGTGCTGATGATAGCGCTGCCGAAGATTGGTCTGTTTTAGTACATAAGGCTTCCCTTGTTTTTGGCAAAATATTTCAAATTAATGATACTATTTTTAGTCAATAATTAGAATTGTTTTTTTTTGTTAATACTAAAGTATTATTTCTTTATTGATTGTATGTGAAATTATCTGCCCAATCGGATGATTTTATGGCAGAAACCAGATTGTCAGAATTTACAAAAACACGAAGTTCTTTATTGGCTACTTTTTTGGTGTACAAAGCTCTAAAACGATAGACTGTTGTTTGATTGTAGGTGTTTTGATATACTTCAGCTAATTGAAGATCTTTAAAAGTTCCATACCACATTCTATACTTAGAACAGGTTTTAGAAAGTTTTTCAATAGTAATATTATTGATCACCGATGTTGTTGCTTCGCTAGTGGTAAAAGGTTTGAATTTAGAAGTATTACAGGTCATTAAAACACGTTTTCCTAATTCGTAGGCTTTGTTTTTTTGACTGTTATTAATTTGTGTTAAAGCTACTTTTACAACTTCCTCTCTATGATGTACTTTTTTTGATTTACATCCTACTAATGCAATTAGACTTAAGATTACGATCAGTTTTTTCATTTTAATGTTTTTATTTTTAATAATAGATTTGGGTCGGGACAATTTTCTAAATAGAAATCCAAATTAGACTGACTGCATACACCAGGATAATCACCGCGGTAATCATCAATATTTTTGATAATTTGAAAATGCAAATGTGGTGCATAATTACCATTTTCAGATGGATGTCCAAGAGTTGCCAACTGTTGTCCTTTTTCAAAAGACATTCCGATTTTTATATTTTGTATACTTTCTAACGACAAATGTCCATATAAAGTATAGAAAATTTCATTTTCTAATTGATGTTTTAAAATTAGTGTTGGACCATAATCGCCAATTGCATCATTATTTTTAAAACTATGAATCCAGCCATCCAAAGGGCAAATTATAGCTGTTCCTGCCTGAGTCCATAAATCAATACCAATGTGAATGTTGCGTTCTTCAGTAACTTCACTTTTAAAATGGCTACTTCTTTGATATAAATTTCGTTTCTCCAGATAACCGCCAAAGGCAATTTTGGAATCGAAAACTTGCTGTTGTTCTAGTATATAATTTTCAAATGCTAAAGCATCTGTAATATCGATTTTTGCTAAATTTGAATTGTTAACTGATAAATCCAACGGGAAATAATCTTTATCTGAATTGGCATTAGCCAATAGATGAATGGGGGCTGTATTTTTGAAAAGACTTTCGATATTTTATAGTATTTAAGAAATTTAAAGTAAATAAAAAAAAACCAAACTAAAAAAATTAGCGTGACTTTTATAGCTTATGATTTGGAAAAATTAGGATTATTTTTAGAAATTTACCCCAAATTCAACTGCAATGCAAAGCAGTTTTTATCTTCTTTGGTAATACTAAAAACAATGGAATCGTCGGAAACATTTTCATGAATCATCACTTGATCTCGTAATGAAAGTTCTTTCATGAAATTCATTTCGAAGCTTTTTATTTTTTGCTTTAAAATAATATTTTCATCAACCAAATCCATACACCATTCTAGGTATTTAACATTATTAACATGGTTGACAATATCCAAATCTGATAAAATAACAGTTTTGCTAAACACTTCTTCTTTCTCAGGATTGATTTCAATTTTTGAAAAACTTTCTTCAGTAGCTTTTAAATCTGGAAATAATTCGAAATGATCGTGTATTAAAGTTAATAGTTCTGGACGACGTTTTTTAGTGTTAAAAACGGCCCAAAAAGTCTCGCAACCCACCATCTTTTTACCGTTAACATACATTTCCAGAGCACGAACGGAACGAGAATTCTCTAGGCTGTTAATCCAGGTTTTTACCGTTACGGTATCTTTCCATTTTGGCAAATCTCTAATTTCTACTCGCATTCTGCTTAAAACCCAGGCTTGATCAAATTCTTGCATGTCAGAAAAACTGATACCTCCAATTTCAGAATGTGTCGCTGCTGTGAGTTGTAGCAAATTACACAATTCGGTATATTTTAGGTTTCCAGAAGGCAAACATTGGGTGAAATTGATTTCAAAATCTTTGCTTAGTACAGAAGTGAAATTAGAATCTATTGGCATGGGTATTTTAGATTAACGATTTTAGATTTTTTTATTTAAATTAATATAATCAATTATTTGATGAGTTGGTGTTTCAAAATGAAACCATTTGGTATTTTCATCTCTTTTGAACCAAGTGAGTTGGCGTTTTGCAAAACGACGGGTGTTTTTCTTGATTTCTTCGATGGCAAATTCTAAAGAAAATTCTTTTTCAAAATAACTAAATAATTCACGGTAACCAACGGTTTGTAGGGCGTTTAACTCTTTGTTATGATACAAACCCTTTGCTTCCTGAAGCAAACCTTCGGTCATCATAATATCAACGCGCTGATTGATACGATTGTACATCACATTTCTTTCCGCTTCAAGGCCAATAAGAATAGGAGTGAAGCTTCTTTCGTTTTTGGTTTGGTTTAAAAAAGAAGAATATGGTTTTGAAGTTCCAATACAAACTTCTACAAATCGCATCATGCGTTGCGGATTGAGTAAAGTCTGCGGATTTTCGATATTGATTTTTTCGAAATAATCAGGATCTCGTTTTTTTAGCTCTCCTTGCAAATAACCAATGCCTAGTTTTTCATAATTAGCATTGACTTCTTGGCGTATAGCCGAATCTATTTCGGGAAAAGTATCAAAACCTTGCAAAATAGCATTGACATACAAACCTGAACCGCCAACTAAAACTACATAATCATTGGTTTTGAACAATTCTTCAATGGTTGCAATGGCTTCTTTTTCGAAATCACCTACGGTATAATTTTCGAAAATAGATTTGTTTTGGATAAAATGATGTTTTGCTGCAGCCAATTCTTTTGGATTAGGTACAGCAGTTCCAATAGTCATTTCCTTGAAAAATTGACGGCTATCACAAGAAACAATTTCACAATTGTAATGATTAGCTAACTGAATACTCAAAGCTGTTTTTCCGATAGCTGTGGGGCCAATTATAGTAATTAGATGTTTCATTTTAATTGTTTTCGAACGAATGTCCGCATTGAGGACAAAATTTTGCATTAGCAGGATAATCGGTATTGTCGCAATTTACGCAAGGATTTTGATGATGCGTCATTTTATTCTGGTTGAATTTACTTATTTCAGCCGACACAATTCCTGTAGGGACGGCAATGATACCATAACCTAAAACCATTACAAAAGAAGCAATAAATTGACCTAAAGGCGTTTGTGGAGAAATATCACCATAACCTACAGTGGTAAGTGTAACTATAGTCCAATAAATGCTAATTGGGATACTGGTAAAACCATTTTCTTTCCCTTCTACTAGGTACATTATTGAACCTATAATTATGGTACTAATAAGGACAAAATAGATAAAAACAACTATTTTTCCACGGCTTGCAATAAGTGCTTTTTTTAGTTTATAAGAATGGTTAGTAAATTGTGGATTGTTTAAAATTTTGAATAAGCGCAATAAACGCAAGGCTCTTATTACTGTTAATATATTATAACCTGTAAGGAAAAGTGAGGCATACATAGGTAAAATAGCTAATAAATCAATAATGCCATAAAAACTAAAAATATACCGAATGGGTTTGTTTATACATAGAATTCGAAGTAAATATTCGATAGTGAAAAATACGGTTATAATCCATTCGAGTGTAATTAAGTAAGAATGGTATTTTAAATCAAACTCAGCAACGGTTTCTAACATTACTAAAAGTACACACAATAGAATGACTCCCAATAGTATTAAATCAAATAACCGTCCCGCTCTGGTATTTGTATGGTATATGATTATATAGACTTTTTTTCTAAACTTAGAATACATTGAGGAAAACTCCATTTGTTGAAAATTTAAAAATGAATTAATTTTAAAGCTTTGTTTTTTCTAATGTATGCTTGAATAATTCGTTGTATATCTCGATTGCTTTCCATCGGGATTAGAATGTTTTTCAGGATGTTGACATTGGTGATTTGGTAATTCAAATCATAAAAAGCATAGCCTTTATAAATGCCATTTTCAATTAAAACAGCACTTCTTTCATTTATGTTTCTGCCTCTGCCAATAATAATCATGCTTTTATTTTCAAATGTATGATTGCTAATAAAATTTTCTACACGAGCATTGTAAATTTCAGTAGGTTCTATACCAATGCAGGCTCCATTACATTCTTTTATATTGTACTGAAAGCATTCTTTTTTGGTTTCGTATAACCCATTTAATTTTTGGCATAACTGATGTTTTTCGGTTATGCTGAACAGAAAACTTTTTCCTTCTTGCAACGAAGCAAAAGCGGTAATTTCTTTTTTACGACCGTCCGTTTTTTGTAACTTTAAATTAAAATAACCGTTTGAATCTTTTTCTAAGTAGAGTGCATATATAAAAATATTTTTGCGTTGGGCTCTATTCAAAATAGGTTTATTGACTTTTATTTCCTGACTTTCTTTTAATAATGCAATAAGTTCACTTCCAGTTTCATCAAAAGTAACTGTATAGACCTCATTTTGGATGCGTTTACTCTTTTTTGTTATACCTGTAAAATGTTGATTGATTCTTTTTTTAATGTTATTGCTCTTGCCAATATAAAGAATATCCCCATTTTTATTATGAATGTAATAAACTCCGGTTTGAGTTGGTAAATCCCTTAAAATATCTAGTAGTTTAGGCGCTATTCCTTTTTCTACCTCGATTTTGATAAAATCTTTCACAATTGATTTTTCAAGGTCTTTTTCGAGTAACATTTTGAATAATTTTACCGTAGCCATAGCATCACCACTGGCACGATGTCTGTCGGCCATTGGAATACCCAGAGCGCGAACTAATTTCCCTAAACTATGCGAAGTTTGTTCGGGCAATAATTTCTTAGATAGTTCAACTGTGCAAAGGGTTTTTGTGTTGAAATCGTATCCTAAACGGCGAAATTCGGTTCGTAAAATTCGATAATCAAATGAAGCATTATGAGCAACTAAAACACAATCAGTTGTAATTTCGATAATACGCTTGGCTACTTCGTAGAATTTAGGTGCCGAATGCAACATAGCATTATTTATCCCTGTTAATTTTACCACAAAAGGCTGAATAGGAATTTCAGGATTCACTAAACTGATAAACTGATCCACAATTTGATGACCGTCAAACTTATATATAGCAATTTCGGTAATGCCCTCTTCGTTGAATTGTCCTCCAGTAGTTTCTATGTCTAATATTGCGTACAAAATAAGTATTCAGTTTACAGTTAACAGTTTGCAGATTTTAATCTGAAATTATAAATAGTCTATTTCTCCAATCAAAAATCAATTTCTGCCTCCAAAGATACTGCTTCCTACACGAATCATCGTGCTTCCAGATTCAATAGCTAATTTATAGTCACCTGACATTCCCATGGACAGGGATTTCAGATTGCAGATTTCAGATTTCAGATTTTGTTTTGAATCAAAAATAGATTTCAAATGGGTAAATTCTTTTTTGATTTGGTCTTGATTATCTGTAAAAGTAGCCATTCCCATTAAACCTACAATTCGAATGTTTTTCATTCCTTCTTTTTCGTTCTCCACAAAATCAAAAATTTCATTTAGCTCTTTTTCATCTAAACCAAATTTAGTTTCTTCTTCAGCAATGTGTATTTGGAGCAAACAATCAATTACACGATGGTGCTTTTGGGCTTGTTTGTTGATTTCTTGTAGTAATTTTAAGCTATCCACGCCATGAATCAAACTCACGTATTCCGCCATAAATTTGACTTTATTGGTTTGAACGTGACCAATCATGTGCCATTGAATGTCTTTGGGCATTTGCGTCCATTTTTCGGTCATTTCCTGAATTTTGTTTTCACCAAAAATTCGTTGACCTGCATTGTAAGCTTCCATCAAATCAGCAACAGGTTTAGTTTTAGAAACCGCTACTAACGTTACGTGTTCAGGTAAATTGTTTTTTATGGACAATACATTTTCTGCAATTGACATTGTTGTGTTTTTTTAAATTCTATTGGAATTGTTTCGAAACTTTTTCTGCTTTTTTATTTTCGCTGTAATCATAAAATCCTTCTCCTGATTTTAGACCTAATTTTTTAGCATAGACCATATTCACTAAAAGTGGGCAAGGAGCATATTTTTGATTTTTAAATCCATCATACATTACATTCAATATCGATAAGCAAACATCCAGCCCAATAAAATCAGCCAATTGTAATGGTCCCATAGGGTGTCCCATTCCTAATTTCATTACGTTGTCAATTTCGATTACTCCGGCTACTTTGTTGTATAAGGTTTCGATGGCTTCGTTAATCATGGGCATCAAAATTCTATTGGCAACAAAACCAGGATAATCATGAGCTTCAACAGCCGTTTTTCCTAATTTGGATGTTAATGTCTTTATGAATTGAGTTACTTTGTCACTAGTGTTGTAACCGCGAATGACTTCTACCAAAGGCATTATAGGAACAGGATTCATAAAGTGCATTCCAATTACTCGTTCTGGATGCGCCACTACAGCTGCAATTTGAGTAATAGAAATAGAAGAAGTATTAGTTGCAAAAATGGTGTTGTGGGAACAAAATTCGTTCAGCTTTTTGAAAATTCTAAGTTTTAAATCCAAATTTTCAGTTGTGGCTTCAATCACTAAATCAGCACCAACGACACCGTCTTCTATATCTGTGTAGCAAATGATATTCGAAATGGTTTTCATTTTATCTTCGGCAGTAATGCTTCCTTTGTTTTGCATTCTGTCCAAATTGGTAAAAATAGTGGTCATGCCTTTTTCCAAAGCTTCTTCGGAAACATCAATCAATTTTACGGTAAAACCATTTTGGGCAAAAGTATGAGCAATTCCGTTACCCATAGTTCCTGCGCCTATTATTGCTACTATTTTCATTTTTGTAAAAATTGATATTTATAATTTTAGCCACGAATTCACCAATTAATTCGTGAATTCGTGGCTAACTTATTTTTTTATTTTTGAATTATTTCTTGAAACAAGCTATAATTTGGTGTGCTACTCTTAAAGCTTCAGTCGCTTGATCCAGCGTTACAATAGGAGTTGTATTATTAACAATGGCATCAGCAAAAGTTTCTAATTCGTCTAGGATGGCGTTATTTTGTTGTACATCTGGATTCGAAAAATAGATTTGCTTTTTTACACCTTCGGCATTTTGCAAAATCATATCAAAATCTCCGGGAACTTCAGGAGCATCTTTCATTTTTACCACTTCACATTTTTTCTCTAAAAAGTCAACAGAGATGTAAGCATCTTTTTGAAAGAAACGTGTTTTGCGCATGTTTTTCATCGAAATTCGGCTTGCTGTTAGATTAGCAACACAACCATTTTCAAATTCGATTCTGGCATTAGCAATATCTGGTGTATCACTGATTACTGAAACTCCGCTGGCGCTAATATTTTTTACTTTCGAATTAACAACACTTAAAATAACATCAATGTCATGAATCATTAAATCCAAAACCACAGGAACATCTGTTCCACGGGGATTGAATTCAGCCAAACGATGTGTTTCTATGAACATCGGATTTTCGACCATATTTTTAGTGGCAATGAAAGCAGGATTAAAACGCTCTACGTGTCCTACCTGACCTTTAACATTGTATTCGTTAGCCAAAGCAATAATTTCTTCAGCTTCTTCAATGGTATTTGAAATGGGTTTTTCGATAAAAACGTGTTTCCCTGATTTGATGGCTGCTCTGGCGCATTTGTAGTGCGAAAGGGTAGGAGTTACAATATCGATTACGTCTACAGCATGAATTAATTTAGCAATAGTATTGAAGTTTGTGTATCCAAATTCTTTTGCAATTTTTTGGGCATATTCTTGATTTTCATCATAAAAACCAACTAACTCATATTTTTCAGATTGTTGTAATAAACGCAAATGAATTTTACCCAGATGACCAGCACCTAAAACTCCTACTTTTAGCATGATAATGTATTTTTAACAAAAATAGGAAATTCAAATTAAAATCATAGAATAATTGATTTGGATTTTGGGTTTTGCTTTTTGGATTTTTTACTGCTATTTTTACAAAAAATTAATCCCCCAACATTGAAAGATACAGCAAAACATCAAGGACTTCGCAATCAATTAGTAAGCACTTTACAACAAAAAGGAATTACTGATTTGAAGGTGCTTGATGCGATAAAAAAAATCCCAAGACACCTTTTTTTGAACTCTAGTTTTGAAGATTATGCGTATCAGGATAAAGCATTTCCTATAGGTGCAGGACAAACTATTTCGCAGCCTTACACGGTGGCATTTCAATCTCAATTATTGGAAATAAAAAAAGATCATAAAGTTCTAGAAATAGGAACTGGTTCAGGTTATCAAACGGCAGTTTTGTGTTTGATGGGTGCAAAAGTGTATAGTATTGAGAGACAAAATGAGTTGTTTAAGCAAACATCAGCTTTGTTACCAAAATTAGGAATTAGACCCAAACATCTTACTTTTGGCGATGGTTATAAAGGTTTACCAACGTATGGTCCTTTTGATAGTATTATTGTTACTGCGGGTGCTCCAATTATACCAAAACCATTGATGGCTCAGTTAAAAATAGGCGGAAGATTAGTTATTCCTTTAGGAGAAGATGTTCAAGTGATGACGTTGCTGATTCGAAAAAACGAAACACAGTTTGAAAAACACGAATTAGGCGAATTTAGATTTGTTCCTTTATTAGAAGATAAAAATTAAAAAAAGCTTTTAAAATTAATTAAAAGCTTTTTTGATGCGGTCCAAATCTCGTTTGGTATCCTGTTCTTTCAAAGATTCACGTTTGTCGTAGTTTTTCTTACCCTTACAAAGACCAATTTCTAGTTTAGCCATTCCTTTTTCGTTGGTAAACAATCGCAAAGGGATAATAGTTAAACCTTTGGCCTGAACACTTCGGGCAAGATTTTTCAATTCTCGTTTGTTTAAAAGCAATTTTCTTTCGCTTCTGGATTTGTGATTGAATTGGTTTCCAAAAGCATATTCTTCTATGTAGGTGTTAATGGCAAAGAGTTCAGTGCCACTAAATTCACAAAAACTTTCGGTGATATTAGCTTTTCCTAATCGGATGGATTTGATTTCAGTTCCTGCTAAAACAATTCCAGCAGTAAATTTTTCGATTATTTCATAATCAAATCGGGCTCTTTTATTAAGTATGTTGACAGTTTTTAGCATAGGTTTGCAAATGTAGGAACAATTACTAAAATTCCACAATTTTTTAATGAAATTGATATAAATTTGCTTTATGGAAAAACAAACTTCAAATGATCCGCTTCACGGACTGACTTTAAAAGCAATATTGGAAAAATTAGTTGATTTTTATGGATTCGATACTTTAGCCGAATTAATAAAAATTAAATGTTTTACTGAAAATCCAAGTATAAAATCAAGTTTGACTTTTTTACGAAAAACCGATTGGGCGAGAAAAAAAGTAGAAGAATTGTATGTTCAATCTTTAAAAAAAATGGGTTAATTTATTTTATACGAAATCATGATTCCGCCTCTGTACGGAAGCCATTCACCACTTTTATTAAAATTTTTCGCACCGTCATATCTTCCAGGTGTTCCATCGGTATAATACCCTTTATAAAAACCCTGATGCCAACCACCACCTAAAAAAGCATCTAAAACGAACTTATCGCTTAGCTTTTTTTGATAACCAATAGTGGCTCCTATATGGTAACCCAGGCCTTTTTCGTACATGTTTGTTCCCCAGTAATTCCATTTTTGCAATTTATAAACATCTCCACCAAAATGAATACCAGTATAAAAACCATTGTTTTTTTCTTTAAAATGATAACGATATTCAGGAGTTAACATTACGGCTTGCATGGGTTTTCCATCAAATGATTTCCATAAAGAAGCAAAAACATCAACATTGAAAGTTGATTTAGCGCCAATACTAGTTTCTATCCCAACCTGAGGCACTCCCAACAAAGCCGATAATCCATTAAGTTTGATGTAGGTTTGTGCTGAAGTAGTTATTGAGAATAAAAGGACAAAGGAAAATAAAATTGCTTTTTTCATTGTATTTTGTTGGGCAACATTATTTATAGTTGTCACTTCGGACACAAATATAAGTTTTAGACTATAAGATAGTTATAAGAATTATGTTAATTTTAAAAGTAAATTCGTTGCAAAGTTGAAAATTCAGACTATTTCTATTGTGAATTTTGAATTAAAAATTGCATTGGCTTCAATAATTTGGATTCCTTCCTTTTCAAAAAGATTCCCTGTTGATTCATTAGTGTCTGAATAGCCATACCAAGGTTCGATACAAAGAAAAGGAGCGTCTTTTTTAGTCCAGATTCCTAAATGAGGAAAACCTTGAAAATCAACTTTTAGTAAAGGAATTCCATTTTTTAAAATGCTAAGACTTTTTGATTGTAAATTTTTAAAGATTAAAGCATCATTTTCAAACAATGGATAGTTTAGTTTGACCAAGTTGTCTTGTCTTTGGACTGTTTTAGTTGCTGCTGAAATCAAATCGTTTTCTAATAAATGATAAACTAAAGCTTCGTCTTTTTCGAATTGCAATTCGTAATCTTCAAAATTTCCATTTAAAGCAAAAGCAGGATGCGCACCAATAGAGAAAGGTAATTGCGACTGATTTTTATTGATGACTCTGTATGCAATGTTTAGTTTTTTACCTTCCAGAGCATAAATTATTTGTAATTCAAATTCAAAAGGATAAACTTTTAATGTTTCAGATGTGGATTGAATTGAAAAAGTGACGCTATTTTCAGTTTTATCAATTAGTTCGAAATTCATATCTCTGGCAAAACCATGTCTCGGTAATTGATAAGAAGTATTATCTATTTGAAAAGAATTGTTTTTAAGTGTTCCTACAATTGGAAATAAAACAGGCGAATGCTTCCCCCAATATTCCGGATTTCCCTCCCAAATATATTCTTTTTTAGTGTCGTTAGCCTGTAATGAGCATAATTCGGCTCCTTGGTGTTTTATTTTTGCAGTTATCTGTTTGTTCGAAATTGTTGTTGTCAAAATGCAGTTTGTTAGGTATAAAATTAAATTCGATAAATATATTTCATAAATTTTAATTAAACCTTAAATTATATTAAAGAAATCTGTAATTTTTTTTATTAATTTGTTTCAAATTGGAAAAAACATGAAAAACATTCGATTCGGAGCTATTTTTCAAATAGCAATATTATTCGGAGCTTTGTCTTTGCAGGCTCAAGAAACTTCAGTTCTAAAAACTAATTATAATTATCACGATGCTTTTGCACCATTTTTTTATACTCAAAATGGTACAGCAACACGTTCTGCAAGTGGTCAGCCAGGAGCTGAATATTGGCAAAACCGTGCTGATTATAAATTAACGGCTAGTTTAAACGAACAAACTAATGAAATTACGGGTACTGATATTATTACTTATACCAATAACAGTACCGATTCCATGTCTTTTTTATGGCTGAATTTAGAGCAAAATTTATTTAAATCAGATTCTAGAGGTGAGGCAATTGTACCCATTACAGGAAGCCGAAATGGTGCCCGTGGGCAAATTTTTGACGGTGGATACAAAATCAAATCGGTTAAAATAATCAAAATCGATAATAAGAAAATTAATGATGTTGAAGCTAAGTATCTTATTAGTGATACTCGAATGCAACTTTTTCTTCCAGAAGAATTAAAATCCAAAGGTGGGAAAATCGAGTTTAAGATTGAATACTCTTATATATGTCCTAATGAAGGTTCAGATAGGACAGGAGTTTTAGAAACCAAAAACGGGAAAATTTTTACTATTGCGCAGTGGTATCCCCGCATGTGTGTGTATGACGATGTTAGAGGTTGGAATGTAAATCCTTATTTAGGAGCTTCTGAGTTTTATTTGGAATACGGAGATTTTGACATTGCAATCACTGCTCCATCAAATCATGTTGTGGTATGTTCTGGTGAATTGATGAATCCAAAAGAAGTATATTCTACTGAAGAATTTAAACGATTTAATGAAGCTAAAGAAAGCGATAAAACCGTTATAATTCATTCTTTGGACGATGTGTTGGCTGCTAAAAATTCGGCAACTGCTGCTACTAAAACATGGCGCTATAAAATGATTAATGCCCGTGATGTTTCCTGGGCTTCTTCGCCAGCTTTTATTTTAGATGGAGCTCAAATCAACTTGCCAAGCGGTAAAAAATCATTGGCATTATCGGCTTATCCTGAAGAAAGTGACGGAAATGAAGCTTGGGGACGTTCTACAGAATATGTGAAATATTCTGTAGAAAATTATTCTAAAAGATGGATGGAATATACGTATCCAGTAGCGACAAATGTAGCTGGAAATGAAGGCGGAATGGAATATCCTGGAATTGTTTTTTGCAATTGGAAGTCTAAAGGGAAAAGACTTTGGGGCGTTACAGATCATGAGTTTGGACACAACTGGTTTCCTATGATTGTAGGTTCTAACGAACGCTTATTTGGCTGGATGGATGAAGGTTTTAATACTTTTATCAATTCATTGAGTGATATTGATTTTAATAACGGTGAATATAAGGATGAAAAAGCAGATATGCACGAAAGTGGTGCTGCTTACACTAGTCCAGAATTAGAACCTATTATGAGTTCGCCAGACAATATGAAAGAAGCTCATATTGGCGATTTGTGTTATTCTAAACCAAGTGCGGGACTAGTTATTTTACGTGAGCAGGTTTTAGGACCAGAACGTTTTGATTTGGCTTTGAAAACTTATGTAGAGCGTTGGGCTTTTAAACATCCACAGCCAGATGATTTTTTCAGAACAATGGAAAATGTTGGAGGAGAAGATTTAGCTTGGTTTTGGAGAGGTTGGTTTCAGTACAATTGGCGTTTTGATCAAGGTATAAATTCCATAAAATACATTAAAAACGATCCTAAAAAAGGGGTTTTAATTACCATAGAAAATTTCGAAAAAATGCCAATGCCAGTAGTTTTAGATGTTAAAACTAAAAGTGGTAAAGTAGATCGTGTAAAATTACCAGTAGAAGTATGGCAAAAAAATGTGGTATGGACTTTTGAGCACAATTCGACTGAAGAAATAGAAAGTATTACTTTAGATCCAGATCGTGTTTTTCCAGATAGTAATTCGGTGAATAATGTTTGGACTTCTAACAAGGGTTTGGTAGAAGAGAATATGATTTACGATCCTTATTTAGGAAGTTATTCAAATCCAAGAGTGCCGATTAAGATTGTTATTTCAGAAAAAAATACTTTGCTTAATGTAGCAATTACAGATTATCCTGATTTTACAGTAGATGTTATTGGGAAAGACGAATTTGAATCCAAACGTGCTGGTTTGAAATTTAAATTTAACAAAGACAAAACAGGTTTTGATATGGTTATTGGAGATGGAAGAACAATTCCTTTTACAAGAGATAAATAATTTACAAGAATATTTGAATATTAAACGGCTATTGAAATTCAATAGCCGTTTTTGTTTTTTCCTTTCTAATGGAAAGGGAGTTAAAAAAAGATTATTTTATAAT
>NZ_JBCFQK010000030.1:0-33860 GCF_041729735.1 Flavobacterium magnesitis | reverse complement strand
TATATGATAATAAAAAATAAACTTTCACATATATGAAAGAAAATACAATAGATCATAGTCACGCAGCGGCTATTTTTAATAAAGATGTAGAACGTGTAAACTGGCACGATCAAACGCTTTGGTTTGTTCGTTCAAAAAGAGATAAATCAGCCCATGCCATCCCAGAATGGGAAGCGCTTCGGGAGACTGCTTCGAATATTAAAAATAATGTGCTTTCTAATATGCATCATTATTTGCAGGAGTTTGAGGCCAAAGCCAAAGAAAACGGAATTATTGTGCACTGGGCAGCTGATGGAGATGAACACAATAAAATAGTACATTCAATTATTGCTAAGCATGGTGTTACCCAAATGGTAAAATCAAAATCAATGCTTACAGAAGAATGTCATTTGAATGAATATTTAGCAGATAATGGAATTGAAGTAATTGATTCCGATTTAGGGGAATTTATTGTTCAATTAAGAAAAGAGCCGCCAAGTCATATTGTATTGCCTGCTATTCACCTTAAAAAAGAAGATGTAAGTGATACTTTTCATGAACACCTTGGAACAGAAAAAGGGAATAACGATCCGCAATATTTAACCGAAGCAGCTCGAAAAGAATTAAGAGATACTTTCTTAACTAGAAAAGTAGCACTTACAGGAGTAAATTTTGCTGTTGCCGAAACAGGTGAATTTGTGGTTTGTACCAATGAAGGAAATGCCGACATGGGAGCGCATCTTGCTGATGTTCACATTGCTTGTATGGGATTTGAAAAATTAGTTCCACAGCGTAAACATCTTGGAGTTTTTCTAAGACTTTTAGCACGAAGTGCTACAGGACAGCCCATTACTACTTTTTCTAGTCATTTTAAAAAACCAAGAGAAGGGCAGGAAATGCACATTGTTATTGTGGATAATAATAGAAGTACACAATTAGGACGTGAAGAGTTTAGAAATTCTCTAAAATGTATTCGTTGTGGTGCTTGTATGAACACTTGTCCTGTTTACAGAAGAAGTGGTGGACACAGTTACCACAATGCAGTTGCAGGTCCTATTGGTTCTATTTTGGCACCCAATTTAGATATGAAAAAGAATGCCGATTTGCCTTTTGCAAGTACCTTATGTGGTTCTTGTACTAATGTATGTCCGGTAAAAATTGATATCCATGACCAATTGTATAAATGGCGTCAGGTTTTAGTTAAGGAAGGTTATACGCCAAGTTCTAAAACAATGGCCATGAAAGGAATGTCGGCTGTTTTAGCAAACCCAACAGTATTTAAAATTGCAGGAAAAGCAGGTAGATTTGTAATGAAGAATATGCCTTTTATGGTTAATAACAATCTTAATGCTTGGTACAAGCAAAGAGAGATGCCAGCACCTCCAGAAGAATCATTTAGAGAATGGTATGCTAAAAAAGCAAAAGAATCTAAAGACAAGAAATAATGAGTAGTAGAGATAGTATTTTAAATAAAATCAAAAACAATCAGCCTACATCAGTGAGTGAATTACCTAGTCTTAGTTTTTTAGGATTAGACAAAATTGATGTAATTGAAACTTATAAAACAGTACTAAAAGGCATTGGTGGATTTTGTGAAGAAGTGAGTAGTTTAGACGAAGTCAAAGCCTATATTGCTGCGCATTATCCAGCAGATAAAAGAAAGATTACTACCATTCCGGAATTAGCTGATATTGCTGAAACCGAATGGACAAATGACGATCCACATAGTTTGCAAAATGTAGAGTTAGCTATTATAAAAGCCCATTTTGGCGTTGCTGAAAATTCGGGACTTTGGGTAACGGATGCTATTTTAGGGCAAAGAGTTTCATCTTTTATTGCTCAATATTTATCCATTATTGTCAATAAAAAAGATATTTTGGCTACAATGCATCAGGCTTATGAACGCATTGGCGATTTAGATTATGGTTTTGGCACTTTTATAGCAGGACCTTCGAAAACTGCTGATATTGAGCAATCATTAGTTCTTGGAGCGCATGGAGCCAGAGGATTGACCGTTTTTTTGATGGAATAATTGTTTGTTGAAACCATTAAGAAATTAAGGTAATTTAAGTTTTATTTTAAACTTACTTTAAAAATAAATAAGCCGACAAGTTTTTTAAAAACTGTCGGCTTTATTTTTAATGTTCGAAATTTTAACTCTTAATTTTTCTAAATTTCTTAATGGTTTAAAAACTTTTTATTCTTTTATTTTTTCTAAAGAAACTGCATTGATGCAATAGCGCAAACCACTTGGCTCTGGTCCATCAGGAAAAACATGACCTAAATGCGCACCGCAAATATTGCAAACACATTCGATACGAATCATTCCAAAACTAACATCTTTATTGTAAGCTACACTTTCAATAACGATAGGCTGCGTAAAGGATGGCCAGCCTGTTCCACTTTCAAATTTAGTTGTAGCGTCAAAAAGTGGCGTTTTACAACATTTACAAGCATATTTTCCTGGTTCAAAAAGACTGCATAATTCTGAACTATGAGCTCTTTCCGTTCCTTTTTGGCGGGTTACATAATATTCTTCATCCGTCAGTTCAAGTTTCCACTCACTATCTGATTTCTCTACTCTCGTTGGTGGAGTAGGATTACCATGTGTGGCAAATTTTATAAGATCGTTCCAGTTTAGCATAGGGTTTTTATTTAAGATAGACTGCTACAAATTTTGCCAGTGGAGCCATTCGGGCTTTGTTCAATTGTAAAGTATCGTTTTTTACGGTATAATTATCTACAGTTTCAAGCACGTTTAAAAAATCAGCTTCTACATTTGGTCCCATACAAGCCATTCTTGTAGATCCCATTTTTGAAAATGAAATTCGGTTGACGTTGGTCTGCAATTCATAAGTTCCAAAAAAAGAATTACAACCGCCATTTCCATTTACTCTATTCTCTTCTGATTTTAAAATGAGATGTGGTTCTTTAGCAGTAAAATTTTCAGCAGTTACTTTTTGACCGTTGATTTCAATTAATTTCCAATATTTTTCTACTATTTCCGTAGATTCTTTCGGAGAATTGGTGTTTTCTGAAGTTGCTTTTTTATTCGTGCAACAAGAAATAAATAATAACGATAGAGAAAATAGACTAATTGAGGTTAAGTAGTGTTTCATTTTTTGAATTTTTAAATGGAGATTCTGTTTTGGGCTAAATTTTAGCAATACGAACTGAAAATCTAATTTCCAGTCTTCATTATTTTTACAAAGATAAAAAAGCATTTACACATTCGCAGTTTATAATTTCCCAATTTTTAGAACAGGTTTTCTATATAAACGACTGATATTATTTGGCTATATTTGATTCTTGATAAATAAGAAAAGACAGGAATGAAGCATTTATTTAAAGCCAAATTAAACTGGGATTATATTTCTAAAGAAGTAACTACGGATTCAAAAAAATATATTAAAACGCATCAAATAACTATTGGTGGAAAAGAAATATTGAATGTTTCGGCAGCCAAAGCTTTCAAAGGTGATCCTGATTTGTATAATCCAGAAGATTTGTTGTTGAGCAGTGTAGTTTCTTGCCACATGATGTCCTATTTGTATGTTTGTTCCCAACACGATATTACGGTAGTTTCTTATCAGGATAATGCAGAAGGAACTCTGGAAGTTTTAGAAAATGGTTCGGGACGCTTTATAGAAATACGATTAAATCCTAAGATAATCATCAAAGAGAAAGAAAAAATTGAGGAAGCTATACATTTGCACACAAAAGCAAACGAACTTTGTTTTATTGCTAATTCTTGTAATTTCCCAATTTTACATTTTCCAATATGTGAAATAGAATAGCTAAAGAATTATTTATAAAAAAGGCTTGTAATCAGAAGATTTACAAGCCCTTTTAGCATTAAGTGTAATGGTTAAAATTTATATGTAACACCCAGTCTTACATTTCTAGGAGCTTCAGTTTGCCAGTAATAAGCATTGATGTTGCCATTCCCAGACGAATAGAAAGAACCATTGTATAAGTATTCGTTAAGGATGTTAAACATATTAGCAGTGAATTTTAAATTTCCTGTTTCATACGATACACCACCATCCATTTTGAAATAATTGGGTAATTTTTCAAGACCTGTTCCCCAGTTATCAGTTAAACGACCAACAAGATAAGTCCCTCCAATAGAAGCTCCTAATCCTTTTAGTTTTCCGTTTACCAATGTATAATTTAACCAAGCGTTAGAAGTGTGTTTAGCAAAACCAGGGACAGTTGATCCCACAATAATACCAGGTACATTTGATTGATTTACAATAGCTTCTGTAAAAGCATAGTTCGCAATAAGATTTAAACCTTCAGTAATTTTTCCTCTTATATCAAACTCAGTTCCGCGAGCTCTTTTTTCGCCTAGAACTACACTGAAATTTTGTCCTGCAGTATTGGTTGGGTCTGAGGTTAGTTCATTTTTCTTCAAGATGCTATAAACAGAAACAGTTGTACTCCATGCTCCGTCAAACCAGTCTTTTTTGATTCCGAATTCAACATTGTTACCCGTTAAAGGTTTTACTTTATCTCCATTTTCAATAATTCCAGATTGAGGAGAAAAAGCCTGATCATATAAACCATAAATAGCTGTACTTGGAGTAATTGAAAAACTTACACCCGCACGAGGTGTAATATGACTGTCTTCTATGGTTTGTCCCCAATTTGTCTGGCTTAACCAAGTATATCTAGCGGCAACTGTTACTCTAAGTTTATTTTCAAAAAATCCTAATTCATCCTGAATATAACCCGCGGCATATTTTGAACTCATTAATCCTCCGGCTCTTTCTTTTAGTGGAGTTTCACGATCAAAATTAGGCATTCCGTTAGCAGGAGTTCCATAATTAGGTGCGAAAATATTAAATGGATTATCAAAAGTATCCAGATTATGTGATTGTCCCCAATCGGCCATATAATCTTTATTTCCTAAATCAACTCCTCCCAATAATTTATGAGAAACTATTCCTGTATTGAATTTTCCATTAACAAATAGTTGTCCTAAATACATATTGCTTTCAGCATCCCAAATAGCAACATTTCGAATAATTTCACCTACACCAAGAGTTCCGTCTGCTTCACCATCGAAATCTATGTCAATATCTCCTGATCCAACTCCAGTAGGCCAAGAACTATAGCCTTCTTGTAAATATTTAAAGTAAGAAGTTTGAGCTGTCAGTTTCCAATTGTCATTAAAATTATGTTCAAACATAAAATAACCACTGTGATCATTGATTTTAGTGTCAGGTAAACCAGGTTGAGTCATGGTAAAATCAATTGGCATAGTGCCATAACTCATATTATCAGAACCAAATATATAGTAAGAACCTACCTCTGTCATATTTGCTCTTTGGTAGTTGTATTCAGCCGTAATTTTTGTTTTATCATCCAGTTGATAGGAGATGACAGGTGCAATTACGTAACGATCGCTGTGCTCAAATTTGCGATGCGAACCTCTGTTTTGTCCCATTGCATTAAAACGATACAATAATTTTCCTTTTTTATCCAGTTTTCCGTCTAAATCGATACTGGCTCTGTAAAAATCATAACTTCCGCCTATTACGTTTACTTCACCTTTAGTAATCCCCGTTGGTTTTTTAGTTACTACATTATAAAGACCGCTTGGATCTCCACTAGAAAGCATGAATCCTGCAGGACCTTTTACAAATTCTATATGATCTACAAAACTCATATCTTCAGTAAGTGGACCCCAAAAAGAAGAGACTACATTAAAACCATTTCTAAAAGCTTGTATTTGCGAACCTCTCATGGTAATATTGGTGTACAAATCGCCCCAATGTTCTAAACGCACAGCACCGCTTACATTTCGAATCACTCCATCACTCATACTAGTAATTTGCTGATCTTTTAATGTCTGACCACTAATAATCTGAATGTTTTGCGGAATTTCTAATACTGGAGTATTTAGACGTAAAGACAGCGAAGGATTGTTTTGTTTGTATTTACTCCTTTTAATAATTACTTCGTTTAGTTTTTCTTTACTTTCATTCAATTGGAAGTTTTTAGATAGAGTTTGGTTACTACTTATTGTAATAGTTTCTGTAATTGCTTTAATCCCCAAACCATTAATACTTAAAATATAGTTACCTGGTTTAAGATTTTTGAATTCGTATTGACCACTAAAATTGGTTATGGTATTGTATTTTGTGTTTTTTAGTGCCACGGAAACACTTTGAGCGGGACTATTATCACTTAATGTAATTTTTCCAGTAATCTTTCCCAAACCTTGGCTCATCGCATTTAGTGAAACCAAAAACAGTATTGCTAGTAAAACCCTCTGGTGGTATATTATCTTCATTTGTTTCTTATTTAGAATTATTCTGCAAAAGTATATGCTAAAATTTTCCTAAACAAATTATTTTTAATTATTCTAAATAAATATTGTTTAAAGGTTTTTAGATTAAGAGTTTATGTTTATTTTATTTAAAAGTTGAATAGAGTTACAATAAAGAAATAGAAGAAATTTATAATAGAGGAAATTTATCATAATACTTTTCTGTAACAATTATGAGTTATAGTTAACAGAAACTTAAAATCAATAATTAGTGGCATTCTAAAAGATTGTTTTCATTTGTTACTATGAAAATGGATTTTAAATCAATGTCAGATGGAGAACTACAAAACTGGCTCCAAAAGGGAAATAGATTTGCTTTTGAAGTAATTTTTGATAGATATTGGAAAAGATTATACACTTATGCCTATAATATTTTTAAAGAAGAGGAAGTTTGTGAAGATATAGTTCAGGAAATCTTTATCAGTTTATGGAAAAATATAGCAACAGCAACAATATTAAATTTAGAATCCTACCTTTTTAGAGCTGTTAAATACAAAATTGCCAATCATATTCGAGATTTAAAATTCACAAAAGAACATATTGATGTTTTAGATTTTATAGGTTCTTCCGCGACTACGGTTAATGATATCGAATATAAAGATTTCGAAAAAGAAATTATGACTCACATAAACGAACTTTCTCCTAAATGTAGAGAAGTGTTTATGATGAGTAGATTTGAAGATTACTCTAATCAGGAAATTGCAACAAAGCTTAACCTTTCCATCCATACTGTCGAAAAGCATATTAGTAATGCTCTAAAGAGTCTTCGTTCGACAATTTCTTCCCATTTGCACCAAATGTTTCTTTAATGTAATCAGATTGGTTCTTGTTTTAAGAAAAAGTTAAGACTAGAAATACCACTACTTGTTTGTTCTAAAAAATGTGACTTATAGTTAAAATCATATTATTTTGAACAAAGAACAATTTAAAATCATTGCAAAGAAATACTCCGAAAATCAGTGTAATGATCAGGAGAAAAGTATTGTAGAAGCATTTTTTAGTGAAATGCAAAAAAAACAAAGCGCAGATGCAGTGTTGCTTTCCAATAAGAAAAAGGAAAAAATATCCCTTGCTGTATATGCACAAACAATTAAATCCTCTAAACCATTTTTTAGATTAAGAATAATACAGGTAGCAGCTATTGCAGTTCTTTTTTTAGGAATTAGTTTTCTAATTAAACAATTGGCTACACCAAAAGAAATTATCCAAATCACAAATAGTGAAGAGAAGAAAGAGGTTTTTTTACAAGACGGAAGTATCGTGGTTTTAAATAAAAACAGTACGCTTTCTTATCCTGAAGAATTTGGAAATACCAGAAGCATTAAACTTACTGGTGAAGCTTATTTTAAAGTAAAAAGTAATCCTAAAAAGCCATTTATTGTCACCATGCATGACATGAGATTAAAAGTGTTAGGAACCTCATTCAACATCAATTCATATTCTAAAAATCCAACAAAAGTAAGTGTGCTTACTGGAATAGTAGATTTAAAGTCTAATTCTGGAGAAAGTGTAATTCTGACTAAAAATCAACATGCCGATTTTACTGATTCCTCTTTTCGTATTACAAGAGTTGAAAGTGTAGAGAAAATAGCTTGGACAAAAAATAATATTGTTTTAGAACAGACAACATTAGGCGAAACTGCAAAAATTTTAGAAAATAACTATAATGTTACTATTGATTTTGAAGATAAAGAATTAGAAAAATTAATTATATCTGGAAAATTTAACGAAGAAAAATTAGAAAATATATTAGCAAGTATTGCTTTTGTTAAGAAACTAAAAATCGATTATTTAACTAAAAATCAAATTATTATAAGAAGAGATACAACGAATTATTAAAAAAAACAAACCCGTTTCTGGTTGCAACAGAAACAGGTTTTATTTAAAAGACTACAAAAAAATATAGCCCATACTAATGAAGACAATATTACAATTTTTAAATCAGTTATTAAAGAAAAAGTGTTTGCATTTATTTTTCACTTTCTTTATGTTAACCCCTCTATTTGCTTCAGCAGCAATAGATGCTCTGGAACAAATCAAAATTTCTTTAGATATTAAAAATGCATCAATTACAGAAGTTTTTGATGCTATTGAGCAAAGAAGTTCGTTGACATTTGTCTTTGACGAACAAATAATACACACTTCTCAGCATATTTCGATTAAAACAAAAGACGAAAGTGTAGATAATGTGCTAAAAATAATCTCGGATAAAACAGGATTTAAGTTCAAAAAAATAAACAACACCATAAGCGTTGTAAAACCTAATCAACAACAAAAAACAATAAGAGGAACTGTTGTTGATGAACAAGGACTGCCTTTACCAGGAGTTTCTATTATTGAAAAAGGCACTCAAAATAATGGTATAACGGATATGGATGGAAATTTTAATTTATCTGTTATTAATCCAAATGCAGTTTTAGTGATTACATACATTGGATTTGAAACAAAGGAAATTAAAACATCTGGTTTAGCAGTGGTAAAAGTAACCTTGAAAATGGATACTAAAGAACTTAATGAAGTAGTTGTTACCGCTCTAGGAATTAAGCGAGAAGAAAAACGTCTAGGTTTTAAGCAAGAGACTATAAAATCCGAAAGTTTAGCACAAACTACACCTAATAACTGGTCTTCTGGACTGAAAGGAAAAGTAGCGGGATTGAATATAATTTCTACGGGTTCTGGACCTTTAAATTCACAACAAATTACTTTGAGAGGAAATAATTCATTAGACCCAAAAGGGAATTATGCACTTATTGTTGTTGATGGTGTTCCAATGAATACCGAAATGACTTCTGCCGGTTCAACAAGTGCTTATATGGGACAAGATTCTCCGATAGACTACGGAAACGGGATTTCAGATTTAAACTTAGATGATATAGAAAGTGTAACGGTTTTAAAAGGAGCAGGAGCAACAGCACTTTATGGAAATCGTGCTGCTAATGGTGCTTTGATTATCACGACTAAATCTGGTAAAAAAGCAAAGGGTTTTGGAGTTACATTAACCTCAGGTGCTACTTTTGATGTTATCCAGAGATGGCCAGATTATCAATACAAGTATGGACAAGGAGCAGGCAGATCATTTGATGCAGAAGGAAACCCATATTATTCCTATGGTAGTTCAGAAGATGGATCAAGTACAGGAGGTACGAGTTCGGCATGGGGACCTGCATTTGAAGGACAATATTTTTATCAATACGATCCTACAACTGAAACTCAATCTGCTGAAAGACAATTATGGAAACCTTACAAAGACAGTCGTAAAGATTTTTGGAGAACAGGTTTTACAATAAATAACAATGTTTCCTTACAAGGTGGAGATAAAAATGGTTCAATGCGTGCTTCGTTTGGGCATTCAAAAAACGAATGGATCATGCCTAATACTGGTTTTGAGCGTGTCACTGCAGCTATAAATGCTAACTATCAGATTTCAGATAAAATAAAATTAAATAGTTCTGTAAACTACAATGATAGAAGTAGTGATAATTTGCCTTCCACAGGATATAACAATGGTTCCATTGCTTATTTTATGATTTTTCAACAGCCTAATATTCCTTTAGATTGGTACAGACCAATTTGGGAAAAGGGAGAGGAAAATATTATGCAATTGCATCCTTTTAGTTCTTTTATAGATAACCCTTATCTTATTGCTTATAAAGCGACTAATTCTTTAGAAAGTAGTCAGGTGGTTGGTAATTTATCAGCAACAATTGATTTTTCTCCAAATTTGAATTTAATGTTGCGCTCTTCTTTAAATACCTATACTCAAAACAGAGAACAACATAGACCTTACAGTATCAATCGATATGCGAAAGGATATTTTAGCAGACAGGATGTGTCAAAAATGGAAACGAATTATGACTTTTTATTAACCTATAAAAAGAAATTTAGTGAAGCATTCTCTCTTTCTGCTTCATTTGGTGGAAACGCATTAAATTATAAATACAAAAGTTTAAGCGCCAGTGTGGAAGGGCTCGTCGTTCCAGATGTATACAAGCTTTCTAATGGAGTTAATATGCCAAATATTTCTGTTGGAGACCGATATAAAAAAGTGAATAGTTTGTATGGATTGGTTTCTCTTTCGTATAAAGATGTATTGTTTTTAGATGTAACTGGTAGAAACGACAAATCGAGTACGCTTCCTGAGGCAAATAATTCATTTTTCTATCCTTCGGTAAACACGAGTTTGATAGTATCTGAAATGGTTGACTTACCTAAAAGTATTAATTTTTTAAAGTATAGATTTTCATTTGCTGAAGTAGGTAATGATACTGAACCTTACAGAACAAAAAAATATTACGATCAAAACACTTTTGCAAGTTCAGCAATATTACCATCGCTGTTGTATAACGAAAATTTTAAACCAGAGATCACTACTAGTTTTGAAACAGGTTTTGAACTTTTGATGTTAAATAAAAGATTCAATTTTGATGCAACAGTTTATGAAAGTAGAACTAAAAACCAAATCATTAAAGTGCCGCTGGACTGGAGCGTAGGTTATAGCGATGCTATTTTAAATGCTGGAGAAGTTAGAAACCGTGGTATAGAGTTAATTTTTGGAGGAAAAATAGTTGACGGAAAAAATTTTAAATGGAAGACTTCATTTAATTGGTCTCGCAATTGGAATAAAGTAATGAATTTACCTGATGGTATTAATGGTCAGCAGATAATTGGCGAAGGTGGTACAGCATCAATAATTGCAAAAGTAGGAGGAAGTGCTACTGCAATCTACGGTTTTGGATTTGTTAGATCCCCAGAAGGTGAAATTGTTTATGATGCAGCGGGATTACCAGCTTATCCAACAGAAATCCAATATATAGGCGATGCTAGTCCAGACTGGAAAGCAGGTTTTGTAAATAATTTTACAATTGGAAACTTCACAATGGGAGTTACCATAGACGGTCAATATGGCGGTATCGTTTATTCGCAAACACATCATAAACTGGCAGAACAAGGAAAAATCACCTCTACTTACATGGGGAGAGAAGACGGATTTATAATTGGAGACGGAGTAGTTGCAAATAGTGATGGTTCTTATTCTCCAAATACAGTAAAAGCAGTTACTCCAGATTGGTATACACGTTATTATCGTAGAGCAAATGTGGAATCAAATTCATTTGATGCTTCTTTTGCCAAATTACGTGAAGTAAGCTTACAGTATGATTTTCCTAAAAGTTGGTTGAAAAGCACCAGCTTGGAATCTGTACAATTCTCTGTTTTTGGAAGAGATTTAGCTATGATAAGTGATTTTCCAATTTATGATCCAGAAGCAGGAGCTCTAAACGGAGATACTATTTTACCTGGACTTGAAATGGGACAAATGCCATCACCTGCAAGCTATGGCTTTAATTTAAAAGTAAATTTCTAATCTAAAATGATAATGAAAAAAATACACTATTTAGTAACAGCTTTAGCATTAGTTTTTATACTTAATGCTTGTTCAAGCGATTTTAAAGATGTTAATGATGACCCTAATAGAATTTCGGTCATCAGTCCTGGAACTCTATTGAATCCAATAATTTATGGTATTGCTTCACATAATGCAACCAGAAGCGCCAGTGTAACATTTAATTTAATGCAAGTTTCTCTTCCGTTTCCAAGTGTTTCAGGAGGTTTACACCGTTATGATGTTAGTCCTAGTATAGGAAACTCTTCTTGGAATACTTATTATAGATATTTGGCTAATATTAATGAAATGCGAGTAGCGGCACAAAAAGCAGGTGATGCTAATTACGAAGCCATTTCATTAACTCTTAATGCTCTTGTTTACTCTAATCTTACTGATTTGTTTGGACCCGTTCCAATGACAGAAGCAGTAAGGGCTGAAGATGGTATTTTATATCCAAAATATGATACTCAAGAGTTTATTTATGAAACCATTTTATCAGATTTAGAAAAAGCGAATGCAATGTATGATGCTAGAGCGATGATCTATTATGAAGATATTTTGTTTCGTAATGATGTAAGTAAGTGGAGAAAATTTACCAATTCTCTTCACATGAGGTTGTTGCTAAGGATTTCAAACAGAGCAGAAATTAATGCTTTTACTAAGTTAAAAACAATGATAGAAGATCCAGTAAAATATCCTGTTTTTACTACTACTGCTGAATCGGCAATTTTACAAGTAACTGGAGTTACTCCTAATGTATCACCATGGGGAAGACCTCAAGATTTCCCTTTAGGAGCTAAGATGGCTTCATTTTTCTTGGATAATCTGAATGATTTTAATGATCCTAGGAGAGCTATCGTTGCTACAGTAGCTAAGGATTTGAAAAACATGGATATCGGATATGTAGGTATTCCAAGTGGTTATGAAGGTGCTGACTCTCAATTTAAATACAATGCTTCTACTTTAACACAGACACAAGTATTAAACCCAATGCAAATCTTCTTATTAACTTATGCAGAGGTGGAATTTATTAAAGCTGAATTAGCACAACGTGGTTTTATTTCTGATGCTGAATCTTATTATAAAAATGGAATTAAAGCAGCTATTGAACAAGTAAAAGCCGTGATTCCAACAGATTATTTTGACAACCCAATAGTACAATACAATGGAACATTAGAACAAATCATGTTGCAAAAATACTACGCGCTGTACTTTACAGATTATCAACAATGGTTTGAATATCGCAGGACTGGTTTTCCTATTCTGCCTAAAACTTCTGCAATGGGAAATAACGGCATCATGCCTTCCCGATTTACTTTCCCTACAGATCAGCAATTGTACAATGTAGACAATTATAATGAAGCTGTAAAAATGATAGGAGAAGACACTATTAATACTAAAGTTTGGTGGGATAATTAATAAATTATAATAATGAAAAAAATAACAATCAGCAGTTTCATACTGCTTTTTACACTAGCTGTTTCTGCTCAAAATACGGTAAAAGGTTTTGTTTTCGAAGATGCTAATGGAAACGGAAAAAAAGAAAAAAATGAAAAAGGAATTGCTAACGTTGCTGTTTGTAACGGTGTTGAGGTAGTGCTTTCGGATAAGAAAGGTCAATATGAGTTGCCTCTTAAAAATGATGCTATTATTTCAATAATCAAGCCATCAGATTATAAAGTTCAAACGGATGAGAATAACAAACCTCAATTTTTTTACATCCACAAACCTTCAGGTTCTCCAAAAATGAAATTTGAAGGCGTTCTTCCTACTGGTAAATTACCAAAATCACTCGATTTTGGATTGATTCCTCAAAAGGAGCAAGAGGATTTTACTGCTCTTATTTTTGGAGATCCACAACCTTATAATTTAGAAGAAATCGATTATTTCTATAGAGGAATTGTTGCTGAAGTGGAAGGAATTAAAAACGTTTCATTTGGTTTGAGCATGGGGGATTTGGTAGGAAATGATTTGAGTTTGTTTAATCCTTATATTCAAGCGGTAAAAAAAGTAGGCATTCCATGGTATAATCTTTTAGGAAACCATGACCTTAATTTTGATGCTACTCAGGATAATTTAGCCGATGAGACTTATGAAGCCCATTTTGGTCCTGCTAATTATGCTTTCAATTATGGTAAAGTGCATTTTATTGTCATGGATGATGTTCTTTATCCAGATCCACGAGACAGTAAAGGATATTGGGGTGGATTTACTACTGAGCAATTACAGTTTATTGAAAATGATTTGCAATTTGTACCTAAAAATAACTTAATTGTATTGGCTTTCCATATTCCAATAAGTGAGCCTGACGCTAACGATGATTCATTTAGAGATTCTGATCGTGAACAATTATTTGTTTTGTTGAAAGACTTCCCTAATACTTTGTCTTTGTCTGCACATACTCATTTGCAACGTCAAGATTTTTTAGGCAAAGAGCAAGGCTGGTTGCAAGATAAACCACATCATCATTATAATGTTGGTACAACTTCAGGAGATTGGTACTCAGGTAAATTAGACGAAAAAGAAATTCCAATTTCTGTAATGAGAGACGGAACTCCAAAAGGTTATGCTTTTATCCATTTTAAAGGCACTACCTATAATGTTGTATATAAAGCGGCAGGAAAAGAAAAAGAGCATCAAATGAATCTTTTTTTACCTAAGGTTGTAGCCAAAGGAAAGAGTACTAAATCTTCTTTATATGCCAATTTTTTTATGGGAAGTGAAAATGATCAATTGGTTTACCGAGTAGATAGTGGAGAATGGAAAAGCATGGAACGTGTTATTGAAGCAGACCCTTCTTATGTAGAATTAGTATATGAATGGGATTTGTCTGAGAAATTAATGCCAGGAAGAAGATCTTCTGATCCTTCGATTAGTACTCATGTTTGGAAAGGAAAAATACCAGCAAATCTAGAATTAGGAACTCATACAGTAGAAGTTAAAGCTACTGATATGTTTGGAAATACACATACGGCAACTGAAAATTATCGAATAGATAGCATTAAATAGAATAAGGATGAATAGTTATAAAATAGTTTTTCTTTTACTGTTTTTCATACTTCTTTATGGATGTAAAATGAAAGAGAATGCGTTAGCAAAACAGCATATTGAAATACAAGGACATCGGGGAGATAGAGGAAATTTTCCCGAAAACACAATTCCAGCTTTTATGAGTGCTATCCGTAAAGATGTAGATGTTATAGAAATGGATGTTGTAGTGTCTAAAGATAAAAAAGTGGTGGTTTCTCATGAAGCTTTTATGTCTTCATTGTATATGCAAACTCCCGAAGGTTCGTTCTGCTATTCAAAAAAAAAGAGAGAAATCGTACAGCTTAATCGACTACTATTTTTTATTCAATAAACATTCGTTATTAATTTAGCTTTTCTGATATTTTATGTAAAAAGCCTGTAAAAATTGAATTTACAGGCTTTTCTGTGGAGTCGCCGGGAATAGAACTATTCTCAAAATTCTATATTTCTTGCAGTCTTACAAAGGTTTGTTTTCTCGGGTAACCGATTTTACCACCTCAGGTAACTGTTCAAATTATCATAAATCGTATAGTACAAATTTAATGATAATAACTTGAATATCAAGGTATGAATACTAAAAAATGAACTAGTTAATAGTGAGGTTAATGGGGTTCTAAAGTTTAAATTTTAGTACTGTGTTTTTTAGTCATTAACCAAAAATCAAGTGAGCTACTTGTTCATATTTCAATCCTGCATAGGAACAAAACTCATCAATAGTTAAGAACTCATTTTCAAGCTTATTGAGGTTAGTTTTTGCTTTCTGCATTAATCTGGTACTTTGACGATAACTTTTGCCTGTTATGCGCTGTATGTCCTTTGGATAGATGCAAACCCTCTGTTTTTCTATTTTCATACACTATCTATGCCTTTGACTAGGCTTTGATTAACCTAAACCTGCTGTTAAACAATGTTTAAAGCTATACAAAAATAAGAATTTTTGAAATATAAATTTCAGTTGCAATTTTCTGTTATTTGTTATGTTTTTTGATAGGTGTTTATGGCTATTTAAGCCATTTGTGTCGCTTAGTGACATATGGAACTGTGCATGCTTTTTTCTTCTGTTTTATTGGTTAAAATTTGTTTCGAAATCAGTCGGAAGCGTTGCAACGGAAAGATGATTTAGAGTAATTATTAATCTAAATTTTAGAAATTATGGCAAGACAGAAAGGCATAATTAAATTGAAAGGTACTATCGGAGATATTACTTTTTATAAGACGAAAGACGGTCATTTAGCACGTGAAAAAGGTGGAATAGATGCGAGCAGAATTGCAAGTGATCCAGCGTTTCAAAGAACGCGTGAAAATGGTTCAGAGTTTGGTAGAGCCGGGAAGGCAGGAAAGATTCTAAGAACGGCTTTGAGAGCTGTTTTAATCAATTCTGCGGATGGTAGAATGGTGAGTCGTCTTACTCAACAAATGGTTAAGGTTATCCAAGCTGATACAACTAGTGTTAGAGGATTACGAAACGTAATTGATGGTGAAGCCGAACTTTTAGGAGGCTTCGAATTCAATATTCGTGGAAAATTGGGCACTAGTTTATTTGCTCCTTTTGTGCCGACAATTAATCGTGTAACAGGCGATATTACTGTTGATTTGGCTCCGTTTCTGCCATTGAATATGATTTCTGCGCCTAGTGGTTCTACGCATTTTAAAATTATTTCTGCAGGGGCGGAAATTGATTTTGAAGCGGAAACATTCGTTGTTTCGAATTCAGAAACGGCTATTTTGCCTTGGGATATTAACCCAACAGTGGCAATTAATCATTCGAATCCTGTTACTCCCAACAGTACAAAACCATTGTTTTTGGCTTTGGGATTGGAGTTTTATCAAGAGGTAAACGGTCAAATGTATTCGTTGAAAAACGGCTCTTATAACCCATTATCGATTGTGAAAGTAGATAGTGGTGTATAATGGTTGTCTCGATAACCAGAACTTATTTCCCCGATGGAACGAATGGTAAACTCGAATGCGAGGGAAAATTCATTTGTAACAGTATTGAATTGCCTTGGAAAAATAACGAAACGAAAGTTTCCTGCATTCCGGAGGGGGAATATTTTATAAAAAAGCGATACAGCAAGAAATTTCAATGGCATTTGGAAATAATTGATGTAGAAAATAGAAGCTTAATTTTATTTCATCCAGCCAATAATGCTTTGCGAGAATTGAAGGGTTGTATTGCTCCAGTAACGAAACTTTCAGGACCAGGTTTAGGTCTGATGTCTCGAAAAGCTTTTACTAAATTAAAAGAATTGGTTTATAAAGCTTTGAGCAATAATGAAAGTGTTGAATTGATTGTTAAATCAGATTCCCAAATGGGAATGATAAAAAAATAAATTTATGAATGCAGTAAAAAGAGCGAAAGCTCCAACTCCAAAATTTTTCAAAGTGCTTCGAAATATTGGTTTGGCATTGGCCGCCATTGGCGGAACTGTTTTGGCTGCGCCAGTAACTTTGCCAATTGTTGTTACTTCGTTAGCAGGTTACTTGGCGGTTGCTGGAGGTGTTATTTCGGCAGTTAGCCAATTGACAACCGAAAAAGCAGATGGATCACAGTAATTCAACTATAATGGGTACCGCTGGCGGTACATTTTTGAGTGTTTTACCGAATTTACATTCGGAAGATGTGTTGAAAACTATAATTCTTGCCACGCTTGGGGCAATAGTCAGTTTTTTAATATCTTTGGTACTCAAAATTTTCATTAAGAAGCACAAAAAATAGTCTAATTCTAGTTGTGGTGACCTTTGGATTAGACAATATTAGAGCCCAACCCGCAAGGATTGGGCTTTTTTTATGTTTAAAAATCAAATTTCCTCAAATAAATTAAGAGTAACTTCTAAAACTACCACTTCTGAATTTGGGTTGTATAAATCTTGCCATTTTGCGCTGTCAATGGCTTTAGCTCTGGTGTCGAAAATACCAAAACATATTCGTGATGCTTTGGATTTCCAATTGTCTGTTTGGTACAAAATAAATAGTTTCATTATTTATCGATTTTAAATTAGAGTTTATTTTTTGGAATAACGATATAAAATCACCCTTCTTAGATCATTGATAAGATTGATGTTTTCGTGAAATTGTTTTTCTTTTTTTTCTAAGAGTTTGAGAGCTGTGATGTTTTTTTGATGCTCTTCGTGTTCCTGCATCATCAAACTGGCTTTTAGATTGAATTCTTTTGAAAAATCTGGAAGGCGCAAAAACGGAATAACCGAACCAACTAAATAGGGATGCCAAAACTTGGTTTTCCATAAGCTGTAAGCCACAAAAAATATATTCTCACAATCTTCTTCCTTTTGAAAAATGATTACAAAACTGTTCGTAAATGGCTCTTTTTGGGGCTTACCGCTGTTCATTCCTTTGTTAAGTATGAACAAATGAGGTTTTGTGTAAGCAGTATTTTTTTGGTGGGTTTTGATGATAAAATTTGGCATACTTTCGGTTTTTAAGATAATGTGACTCGCTGAACTCGCCACATATGAAATTTTTTAAAAGAAAAAAGGAAAAAAAAGAAAGTCGTCTCTCAAGTGGAGGTTTCAAGAAAAGCAAGTTTTTTCAAGAAAATACTACCCGGGATTTTAGGATGGAGTTGTTCGGAAATGGAGTTTTGATTCAAGTCAAAAGTTGATGCGAAACGAAAACGTAGGGTGGAGATTTTATTGAAAACCGTAGGCTTGAACTTTCTTTTCTTGAAACTGGAGCTTACCTTTACTTTCTTTTTATTTATTTTTTTATTTTTCTCTTGACCGATAGATTTCTTATGAAATGGGATCAAAAAAAGTTGATTCGAAAGATGGAAGTTCTTCAGAAAGGGTATGGAATTTTAAAGCAGAAAAAAGAAATGTAAAATCCATTCCTATTATTTTTCTGATTTAAAATTTCATACTCTTTCCTGGACTTGATTTTGTGGGTATTGAAAATCACTTTTTCAGGAATTTTTCAAATTACAGTAAATGTTGTAAAGTGATTTTCAATACTTACAAAAACAATGAAAAGATAATTCCTAGTGCGATGGGGCAGTAGCGCAGGCAAGTGTGTGGTTTTTTATTTGCTTGCTGTGGTGTTTCTGATTGTTTTTATGATGGCTTGATGCCTAAGGTGGTGTTCAGTTTGCAGAATTTAGTATTCAGAAAGTAAGTGCTTGGAAATTGCTATGGCATCTTGGCCATCGTGAAAACAATTACTTCGATGGTTCTGGCAAATAAAAAATCACACTCTTGCTGGCTTTTTGGTTTTATGGGTAGAGAAATGGCTTTATCCATAGGCAAATTAAATACAGATTAAAGCCATTTTTCTACTCATAAAAGCAATGCAAACACTACCGCTTTAAACACAAAGTTGCTAAAAACAGTGACCGTGAAAGTTCTTGAAAGGAGGGAGTTCCGTAAACGTCCTATGAAATAGCGAACGTTGTTAAAGACAGTGGCGAAGGACGGTTTTTTTTATTGCTGGCAGGTGCGAGGGAGCAATAAAAAAAGTTGTCCTGGAGCCACTGGCTAGCGCGTTGGGTGAGGGGCTGTTTTACATAAATGATATTATAACTTCATTACAAAAACCAAAAAACAATAATAACGCTTTGTGATGAATTATAATACTCAATTATGTAACACAGCTTGGGGAAAGTTTTTGTTGCCCTACCATTAAATTTCTTTTGAATAGTAAACGTTCTAGGGCGTACAAAAACTTTTGGAGCGTTGGCAAAGAAGTGGCTTATGAAATGTAAAACGTCTTTTTACCAACGAACGAAAAGAATGTTCTCGTTATTGGAAATTTAATTAGCAAAATGAGATAATGATTAAGTTTTTTGTCTCTATTTACTTTTGAAAAAATTACTTACTTTTGTTGCAATGTATAGAAAGTCAATTTACATATTGTTTCTTTTTATAGCTTGTTTTATTCAATTAGGACATAGCTTATTTCCGCATACCCATATAGTAGAACATCATCACGATGGAAAACACCATCATCATCATCATCATCACGAAGAAAAATCGGATGAAAGTCCATTGTCATTATTATTTTCTCATTTTAACCACTCTTCAGATACTTTTTCCAACAGTCAATTAGAAGATGTTGTTAAGATTGTTAAAGAAGTTCCAAATCAGGTTTTTGTACTACATTCAATTTCAGTTTTTACAAATTCTATTGGATATTATTATCATAAAAAAGAAGCAGTTCGAAATAATGAACCGCTTATTTTTATTTCTCCCCATTTACATTCCTTACAGTTTCGTGGTCCGCCCACACTTTTTAGCTAAACTATTCATTATTTGAATTACAGGACACTTATTGCCTTTTTTGGGCTTTAAGTTATTTTCATATATACAACTTTCTAAAAACAAAATCAATGAAAAAATTATTGCTTTCAATGGCAGTTGCAGGAATGCTATTTACTGCTTGTAATGGTAAGAAAACCGAAGAACACGGACACGATCACACAGATGGAACGCATCAACACGAAGATGGTGCAGTGCATACGAATCACGAAACCGATTCGGTTGCCCAAGAAGAATTTACTGTTGGCAAAGATAGTACAGCTACAAAAGAAGCGCACGATCACCAACACGAAAATGGCGAGAAACACGACCATTAATTAATTTTTGATGCCTGTAATTATTGTAATTACAGGCATTAAATTAAACTTTATACTATATGAAAATAGCACAAAAAATATTGCTTCTATGTTTATTCTTAATAGGATTTACAAGTTGCAACAACAAAGAAGAGGTTAAAGAGGGTTCATCATTAGAACCATTGGCTTACACACTTTATACAGAAAAGACAGAACTTTTTGTTGAATTTAAACCGTTAGTTGTTGGTCAAACGTCAAAGTTTGCTTCCCATCTTACTGTTTTGGGTGAAAACTTTAAAGCTTTGACTGATGCTAAAATAACTGTTAGCTTGATTGTTGGAGAAAACGGAATAAAAAATTCAGTTGATGCACCGAGTTCTCCGGGAATATTTCGTTTGGCTTTAAGTCCGAAGACAGCCGGAACAGGAACTTTAGTTTTTGACATTGTTACCAAAGATTTTACCGATAAAATTACTATTGAAAATGTAGTGGTTTATGCCGATATGAAAACCGCATTAGCCAAACAACCTGAACCCGCTGAAACAGGCGATATCTCTTATTTAAAAGAACAGGCTTGGAAAGTGGAATTTGCTAATCAAGCAGTTAAAAAACAAACTTTCAATGATGTAATTAAAACAAGCGGTCAAATTCTTTCTGCTCCTGGAGATGAAATGATTGTAACCGCTAAAGCTAGTGGTGTAGTTGTTTTTTCAGGCAAGAATACGATTGTAGGTTCTGCTGTAAATTCGGGAAATTCACTTTTCACGATTACTGGAGCTGATATGACAGAAAGCAATATTGATGCTTCTGTTAAAGATGCCAAAGCGAATTATTTAAAGGCTAAAGCAGATTATGAGCGTTCCAAATTATTAGTCGCTGATAAAATCGTTTCAGAAAAAGACCATCAACTAGTAAAATTACAATTTGAAAATGCACAAACTTCCTATAATACGGTATCAAAAAATTATAGTGCTAAAGGTCAGAATGTGCTTTCTCCGATGTCTGGTTTTGTGAAAAATGTATTGGTAACCGAAGGACAATTTGTACCATCGGGAACACCGTTAGCTACTATTTCAAAAAACAAAAGATTATTGGTTCAAGCTAATGTTTCACAAAACTACTTTAGTAGATTATCAAGTATTACATCGGCTAATTTTAAAACACCACAAAGTGATGTTGTTTATAATACAACTGCATTAAATGGTCGAATTGTTTCTTATGGTAAAAGTGCCTCTGCTTCTACACCTTTTATTCCTGTAACTTTTGAAATTGATAATGCAGGTCAATTGGTTTCGGGTTCGATAATTGAAATTTATCTTAAATCCTCCACTATTGCTGATGCTTTAGTCGTTCCTATTTCTGCTCTTATTGAAGAACAAGGAATTTTCTATGTGTATGTGCAAATTGGTGGCGAAAGTTTCCAAAAAAGAGAAGTAAAACTAGGTGCGAGTGATGGCTTAAATGTACAAGTTCTATCAGGAATAGTTGAAAATGAAAGAGTAGTTACAAAAGGTGGTTATCAAATCAAATTATCTAGCGCATCAGGTGCTTTGCCTGCTCACGGACACGAACATTAACACATAACTTATGCTAAATAAAATAATTAAATTTTCACTGCACAATCGGTTTTTTGTAGTGACAGCATCGGTTTTACTGTTGATTTTTGGTAGCGTTGTTGCTTCCAAAATGGAAGTGGATGTATTTCCTGATTTGACTGCTCCAACCGTTGTGGTGCTTACTGAAGCACACGGTATGGCTCCTGAAGAAGTAGAAAAATTGGTTACATTTCCTATTGAGACTTCGGTAAATGGTGCAACCAATGTTCGACGTGTTCGTTCTTCATCCTCTGCAGGAATTTCTATTGTGTGGGTTGAGTTTGAATGGGACACTGATATTTACAAAGCACGGCAGATTGTAAATGAGAAAATAACCGCAGTAGCCGAGAAATTACCACAAGGTGTTGGAAACCCAACAATGGGACCACAATCTTCTATTATGGGAGAAATTATGTTGGTCAGTGTAACAGCAGATAAAACTTCTCAAATTGATTTACGAACCATTGCCGATTGGACGATACGACCAAGATTATTAGCAACAGGTGGTGTTTCACAAGTTGTTTTAATTGGCGGAGAATACAAGCAGTATCAAATTTTGGCTTCGCCTCAAAAGATGAACTATTATAATATTTCACTGAATGAATTATTAAAAGCAAGTGAAGAAGCTAATGGTAATTCCTCTGGTGGTTTTATGAATGAATACAATAACGAATACATCGTTAAAGGTATTGGTAGAACTAATGAAATTCAAGCTTTAGGCAAATCTGTAATTAAAATGCAGAATGGAAATCCCATCAAAATTGAAGATGTTGCCGAAATTAAAATTGGAGCTTCTTTAAAAATTGGTGATGGTTCGCTAAAAGGAGAACCTGCTGTAATTATGACCGTAATGAAGCAACCTTCAACCAATACGTTAGAACTTACTGAAACTATTGATGCTTCTATTGCTGATATTCAGAAGAATTTGCCAAAAGATGTGCATATTAATACTAAAATTTTCCGTCAGGCTGATTTTATTAATGCTTCTATTAGTAATATTCAAAAAACATTATTGGAAGGAACTGCTTTTGTAATCATCATTCTGTTTTTATTCTTGATGAATTGGAGAGCTACGTTTATATCGTTATTGGCGATTCCCATTTCATTAATTGTTGCGATATTAACTTTAAAATGGCTTGGTTTTACGATCAATACTATGAGTTTAGGAGGTATGGCAATTGCTATTGGTGATTTGGTTGATGATGCCATTATTGATGTGGAAAATGTTTTCAAACGACTCAAAGAAAATGCCCTAAAGCCAAAATCAGAACAAAAGGACAAACTGACTGTTATTTTTGATGGTTCATTTGAAATTAGAAGTTCTGTAATCAATGCCACTTTTATCATTATTGTTGCCTTTTTGCCCTTGTTCTTTTTATCAGGAATGGAAGGGAAATTATTAGCTCCGCTTGGAATTGCTTTTATAGTGGCGTTGTTTGCATCGCTAATTGTTTCAATTACACTAACGCCTGTATTGGCAAGTTACTTATTGACTAATGATAAAATGCTTTTAAAACAGCATAAGGAAAGTTGGTTGGTTGAACGTTTGCAAAAAGTATATTCCAATGCTTTGAACAAAGTTATGGAAATGAAAAAAGCAGTATTGATTGTTGCGGGTGGCTTATTTTTAGTTTCCTTGTTTGTAATGAGTCAATTGGGAAGGAGTTTTTTACCCGAATTTAACGAAGGTTCATTAGTAATTAGTGCAGTTAGTTTACCTGGAATATCATTAGAGGAAAGTAACAAAATAGGTACACAAGTCGAAAAAGCACTACTATCTGTTCCGGAAATAAAAATTACAACCCGAAGAACCGGAAGAGCCGAACTCGATGAACACGCACAAGGTGTAAATGCAGGCGAAATTGATGCTCCTTTTACATTAGAAGAACGAAGCCGTGAAGAATTTATGGCTGATGTTCGAGAAAAATTAGCAGGAGTTACAGGAGCTAATATTACTATCGGACAACCTATTGGACACCGTATTGACCATATGCTATCAGGTACAAGAGCCAATATTGCCATCAAGATTTTTGGTAATGATTTGAATAAACTTTTTACAATTTCTAATGAAATAAAAGCCAAAATTCAAAATGTTGAAGGATTGGTAGATTTGAGTGTGGAACAACAAGTTGAAATTCCGCAAATTCAAATTAAAGCGAAACGTGATGTGTTGAACCAATACGGAATTACAATAGGTCAGTTTAATGAATTTGTTGATGTGGCTTTTGCTGGTGAAAAAGTATCTGAAATTTATGAAGGTAACAAAACCTTTGATTTAATGCTTCGTTTTGATGATGCCAACAAAGGTAAAATTGAAAACATTAAAAACGCTATGATTGATACCTACGATGGTAAAAAAATTCCATTGTATTATGTAGCTGATATTGTAAGCACATCGGGACCCAATACCATCAATAGAGAAAATGTGCAACGTAAAACGGTTGTTTCTGCCAACGTTTCGGGTCGTGACCAAAAAAGTGTAGTGGCTGATATTCAAAAAATCATTAATGAAGAAGTAAAATTACCTGAAGAATATCATATCGAATATGGTGGACAATTTGAAGCCGAAGCAGAAGCTTCAAAAACATTGGTTTTAACTTCACTTATTTCATTATTGGTTATCTTTTTAATTCTGTTTCAGGAATTTAAAAAAATTAAAACAGCGTCTATCATTTTGCTGAACTTACCATTAGCATTAATTGGTGGTGTATTCAGTATTTATTTCACAAGTGGAATTTTGAGTATTCCTGCTATTATTGGGTTTATTACACTATTTGGAGTTGCTACACGAAATGGAATTCTACTTGTTTCTCATTACGAAACGTTAGAAAAAGAAGGGTTATCGCTTTATGAAACAGTTATTCAAGGTTCAAAAGATAGATTAAGCCCTATTTTAATGACTGCCTTAACCGCAGGATTGGCTTTAATTCCGTTAGCAATTGCAAGTGATTTGCCTGGAAATGAAATTCAAAGTCCAATGGCTAAAGTTATTTTAGGCGGTCTGTTGACCTCAACATTATTGAACATTTTTATTGTTCCGGTAGTGTATTATTTATCTAATCGAAAAAATGAAAGAAATGAAAAATAGACTATTCCTTATTGTAGCAATGGTAATTTTTAGTTTAGGGTATTCTCAATCTACTATTGAGAATGCCTTAACTGAAATTGCCAAAAATAATAAAACCATACAAGCCAATACCCAATATTGGAATGCTCAAAAAGTGCAGTATAAAACTGGAAATTCATTGTACAATCCTACCGTAGAATATGATTATTTAAAAGGAAGTCCTGCTAATGCCGGAAATCAAACCGATATTGTAGTTACACAATCTTTTGATTTTCCGACTGTCTATGGAAAGAAAAATCAATTATCCGATCAATTAGGAATTCAAGCTGATTTACAATTAAAAATGGTAAACCAAGAGTTGCTTTTGGAAGCCAAAAAGATTTGTATTGAATTGGTTTACCGAAACAAATTGCAAGTTCCTTTGACCAAAAGAAAAGAAGCGACTGAAAAATGGTTGGCAAATTTCAGAAAGAAACTATCTACTGGTGATGGTACTATTTTGGATGTCAACAAAGCTGAAATTCAATTGTTAGAAATTAAAAAACAGTTTCAAGATAATATTTCGATTATTGCTAAACTCAATGAACAACTTACAAGTTTAAACGGCGGAACTGCAATAAATTTAACCGATGTTGTTTATTTTGATATTCCTGCCATTCCAAATTTTGAAACACTGGAAAAGGAAATTGAAGAGCAAGATTATATTAGAAAAACGTTAGAGCAAGAAAAGCTAATAGCTCAAAAACAAATTGATGTAAGCAAAGCTTTAGCGCTGCCAAAAATGGAACTTGGGTATCATTATCAAGGTATTTTAGGGCAAACCTATAACGGAATACACACAGGGATTTCTTTACCTCTTTGGGAAAGCAGGAACACTGTAAAACTTCAAAAAGCTAAAATGACATTTGCAGAAAGTACTTTGACAGACCACACCAATGAGCATTATTACGAAATAAAACAGCTTTATGGTCGTTATGAAAGCTTGAAAGGTATTCTAAATGACTACGAAAAAATAAACCAATCTGTAGAACCTATAAAACTATTAGACAAAGCTTTATCAGCTGGACAAATTTCAGTTTTGGAATATTTTGTAGAATTGAACTATTATAACACTACTTTTAATTCCTATTTAGAAATTGAAAAAGAATATTATGAAGTCGTTGCTACTTTGTTGAAGTATCAATTATAGGTTGAAGAAAAGAGTTTTTTATCTTTTACGTTTTTTAAAATATTTAGGAACGTAGAATAATAGGAATATAACTAGAATGATTAAGATAAATTCCATTGTCAGGTTTTTATTAGAGATGCAAATATAGAAATACAGATTATTAATTCGGTAAAACACCCATCATTTCATAAAGATTTGATAGGTGTTTTTTGTTTTTTCGAAAAAGCATAAGAAAGATATTTGTGATCTATCCAATTATGAAAATGGGCAAGATCTTTTTTGATGTTATTTCTATAGTTTTATTTCATTAATTTCAAAGCATCATTCAATCTTAATGCCACATTATCCCAATTGATGATATTAAAAAGGGCATCTACAAAATCAGTACGTTTATTTTTGTATTTTAAATAATAAGCGTGTTCCCAAACATCAATAACTAATATTGGAATCGCTCCCCATTGTGTTAGTTTTTCGTGGTTTTCACATTGTAGAACTACCAAACTATCACTATAAGGTTGATATGCTACAATACCCCAACCGTTGCCGTCCACATTTTTGGCAGTGGCAGCAATCAATACTTTTAATCTGTCGAAACTACCGAAGCTCTTCTCAATTCGTTTCAGTAAATCTCCTTTCGGTAAGTTGCTTTTATTCGTAAGATTTGTCCAAAATATGGAATGTAAGATGTGTGATGAAAAATGATAGGATAGTTTTTTTGTCCAAAAATCAACTGTTTCCAAATTGTTTTCGTCCAATGCTTTTTTTATCATTTGCAAATCCTTGTTCGCTCCTTTTACTGCTCCACCGTGATGAAAAGTATAATGCAAATGCAAGGTTTCGGCATCCATATAAGGCTCAAGAAAGTTTTCGCTATATGGCAATGTTTGCTGAATATAATTACCATTGGCATCTACCAATTTATCAATTGAATTGTCTGCTAAATTGTTAGCAAAAGCATTTGTAGTAGGAAGCACTAATGCTGCTGCGCCAAACAATGTACTCGATTTTAAGAAATCTTTTCTGTTCATAGTATCAATTTTATAATAACTCCTACAACTGCTGCAACAGCAATAATATAAGGCTCTTGAATTTTCTTGATATAAAGTAAAGCAAAAATGGTGGAAATAGCTATTAGTGCTGTTGGAATATCCAAAATACTTCTGGAAGCAATTACACCAACAGCTCCGACTAATGCACCTACAACAGCAGCAGTAATTCCATCAACAAAAGCTTTGATAGATTGATTTTGTGCAATTTTCTTAAACGACGGAGCTAAAGCAATCGTAAATAAATAACACGGCAAAAACGTAGCTAAAGCAGCAACTAAAGCACCCGGAAAACCTGCAACTAAATAACCGATAAAACCAACAGTAATAACAACAGGACCTGGTGTAATCATTGCAACAGCAACCGCATCTACAAATTGATGTTCCGTCAGCCAATGATTTTCTACTACCACGCCTGAATGTAAAAAAGGTACAATTGCCAATCCACTACCAAACACAAATGCTCCTGCTTCGGCAAAAAAGATGGCAATTTTCATCAGAGTAGAATTGTCATAGCTCCAAAAACCCATTTGCAACAGCACAATAGAATTGGCAGTTTTACCATTAAACCATTTTGGAGGTGCTTTGACAAACATATATATGATTCCTGCCAATACAAATAGCAAAACTTGTTCTTGCTGTGTAACCAATGTTACAATTACAGCAACTATAAAAAATAACCACAATAACCAATTGGTTTTAAAAGAAGTTAAATTGAATTTACCGATAGATTTTAAAGTCAGTTTATAAGAACTCATTACAATAATGCCAATAACTGATGCTCCTACGCCATAAAAAACGGCTTGTATCCAAGACAATCCCCCGTATAATTTATAAACGATTCCCAATAGTACCACCATTATGAAAGAAGGCAATACAAAAGCAAATCCTATCAAAGTTGCTCCCAAAAAACTGTAATGTACAAATCCAAGGTAAATCGCCAATTGCGCAGCTAATGGACCTGGTGCCAATTGTGCTAAGGCTAAACCTTCTTTATACTCTTCTTCTGAAATCCATTTTTTGTTTTCGACTAAATCTTTGTGCATATAGCCAACCAATGCTACAGGACCTCCAAAACCAATTGTTCCTAATTTTAGGAAATAAAGAAGTAATTCTTTTAACGTGTATGTTGGGTTCTCTTTCATATTTTTTTTTAAAAGGCAATACCAAGTTGAATACCTGAAGTAAATGTAGCGGGATGATCATTTCCAAAACGTATTGGGAATGGAAGCGAAACATAAAAACTGCTGTTCGTATTTTTTATAACTGTTTTGGTTATTACTGGTGTAACACCAAATCTGCCACTAGTCTCAAAGGCTAGTCTGCCTGCAAAAGTGTAGCCGTGTCCTAATGCTACCAAAACTCCCGGATGAAATAACACACTATTTACTTTGCTGATTCCATCGTCAGTTTTTATGTTGGGGGCTATTTCAAAAGAAAATCCAATTTTGGCACTTTTCCAAATATTGATTCCTGTTGGAAAATTAACTGAATAATAATCTCTGAAGTTTACAGCGGTTTCTTCGCTACTTAAAGTTACTATAGGATGCATCACAGAAAAATATCCGGTTATTTTTGGATAAGTAGTTTGGGAAAAAACAGTTGTACTCAATGCCAACAAGGCTAAAAGGAGTACAGATCTAATTTGTATCATATCTTTTTTATTTATGATACAAAACTAGTTATACTAAAAAGGTCGAAATAGGATGTTATTTACCTTTTGTATCTGAATTACCTTTTTGAGAACTTTTTCGATAAGAAGAAGGATTTTTTCCTGTACTCTGTTTGAAGATTCTCGTAAAATGGCTTTGATCTGAAAAGCCTGTCATATAAGCTATTTCGGTAAGTGTATAGGTTGAATTTTGAATAAGGGAAATTGCTTTTTCTATTCGTAATTTTCTAACATAATCACCAAAATTAAGGTCTTCAAAATACTTGGAAAACTCTCTTGATAAATAAGAAGGATTCAGTTCCAAGTCATTGGAAATCTTCTTTAGGTCAAAAGTGAATTGAGTGTCTATTTGATCCTGAATCATTGCTTTTAAATCTTTGACCCAAGCAGGTGTTTTCTTCTTATTTGCTTTTTCTTTCTTCAAAAATTTATGATACACTTCGTGCAGTAGATTTTCAAAAGGACTATTCTGTAAATGTTTTTGTTTGTATAAATGCGTTGCCCAACTGTATAACGCATCATAAATAACCATTCCGCTTTCTAGCAATTTATAGTCGTCCGTAATATTATAGGAAAGCCCCGCTGAAATTGCCCAAAGTCCCGCCGATTCTTTTGCAATATCGTGTCTGTCTGTGTCTGCACCACGAACAATATCCGCTATAATTAGAATAGCAGGGTCTTTAATTTCATATTTTTTTACAATGTAGTCAAAGGTGCTTTTTTCCTCATAATGAGTGAATTCAACATTAGGGATGTCAAATGGTATGGCATCCAATTCTTTTGCTTTATCTAAAACTTCATTGAATGGAACATAAATAAATTCCGCTTCTTTGTCCACAAAAGTTTTTATCAACCAAGGAGAAGCTATTCGATCAATTTTTGGGCGTTCTCTGGTAATCCATTTCATTTGTAATAGGTTTAGAAGTCAATTGTTTTAAAGTTACTGCAAATGTAATTAGCGAAGTGAAGCAAACAAAGAATTGATGCTAGGAATACTTGGACTAGGAGCAATTTTTGTGAAGCTGAATGAGGTAATGGTTATAGATATGTATCTATTGCTGGACTTTATAGTGTCTAATTTCTCAAAATTCTATTCCTTTTTGATTGTAGAAAATTACCTGATTTTTACTCCGAATGGTTCTTGTTTGAAACGTGCAAAAACGGGAACATTGTATCTCATTGCTACCAAGGCACAAACTTCATTGCTTACACGCTCTTTTGTGGTTTTGAGGTATTTTAGGATTTGTGTTTTGGAATAGAATTGCTCCAAAAGGGCAATATCTGTGGTAAAAGTTTCCTGAGTAGTAGCAAACAAGGCTCTTGGGATGATAATATCCTTGTCTTTAGAAAGACTAAGGGTATTAAGATCCATATCCCAAAATAAGTGTTTGGGAAAAATTGTCGCTATGTTTATTGATTGTTTCAAGTGTTCTTTATTTTTCTTTATTGGTCACTTGTAATGCTTACTTTATTTATTTAATTTTCTTTTTTGTTAGGCATTTCACTATGTAAAAATACTGAATTTAGTGATAAATGGTGCATTACTATAAAAGAGTTTAACTTCTTCGATTTTAACGACTTAATAAAAACAAAAAAATTAATTGATTAAAAAAACAATTTTTAATCAATATTGCTTTCTTAAAATGAAATTAGCGAAATGAAGCAAACAAAGACTTGAGTTTAGGAATACTTGGACTAAATGAAAGTTTTGTGCAGCTGAATGAGATAATGGATTATGAAAAAATATCTGAAATATTTGATATAATAGCATAAATTAATTTTTATTACCAATCATTGCAAGATAAACCCCAAATTATGGGGTTTATCTTGTGTTAAAAGGTAATTTCTTTTTAGATTTTTTAGGATGAAGTAGCAATTGAAATGAAGATATTGTTTATAAGTATTTTTTAATTGCTTGTTGACAAATAATATTTTTTTTGTATTTTTGTCAACAAACTGATAGTTTAAATCTTTAATTATGGAAAATGTATTTGCAAATAGACTACAATCTGCTAGAAGAATGGCAGGTTTGTCTCTTCAAGGACTTGCCGACAAACTAGATAGCCTAGTTAGCAAGCAGTCTTTGAATAAATATGAGCAAGGAGTCATGAAGCCAGATAGTGAAGTTTTAATTGCTTTGGCTAATTCATTAAATGTTTCTATAGATTATTTTTATTCGGTACCTAGTGTTAAAGTTGAATTTGAGAGTATTGATTTTAGAAAATACAGTTCAAAACTATCTAAGACAGAAGAAGCTTCTGTTATTGAAAAAGCTAAAGACTGTTTTGAAAGGTATTTTGAATTAGAGGATATTCTTCAACTAAATGAGAAATATGACTATTTTAATTTTGATAAAGAAATTAAAAATGCGGAAGATGCGGAAGATGCGGCCAAAAAATTAAGAGAAGAATGGAATTTAGGATATGATCCAATACCAGATGTTGTTGAAATGCTAGAGGATAAAGGTTATAAAGTTATTGATCTTTTAGTTAATGATGCTTTTGATGGTATGAAAGCTACTGTTGGAGACAGAAAAATCATTGTATTGAAAAAGAGTATCAGTGCTAATGATGATGTGGTTAGAAAACGATTTACTGCATTGCATGAATTGGCACATCACGCATTGACTTTTTCAAAAGATTTGAAACATTCCGAAGAGGAAAAATTATGTCATGTTTTTGCATGTGCTGTATTGTATCCAGAAGAAATGGCAAAAAAAGAGTTGCATAAACAACGTTTTCATTTTTATCAAAAAGAATTAGAAATTATAAAAGAGCGTTGGGGAATATCCTTTACTGCTATTTTTCATAGGGCACATCGATTAGGGATATTGAACGATTTTATTTTAAGAAAGTTCCATGTTGGGTATAAAAAGAGAGGTTATCATGTGCCTAATAGTGAACCTGGTAGGTACAGGAGTAAAGAAGAACCTACTCGTATGGAGCGATTGGTGTATTTAGGTTTAGCAAAAGAAGTTCTGACAATTAATGAAGCAGCTTATTTTTCGGGCATAACAGCTTGGCAATTGCGCGGTAAAATGAAATTATTGGTATGAAATTAATTATTACAGATGTAAGTGTACTATTTGATCTCTACCAATTGGAGATTTTACCAGAGTTTTTTGCTTTGAAAGCAGAAATCTCTACTACTTCGTTTGTATATAATGAAATTGTAATAGCTAATCAGGTTGTTGAATTTGAGGTTTATAAAAGATCACAAAAGTTAAACGTTATTATGTTGACTGATGAAGAGCAAGATGCTGTAAACCAATTTGCAACAAAGAGAAACCTGAAATCATTGCCCGATAAAACAATGCTTTGGAAGTCGATTCAACTTAATTGTGCATTACTTACCTGTGATAGAAAATTGAAATTGGAAGCCAAAGAACATGGTGTTGAAGTTCACGGTAGTATTTGGGTTATTGAGAAATTGGTTGAAGAGAATATATTGGATAAGTCTAAAGCTATTGCTTTGCTGGAGCAACTCAAAACAGTTAATGACAGATTACCAATGGAAGAAATAGATAAAGTAATTAAGAAATTAAAAACATGAGCTGATAAATAAAAAAAACCCAATCGAACTTGGCGGTACGGATTGGGTTATTAGGGAATAAGTTTTTCGACGACTTTCAAATACTTAGGCTTATCACCTGAGTATCCCTCTATTTTGTTGTGTAAAACTAATGCGTTTTTTTATAAAAACAAATTTTTAGCAACAAAAACCGCTTGAAACTCATAACTCCGAGAGTTTTTTAAGGATATGGAGTGTTAAAATTTTAAATAAATTAAAACGTATTCATTATGAACACAGATGTAGACGGTCAAGATGACCAAAAAGGAAGACCTTCCTTAACATTAATTATTGAAGGCAAAAAGTTTGAATGGTTCGAACAGTTTATCACTGGAAAACAGTTGAAAGAACTGAGAGGCTTACCACTTGATTGTAAATTATTCTTAGATATAGTTGAACCTTGGAAAGATGATGCTATTTTAAACGATGAAGTCGTTGACCTAGCAAGAACTGGAATTGAGCAATTTTATATCAAGCAGAAATTAAAGTACTCTGTTGATGGGAAAAATTTTGAAACTGATAAGCAGTATATTAAAGGTTCTCAAATTAGAAGACAAGGAAATATTCCAGATGATTATCAAATCTTTTTGGATAATAAACAGCCATGGGAAGATGATTTAATTGAGGACAATGACATTGTTGATTTAGCTAGACCTGGAAAGGAAAAATTCTATTCCAAAAAAGAAGTTACTGAATTCATTATCATTGTAAATGGTAGAGAAAAACAATGGTGTGAAAAAACTATAAGTTTTAAGCAAGTTGTTGAATTGGCATTTGGAAATTTTCAAGAAAATCCAAACACTGTTTATACGGTAACTTATGCTAAAGGACCTCATCAAAATCCTGAAGGTAGTATGGTTAAAGGTGATAAAGTTTTTGTAACTAATAAAATGGTATTCAATGTTACAGCAACTAATAAATCATAGTCCCGACCTTAAAAGGTTACAAGATGAAGGTTATGAACTTGAGGTTAAAGGTGGATATTTACTTATCCACCATATACCTTATGTAACTCATCTTAGAGAAGTTAAATATGGTATTTTGGTTAGTGAATTGTCGTTGGCTAATAGTCAAAGAACTATTAAGCCAAGTACACACGTGATCAATTTCATAGGTGAATATCCTTGCAATGCCGATGGTAGTATTATCACAGCTATTCAACATTCCAATCAACAAAACCTTGGTAATGGTATTGTGATTAATTTTTCTTTTTCTAACAAACCACAAAGTGGATATGCTGATTATTATGAAAAAGTATCTACTTATGGTACTATTATTAGTTCTCCTGCCAAAAGTATTGATCCGTTAGTTACTGAAAAGACTTTCAGGATTAGAGAAAACTCGATTGATACTGATGTTTTTCAATATATTGATACTAATTCAGGTAGAGCGAAAATTAATCTTATTAATGAAAAAGTTAAAGGCCAAAAAATTGCCATTATTGGA
>NZ_JBCFQK010000003.1:0-249826 GCF_041729735.1 Flavobacterium magnesitis | reverse complement strand
TTAAATTGTAAAATTTTAAAATATAAAATATAAAAGTTATTTTTGAGAAAATCCCATGTATGTTAAAACGATTACTGAGCTATTTCTATCCAATAAAAATTTACAGTCAACAATCAGCTTTAAGCAAATCTTTAGAAATTACCTGGGCAAATGGCAATTTAGTGATGGACTCACTAAACACCAATTATTCTTATGGAAGTTTGCAACGCATTTTGAAATTAGGCTTAAAAAATATTGGCTTTGCCAAAATAAAAAAAATGGAACATATTTTAGTCCTTGGCGTTGCTGGAGGAAGTGTCATCAAAACTTTAGTTGACGACATTCAGTTCAAAGGAAAAATGACAGGAGTTGAAATTGATTCGGAAATTATTAAAATGGCCAATCAGTTTTTTAATCTAAATAAAATTCCGCAACTTCAAATTATAATTGATGATGCTTTTGAATTTGTTTTGAAAACTACTGAAAAATATGACTTGATTGTAGTTGATATTTTTCAGGATACTAAAATGCCAAATTTTCTTTTCGAATCTTTTTTTATTGACCGAATTTGCTTTCTGTTAAAAAGTAAAGGTTTTATACTTTTTAATACAATGCTATTAAACCAAGCCGAAAATCTTCGCAATCATAAATTAATAAGCGAATTCAAAAAAGAAGATTTTGCTATAAAATCAATTCCAAGAGTCGAAAATCACAATGAATTAATTGTTATTGAAAAATTAGTTTGAAATTGAATTAAGCAAAATCAAGAAAAAACGCAGCTGTATAAAATAAAGCCACGAATTCATAAATTTTATTTTCAATTCGTGAATTGGTGGCAAAATATAACGTTTGTTTAAAACTAAACTATTTTTCGGGCTTTTTCTAAATCCTCTTTGGTATCAATACCAATTCCGGCATGAGTTGTTTCAACCATTTTGATTTGTTTACCAAATTCCAAATAACGCAGTTGTTCTAATTTTTCAGAAGCTTCCAAAGATTTCATTGGCAAATGATAAAAATCCAATAAGGCTTGTTTTCTAAAAGCATAGACTCCGATGTGTTTCATATAGCGAACACCTACATTTTGCTCTCTTGGATACGGAATTACCGAACGCGAAAAATACAATGCAAAATTATTTTGGTTCAACACCACTTTCACATTATTAGGATTATTGATTTCCTCCTCGTCTTTGATTTCATACATCAATGAAGCCAAATCTACTTTTTTATCCACGTCATTTTTAAAAACTTCAATTACCTCTTTTAAAGGTTCGGCATTAATAAAAGGTTCGTCTCCCTGAACATTGATTACAATATCCACATCCAGATTTTCAACCGCTTCAGCAATTCGGTCACTCCCCGATTCGTGTTCTTTGATACTCATAATGGCTTTTCCGCCATGAACTACAATTTCGTCAAAAATTAAATTAGAATCTGTAACCACAAAAACATCATCAAACAAATGGGTGTTTACTGCGGCTTCATAGGTTCTTAAAATGACTGTTTTCCCTCCAAGATCCTGCATTAACTTAGCGTGAAATCGTGTAGAGGCGTAACGGGCGGGAATGACTGCTATTATTTTCATGTTATGACTGTTTGCCACAAAGGCACTAAGGCGCAAAGATATATTTTAAATTTTATTAGTTCTAAATTCTAAATCGAATTGCAAGCAAATTTATTAATTCTTAATTTTATTTTATTAAACTTAAAAAGGCAAATCATCATCTTCATCCTCCTCCTCAATAAACTTAACAAAACTTTTTTTCCAATCTGTTTTCTTATAAAATTTTAATTTCATATCATCATCAAAAATCTCTCTTGAAATTGAAAGCTTTTGTTTCTTATTCCTTCTAATATGTTCAAAATTCCAATATTTCGCATCAGAATTAATTCCATTAAAAGATCTAGCTTTTAAAAGATTTTCAACATCTAATAATTCCTGTATGTAAAATAAATAATCGATTCGTAAATATTCTTTAATTTCCTCAACTAAAGGATGATTTATCATTAAAATTCTATTAACTTCTTCGGTGTTTTCTTTGTTTTCTTGACTTAAAAAATTTACTAACTGATTTAATGTTTTAGAAGTTGAGTCTAGCTTATTTATTAAACTTATTTCTTTTATTCTAGACTGATTTTGTAAAAATCTTTGAAACAGACCTGCAAATTGTTCTTTCAAATAAAATATTATATCCGAATTTGTTTCAAAACCTTTAATATTATTGTTATTAGGTAATGACTTAATTTCTTCTATAAATTGATAAATCCTAACATCATCCACATGCTTGTATTTTATAGGTTGCTCTTTATTAAGTAAAAAAGTTTCAAATTCAGCAAGTACATTTTTTTCAATAAAAATATAAACTTGTTTATTTTCTTGAAGAGCAATTTTTAATTCTAAATTTGAAATTGACAAATCTTTACTTTTTGATTCTGTTCCAAATCGCCCTCCAATTATAGAGATTAGAATATCAATATTTTGAATTTCTTTATAACAATATTCCTCTAATGCATCATCTTTACCATAAGGAATATCTCCTTCTTCATTTCTTATAGGCTGATAACCTAAGCTTTCTAAAAATTGATCAATTTCCGTTCTAATATATTTTAAATCATAAAAAGTAGAACTAATGAAAATTCTTGGTTTTGCCATGTTTAATTATAATTTTAGTTTTCTACAAAATTTGTATCTGAAATCAAATATAAGATTTTTCATAAAACATCTTAAACAAAATCGGCTCAAGATAACAAAAAAACAAACCCCACTTAATTAGAGTGAGGTTTGTTTAAATATCTAAATCAGTATAATGTCCTTTTAAACTATGTACTAATAAAATATCTTCTTCTGGAATTTCATAAACTAAACGATGTTCTTCATTTATTTTTCTTGACCAAGTTCCTAGCAAATTATATTTCAATGCTTCAGGTTTACCAATTCCCTTAAATGGAGTTTTAATTATGTCTTCAATTAGAAGTTGAATCTTTTTTTGAACGGATTTGTTTCCTGATCTTTTCCAAAATTCTAAATGCTCAACTGCCTTTTTAGTGAATTTTACTTCCATAAATCTTCAGTAGAGATAGTAGTACATTCGCCTCGCTTGTATTCTTCTCTACCTTCTTGAACTGATTTTACAAAATCAGTATTATAAGGACTTTCATTTTCTTGTACAGTAATATTTTTAACTCCTTTTAGATGTTCCAAAAGTGTTTTTACAAATGAAAGGTGTTTTTCATCGACTTCAATAGTTATTGTACTCATAATAACGCGTTTTAATCTTACAAAGATAAATAAAAAATCAAACCGTTTTAAAAACCAAAAATTCTTAAAATATAATTCTACACAATCTTCACCGAAGTCATACTCAAAGAACCTCCTAATAATTTATCATTAAACAAACTCAATTCTTCTTGCTTTTCTTTTAATCCCAAAGTATAAATCAACGGTAAATAATGTTCTGGTGTAGGAATAGCAAGTTGTAAAGCTTGTCCATGTTTTTCATAATCAATCAAGGCTTGGAAATTACCGCCTAATAAATAGGAGTTCACTTTTTCTCTGGCTTCAATTGCCCAATCAAAACCATAGTTATCTATGTCCATATTGTAGAAATCAACTAGTCGTAAATTGTGTACAATATTTCCGCTACCTATAATAAGGATTCCTTTATGTCGCAAAGCACTTAATTTTTGTGCCAACTCAAAATGGTATTGAGGCGATTTTGAATAATCAATGCTCAACTGAATTACGGGAACATTAGCTTCGGGATACAAATGTTTAATGACACTCCAGGCTCCGTGATCCAATCCCCATTCGTGATCGAGTTCAACTTCTGTTGGTAATAACAATTGTGAAGTTTCCAAAGCCAACTCAGGATTGCCTTTGGCAGGATATTGCACTGCAAACAATTCTTTAGGAAAACCACTAAAGTCATGAATCGTTCGAGGCATTTCCATTGCGGTAACTTTAGTTCCTTTTGTAAACCAATGTGCCGAAATACACAAAATAGCATTCGGCTGCGGCAACGTTTTAGCCATATTTCTAAAACCAGCCACAAATTGATTTTCTTCAATGGCATTCATCGGATTTCCATGTCCCAGAAACAAAACGGGCATTTTTTCGGTATTCGAAAAAGTGCTTGAAATTTTATGTAGGTCGTTGAGTGTGTTCATAAACAAATATATTTAAATCTTTTTTACCATTAAGAAATTTAGCTCCTAAAGTTTCTAGCAGACTTTTTATTGTTTCTAAAATAGCATAACCACAAATTAACACACATATAATAGGTGTAATTTGTGGTTAATAAAACTGTAATTGTGTGATTTTTTATTTAGAATAAACCTCTTTCAAAAAATTAGCTAAAGTTGTCGGTTTTCTATCTAATAATTTTTCTAAATCACTGGATTCGGTATAAAACTCTCCTTGTTTAATCGCTTCAGCAAAACCAACAAACATTCCGATATATTCTCCAGGAACACCTGCTTTTGTCAAAACATCTGAATATACTTCTGCACTTGGACTTGTATAACTAACTGTTGAATTGGTTATTTCACTCAAAGTATCCGCAACATTTTGCATCGAATAATTTTCAACATTATTCGTAGCGTATTCTTTGTTTTCATGCCCTGCTGAACTTAAAACATTCGCCGCTGCTTCAGCTAAATCATTTCTAGAAACATAAGCAGCCTGACCTTCACCAGCAGGGAAAAAGATTCCTTGTTCTAGTACTTTTTCTCCAAGGAACATTGGCAGTACATCCAGATACAAATTATTTCTAAAAATAGTATAATTGATTCCACTTGTTTTGATAGCATTATCAGTATCAATATGCGATTGAGCTAAAAAAGCAATCGGAGAAGTTTTAGTCTCATTTTTACGCTCAAAACTGGTATATAAAATGTGTTTAACTCCAGCTTCTTTTGCTGCTTTAACTGCATTCAATTGTTGCTTGCTACGGTTTACTAAATCGGTTCCGGAAACCAATAACAATTTATCGATTCCTTGAAATGCTGACAACAAAGAATCATAATTATCATAATCTCCTATTTTCAAATTGATTCCTTTTGCCGCCAAGTCTGATGCTTTTGCTTCATCTCTAACCAAAGCCGAAATAGTATTCGCAGCAATTCCTTTATTCAATAAAAAATCGATTGTTGATCTCCCGAAATTTCCTGTAGCACCTGTAATTAAAATTTTTGTATTCATTTTTTAAGATTTATCATTAATATTTAGTCAAAGATAATTACATTTGCTATATAAAATATAGTAACACACTAAAATATACTGATATACTTTAGTATACTAACAGTAAAATCAATAGATTATGGAAATGGAAAATGTAATTAGTTTTAGAGAAGCGAAAGCCTGCCCGATACAATTTGTATTAGCAGTTAATGATACTTTAAATGTAATTAGCGGAAAATGGAAATTACCTATTATAGGTTCGTTATTATTTGAAAAAAGACGTTTTACAGATATTCAACGGAATATTTCAAAAATCACTCCACGAATGTTATCCAAAGAATTGAAAGATTTAGAAATGAACGGAATAGTCAAACGTACCGTTTATGATACAACTCCAATTACTGTTGAATATGAATTGACCGAATCAGGAAAATTATTGAGTGATGTTCTTGATAAAATGTTGGAATGGGGTATTCAACATCGTGAAGCTACCATTGGTAAAAATTAATCAACAATTGTTGTTTTGCTTTTTTTTACCATGAAGAAATTAAGGTTATTAAGGTTTTAATGTTACTTCTTAAAATAGAAACAAAATAATGCCCTCTTTAAAAACCATATAAGTCATATACGTTTTTGACTTTATCTTATACCAAGTTTGTAATTTATATGTTTTTATAAATAAGACCATATAAGGTAAAACAATATTTTTTATATGACAATAAATTATTCTTACTACTTAATAAATCTTAATTCCTTAATGTTTCAAATTAATAAAATTAATCCACAAAACTTTCGTCTTTAAATCCTATTAGATACAATTTGTTTTTAGCACGAGTCATGGCGGTATACAACCATCGAATGTAATCTCGGTCAATTCCATTAGGCAAATACGGTTGTTCTATAAAAACCGTATTCCATTGCCCTCCTTGCGATTTGTGACAAGTAATGGCATAAGAAAATTTCACCTGAAGTCCGTTGAAATATTCGTTGGCTTTTACTTTTTGGAATTGCTTGAATTTGGTTTCGCCTTCGTAATCTTTTAGAACTTCCTGATACAATCGGTTTGATTCTTCGTAAGTCAAGGATGGTGATTCACTTTTTATGGTGTCCAATAATAAAACGGTTTCAAACGGAATCTGATTGGGATAATCAACCATTCGGATTTTTACTTTGGCAAACTTAAATCCGTACAATTCTTTAATATTAAAAATCTCCAAAATTTCGATAATATCACCATTGGCAATAAAACCTGCTTCGTCAGATTCTTTCAACCAAAAATAGTTGTTCTTGACCACCATCAAAAAATCCCCCGTGGATAATTCACTTTCTTTATCCAAAATTTTAGTTCTAATTTGCTCATTATATTGATTCGCTCTTTTATTCGAACGGACAATAAAGGCAGTATCTTCGATACTATAATTACTGTAAGCCGAATTGATCGCATCCTGAATATCGTAACCATCTATTAATCGAACGATATCTTTGAACTTTCGAACATTAAACTGAAAATCGGTAATGAAGGAATCTTTTAATAATTCCCGAAGTTCCGTAGCATTATGCAAAATCCCGGAACTCTCTTCCTGACGCATGACTTCGTCGAGTTCAATATAATCAACTTCCTTATTATAGTTCATACTTAATGTACGAATGTCTAATGCGGGACTGATATCTAAATTTACAGGAGGTAACTGAGCCGTATCTCCTAAAAGAATCATCTTGCAATTGGTTCCTGAATAAACATACGAAATCAAATCGTCAAGCAAAGAACCATTGGCATACATCTTAGAATCGGAATCGACATCTGAAATCATCGAAGCTTCATCGACTATAAAAATGGTATTTTTATGTTTGTTTTGTTGCAACGTAAAAGACACACCACCACCCGAATTTTTCTTAGGAAAATAAATTTTCTTATGAATTGTAAAAGCAGCTTTGTTCGAATAATTAGCAATCACTTTAGCTGCACGACCTGTTGGTGCCAATAAAACATACTTTTTATTAATCTCTAAAAGGTTATTTACAATAGTTGAAATCACCGTAGTTTTTCCCGTTCCAGCATATCCTTTAAGAACAAAAATGCTATCATTAGTAGTTTCTGTCAAAAAGATGGCAATCTTCTGAAAAAAAATATCCTGATTATAAGTAGGAGAAAAAGGAAATTTATTTTTTAAAAGACTGTAAAACTGGGAGGAAATCATTGTTATTATTTTGTTGCAAATTACGTTTAATAAATGACAATTTCAAAAAGCAATGACAATGGTAATGGCAAAAATCAATCTTAATTTCAATACTGATTCAAGAGGTTTAACTAGATTATTTTTCCTAATTGTCATTGCTTTTACTATTACTCTTTTTCCTCACAGTTTGTCATTCCGTAGGAATCTCAAAGAACAATTGACATAAAATGTATAGATTCCTACGTAATGACAAAAAATTTAGCGAGTCTTCGCGCTTCCTTCGCGACTCTTTGCGGTAAAACTTTTGGCAACTACATTACTATTGAAATTGATTTTTGCCATTGCCATTGCTATTTAAATTTGTAAGTTTGCCATTCAGAAAAAACATATCATTAATGGACATTACCGAAAAGAAATATAAAAAACTCTCCATTCAGGTTTCCTTGACTGGGCTTTCTTTTTGCTGTTTTGACACGCTGAACAATACCGTTTCATCATTCAAGGAAATCCATTTTGATCCTTTCGAGAAAAATTTAAAAATAGAAGATTTGTTTGCGAATGCTTTTGCAGAACATTCGGAACTGAATGAACAATACGATGACGTTCTTGTAATTCACAACAACAATCTATCGACTTTTGTTCCTACGCCACTTTTTGACGAAAATTATCTGGGAAGTTATTTGCAATACAATACCAAAGTTTTTGAAACTGATTTTTTTGCTTTTGACGAAATCAGCAATTACGAAATCAATGCCGTTTATATTCCGTATGTGAATATGAATAATTTCTTTATAGACAAATTTGGTTCTTTCGAGTACAAACATGCCAACAGTATTTTGGTCACTAAATTATTGGATGCATCCAAAAATGTAGACACTAAAAAAATGATGGTTCATTTTAGTTCCACTCATTTTGAAATTGTGGTGATTCAAAACCAAAAGTTGTTATTGTTTAATTCTTTTGAATACCAAACTCCCGAAGATTTTATTTATTACATTTTGTTCACTGCCGAACAACTGAATATGAATCCCGAAAATTTCCCTTTGGAATTAATTGGGAACATTACTGCCGAAAGTCTGTTTTTTAAAATGGCTTACAAATACATTCGTAATGTTTCACTTCTTGATGTGGAAGATTTACGATGGAATAATTATTTTTCTGAGGCCGAAAACAGAAATCATTTTATACTTTTCAACTCATGAGAATCATTTCAGGAAAATACAAAGGAAGACGCATTAGCCCACCAAAAGGTTTACCCGTTCGCCCTACAACCGATATGTCCAAAGAAGCTTTGTTTAATGTTTTAAACAATCATTTTAGTTTTGATAGTTTAAAAGTTTTGGACTTATTTGCCGGAACTGGGAATATTAGTTACGAATTTGCTTCTCGCGGAAGTTCGCCTATCACTTCTGTTGATGGCGATTTTGGTTGTGTAAAATTCATCAAACAAACGGCTTCCGAATACGATTTTCCAATTGCTGCAACTAAAAGTGATGTTTTTAAGTTTCTTGAAAAATGCAATGCTTCGTTTGACATAGTTTTTGCCGATCCTCCTTACGGATTAGACCAAGCCACTTTTGAAAAAGTAGTTTTACTTGTTTTCGAAAGAAACATTTTGAACGAAGAAGGAATGATGGTTATCGAACATTCAAAATATACTAAGTTGAGTCACTTAGCTAATTTCTCTTTTCAGAAAAGTTACGGCGGTTCTATTTTTAGTTTTTTCGAATTTGAATCAGAACAAGAAGTAGAAGGCGATTCTTTAGAAAATGATGGTGATGAAGAATAAACGATTATAATTGAAACATCTCAATAAAAACCATTAAGGAAATTAATTCTTTAATGGTTTTCTTTTTTGAAAGAAAGAAAAAAACAGACCTATAAGCCGGATTCTGTATCCCGATAAATCGGAACCCTTATCATTTATCTAGCCTTGTTGTTACCAACAAGATCGAGCTACCTACCCTTCAACAACGGACGAGAAATCCTTAAATGCTGATATACTTGGTATTTCACCGCATAGAGTTTACCTGGTTTCACTACAGCATTACCTGTACATACTTTCTGTTGCACTTGTCCTACCTCGTCCCGAAAGACGAAATGACGGGTGTTACCCGCTATGCTTCTCTGTGGTGTCCGGACTTTCCTCTTTATTCCGAACTTGTTTCGGAATCTTTTCAGATGCTGAAACGAGTTCAGCATAAAGCGATAAGGCGGTCTGTGCGGCAAAAGTACAATAATTAAACTATGGTAACAAGTCTAATAAAACTACTTTGACAAGCATTTTACAACACATTAGAAATAAATTGGTTATATTTAAAGTCTTGTCTTTTCTAACTTTTAAAACATTCAATATTATGGACACAATATATCATTATGCTTCCGTTTCAAAAGCTTTAGACGAACTAAACGAAAATGGTTTTAATTACGACTTCAATCAACATGAAGATGTGATTTTAAAAAATCCAAATAATTATGAAATAAAGCACATCTATCGTTATGAAGGAGAATCCAATCCTGATGATGAAGCCATTGTGTATGGAATCCAATCGAAATCAGGAAAAAAAGGAGTTTATGTTGCTGGTTTTGCTGCTAATTCTATTAATGAAACTGGCCAAATTTTGTTAGATATTAGTATTAAATGCAGAAATAAAACAAAGGAATAGTTTTTAAATAGAAAAATTAATCTATTCTCTTTATTTGGAATTTGGAATTTGCTTTTTGGTTTTTCAAATCCTATATTTGCTTTCGAATAAAAATTTCTATGGAACAATTTATAGTATCAGCTCGCAAGTACCGTCCGCAAACATTTAATGATGTTGTGGGACAAAAGGCGATTACCAATACTTTATTAAATGCTATAGAAAACAATCATCTTGCTTCTGCCCTTTTATTTACTGGTCCCAGAGGTGTTGGAAAAACTACTTGTGCCAGAATTCTGGCTCGAAAAATCAACCAGCCTGGTTATGATGATCCTAATGAAGACTTTGCTTTTAATGTTTTCGAATTGGATGCCGCTTCAAACAATTCTGTAGATGATATTCGTAATTTGATTGATCAGGTTCGTATTCCGCCACAAACCGGAAAATACAAAGTCTATATTATTGATGAGGTGCACATGTTGTCATCGGCGGCTTTTAATGCTTTTTTGAAAACATTAGAAGAACCACCAAAACATGCCATTTTTATTTTGGCTACAACCGAAAAACATAAAATCATTCCAACGATTTTATCACGTTGTCAAATATTTGATTTTAAAAGAATTACCGTAAAAGATGCTAAAGAACATCTAGCTGAAGTTGCCCAAAATCAAGGAATTGCTTTTGAAGATGATGCTTTGCACATTATTGCTCAAAAAGCAGATGGTGCCATGCGTGATGCTTTGTCTATTTTTGACCGAGTAGTTTCTTATTGCGGAAGTAATTTAACCCGTCAGGCAGTTACCGAAAACCTGAATGTTTTAGATTATGAAACCTATATTACAATAACTGATTTAATTTTAGAAAACAAAATCCCTGATTTATTGATGGCTTTCAATGATATTCTTGCAAAAGGATTTGATTCCCATCATTTTGTATCAGGTTTAGCTTCGCATTTTAGAGATTTATTGGTTAGTAAAACACCTTCTACTTTAAGTTTATTAGAAGCAGGTGAACAAGCTCAAAAAATGTACGGAGTTCAGGCTCAAAAATGTACTCAGGAATTCCTTTTAACTGGAATTGCTATTGCAAATGAATGCGATTTGAAATATAAATTAAGTCAAAATCAGCGTTTATTAGTTGAACTTTGTTTGATGCAATTAGCCTCTATCACTTTTGATGGAGAAAAAAAAAAGCTGAGTCCTTTATAATTCCACCAACGTATTTTAGAAAAAACGACTATTCTATAGTTGAGCAATCTAAAACTCCCCCAACTTCAGTCCCAACAGCTGCAATTCCTCAAAAAGAAGCAGTAGCTCCGACTCCAGCTCCTGAAATCCCTAAAAAACCGGAACCAACAGGACCACAATTTTCGGCATTATCCTTATCAAGTATTCGTGCTAAAAAAGCATTAGAAGAAAGTAAAAAAATTGTTGTAAAAGAAACTGTTCATTTACCAACCGAAGAATTTACCGAAACAGAAATGTTGTTGCAATGGACTAATTATGCCAAAAGATTAGGTGATAAAGGTTTCCGAATTATGGAATCCTTGCTTCTTATTAATGATCCTGTTTTGAATGGGACAACTATTAGTATCGAATTGCCAAATGAAGGTTCAAAATTAGATTTCGAAAAAGAAATGAATGGACTTTTAGGGCATTTGAGAGGTCATTTGCACAACCACAACATCAATATTGAAGTGATTGTAAACGAAAATGTATCCATCAAAAAAGCATTAAATGATCAGGATCGATACAACCGCTTACATGAAATAAATCCAAATATTGATCTTTTAAGAACAATATTTGGATTAGATATTAATAGTTAAGTAAAATTGACTTTTATTTTATCTAGATCTTTCCAAAATACATGGCTTTTACAATACCATCAGAAAGTCCAATTTTAGGAACATAGATATTTCTTGCTCCACTCCATTTCATCGCATTCAAATAAATACGAACAGCTGGAATAATTACGTCGGCACGATCAGGATTCAATCCTAATTCTGAAATTCTTTGATTGTAAGTCAGCGAATTTAAAAAAGCATATTGAGAATTGATATATAAATAAGATAGTGGTTTGTCTTGCATTTTGCCTGACATTTTGAATAATTTATTGATATTCCCACCAGAACCTATTAAGGTTACTTCATCAAATTCGGCAGTATTTATTTTAATCCATTTTTCGATTTCCTGCCATACAATATCATTCACCATATTATTAAGTAAACGAACCGTACCTACTTTGAATGATCTTGAAACTACTATTTTAGCATCTGAAAACAAAGTAAATTCAGTACTACCACCACCAACATCTACAAATAAGTAAGTTTTATCTGTTTTTAATAAATGGTGTAAATCAGTTGAAGCAATAATGGCGGCTTCTTTTTTACCATCTATAATTTCAATTTTTATGTCGGCTTTTTTCTTGATCAGAGCTACAACTTCTTTTCCATTATAGGCTTCACGCATTGCCGATGTAGCAAAAGCTTTATACGATTCTACTTTATGCACTTTCATTAAAAGATTAAATGCTTTCATAGCATCGCACATTCTATCTGTATTTTCTGCTGAAATTTCTCCAACTGTAAAAGCATCTTGTCCTAAACGAATAGGAACACGCACTAAAGCACTTTTATTAAATTGAGTTTCCTTACCATCTTGCTCTACAATATTGACAACTAATAAACGCATGGCATTAGATCCAATATCGATGGCGGCATATTTTTTAATTTTAATCATTCTTTTTCCTTATTATTTTTATCAATCGTACTAAAAGATAATTTCTTTTAACATGCCTACTTTTCTTTGGTAATATTTGTACGTTTCTAATTGTGCTCTAAATACATTTTGTCCATCATTAGGTCGGTATTGATTATCTAAATTACAAGAATGAAAACGGGCTTTTACATTTCCTTTCCATCCAATATCAAAATTTTCTATCAATTCGTTTTTAATATCCTGATCATAAATAGGACAAGTTACTTCGACTCTGCCATCTAAATTTCGAGTCATAAAATCGGCTGAAGAAATATAAACTTCAGTTTGACCTCCATTTCCAAAAATATAAATTCGAGAATGTTCTAAGTAATTATCCACAATACTTATAGCTTCAATATTCTCGCTCATTCCTTTGATTCCAGGAATTAAGGAACAAATTCCTCTCACTTCCAATTGGATTTTTACTCCTGCCTTGCTCGCTTCATAGAGTTTATCAATCATGGCAAAATCAGACAAACTATTCATTTTCAATTTCATATACGCTTTTCTACCAGCTAAAGCATGAGAAATTTCGCGATCAATAAATTTGTAAAACTTAGAACGTGTATAATGTGGCGAAACAATTAAATGTTTGTATCGGTGTACTCTATAATTGATATTAAAAAATTCAAATACTTTTGAAATGTCTTTTAAAATTTGTTGGTGACTGGTAAAAAGAGTTACATCTGTATAAATTTTTGCAGTTGCTTCGTTGAAATTACCTGTAGAAATAAAACCATAGCGTTTATTTTTTCCTTCTTCGATTCTTTCAATAACACAAATTTTGCTGTGTACTTTTAAACCTTTGATACCAAAAATAAGATCAATTCCTTCAGTTTGCATTTGTTCGGCATACGAAATATTCGAAGCTTCATCAAAACGAGCTTGCAATTCTATTTGTACCGTTACTTTTTTTCCGTTTTTTGCTGCATTAATTAGCGAACTAATAATTTGCGAATTTTTAGCTAATCGATACAAAGTAATTTTTATCGAAGTTACTTTAGGATCTAAAGCTGCTTCTCTTAAAAACTTGGTTAGATAAGAAAACGACTGATACGGAGCATGCAATAGATAATCTTTTTTACTGATTTTTTCTAAAATACTACCTTCGAGATTCAGTCCAGGAATGGGTAATGGTAAGTTTTTCTTGTAAAGCAAATCGTATCTTCCTAAATTTGGAAAATCCATATAATCTCTTCTGTTATGATATCTTCCTCCAGGAATGATACTATCCGTAGAAACAATTTTCATTTTATCTAAGAAAAACCGTAAGGTATCTTCTCCAATTAATTGGTCATAAATAAAACGAACAGGCTCTCCAATTCGTCTTTCTTTTACACTAGTAGAGATTTTTTCGAGCATACTTTTACTCAAATCACTATCAATATCCAACTGAGCATCTCTACTAATTTTTATCATGTGAGCTGAGATGCTTTCGTAATCAAAAATATTAAATATTCGCGATAAGTTATGTCGAATAACATCATCAATAAGTATCACATATTTTTTGTTGTCATTAGAAGGCAAGACTACAAAACGATTCGTTGTTTTTGGAATTTCTATGATTGCATAATGTACTGCAGCATCTTTTTTCATCACTAATTTAATGGCCAAATACCCTACATTGTCTTTCAACAAAGGAAATTCGGCTAAATCATTCAATATAATAGTGACTAATTCAGGACTTAACGTTTGATTAAAGAAATCTTTCAAGAAAATTTCTTGTTCATCAGAAATTTCATTTTCATCAATGATGAAAATATTTTCGGTTTCTAATTTGGTTTCAATTTCCCTAAGTATCGCTAAACTTTCGGTTTGATGTTCGATTACAATTTCAGTAATATCTTTTACTAATTGTTGTGCTGATATTCCTCCTAATATTTTTTCTCCCGTTTTTCCTGACAAACTCAATCGACGAATTGCCGCAAAACGAACCCTGAAAAATTCGTCTAAATTATTCGAAAAAATTCCTAAAAATCGCAATCTATCTAACAATGGCACCGAATCGTCTGCTGCTTCCTGAAGTACTCTGGCATTAAATGCTAACCAACTTTTTTCTCTATCAATATACTTTTGATCAAACATTTTTTATTTAAAATCTTTTGGTATTATTACTTTTTTAGTTTTTCCTTTTTTTATTTCCTGCCAATGGTTACTGTCAAATTGAAGAGAAACGAAGCCACTGGTTGGAACATTTTCAATAAATATATCTCCAAATTTATTAACAAAATTTGTAATTGCAGCATTATGCCCAAAAAGAATTACACTATCAAATGCATTATCACAAGATTTAATAATTTCTTCTAATTGTTTTTCATCAAATGTGTATAAATCCTTTTTGAAAAGAATATTTTCTATAGGATACAAAATATTTTGCGCAAATATTATTGCTGTATCTGAAGCTCTTTTAGCAATACTACTCCAGATAATAAAGGTTTGTGGCAAGTAATCAAAAATATTTAAAGACACTAAATGCGCATCTTTCATACCTCTTTGCTCGAGCGGTCTGTCTATATCTTTTAAAGGAAAATCCCAACTGGATTTAGCATGTCTAATTAAAATTAAATTTTTCATATGGTTATATTTTCGACTGTCTGTTTTACAATTTCTTCAATTAGAAAGATACAATTAATCTTGGAATAAATTTCTAATGCACTTAAAAAAGACAAATATTAACTTCTTTGTAACTTTTTAAATAGATAGATACAAAGAGGTTTTTAAGAGACACCTAAAAGCTTTTGTATATTAATTTTAAGTGTATTTCAACTTAGTAATTTGCTTTTTATCGGTAAAACTGATGTTTTATACCGAATAAGATTAATATTTTCTACTAAAGGCTTTTATAATTGATTATTCCTTAAAACTATCAATAATATTAACATTTATTTTGGTTTACAGAGGGCAGAAAATAGAAATTAACTGATTTTTAAGGTTTGTTGTGCAACAAAAAATGCATTTTAACGAGTATTTAGGTCGGTTGAAGAGAAAAAAAAAAGGAATAGATTATATATAGATAATTTAGCTCATTATAATTTACTGAACTGAATTTAATTAAAAAATAGACCTAAATGAAAAACTTTACTATTCCCTTTTTATTTAAAAATTCTTTGTTAAAATACCTTTTGGGGCTATTTTTTTTATTGAATTTTTCAATAAATATGAATGCACAATCTGGAGGATGTGATATTACTGGATCATCTTCTGGTAATTATACCTTTCAATCCAATAAAAAAGTTTGTTTTTACAGTAATGCTACATTAGGAGATGTTACTTTTCAAAATGGAACTACTATATATATAGCTCCAAATGTGACGGTTAACATCCAGAATAATGTTACTTCTTCTGGAACTATTTATATTGAAATTGAAGGTACATTACAGTTTAATCAATCTGTAACTATCAATGCAAATGTTGATATAACTATTGGAACAAAAGGTATTTTGAGAGCTGGTGAAACTGGTACTACAAATTTCACATTAAATGGTAATGGAGTTAACAACATTACTAATAATGGCCAATTTAACGTTGGAGTTTTAGGTTTACAAAATTCTAGTGGAACCTTTACTTTTGATAGTTCAGCAAACGCTATTATTAATATTAAGTCAAATATTAATATTGGTGGAAAAAGTTTTTTCAGAAACCAAGGAAAACTATTAATTGGAAATAGTTATAATTGTAATAACAAGAGTGTTTTTGTAAACTGTGGTGAGATGATTTCATCTGCTGGTTTTAATCTTGGAGGAGGAAAAGTTATCAATACAGGTAAATTTACTGTTAGTAGTAGCAGAATAGATTTTGGGTCTTCAACAGCTCGATTTGAAAATTACGGTTCCGTGAATGTTCAGGGATCAATGAATTTAGGAGGTACAGGTTGTGTCTACTATAATGAAGGTACCACTGTTGTTTCTGATAACTTTCAAAATGATGGTAACATTGAAGGTCCTGCTGTTGGATCAGGTAAACTAGGTTATATTACTTGGAGTGGCAGAGCTGCTATGAATAGTGGAAAAATTGGTCCAAATTTAAATTTAATAAATAGTGGTGGTACTTCTAGTAAATCAGGAATGTTTAATAATCCTAACGGAATAAACGTTCTTCAGGGAGTTGTTTATAATTGTACTAATTGCTTAGCTCCACAAGTAAACTCAGGAGCTATCTGTAGAGAACCTGATGGAACGACACCCTGCAATATTGCAACCCCAACCATTTCAACGACAGCAGCTAGTTGTACTCAACCAAGTAGTTTACTTATTTCTAATTATGATTCTTCAGTAAGCTATACTATTACTCCAAGTGGGCCAACTGTTGTAAGTGGTGGTGGTATTACAGGAATGACTGTAGGACAATCTTATACTTTAAAAGCAACCAAAAACAGCTGTATTTCCAATAATGTCCCAATTAGTATTACCAAACTAAGTGGTACTGATACTGATGGTGATGGTATTTTAGATCAATGTGAATTTGATGAAACCTGTAATGTTTATACCACTGTTCTTGCAGAACCTACAGATAAATTAGTAAGTGATTTAAATAGAAATGGAAAAGGGTTATTCCCGGTTGAACCATTTGGTCCTGCAACACTACCTAATGGTGGAGTTAATGTTGAAGTAATCAAAGGTTTCAAAAGCACACTAACTTATCCTTCTCCTCAATGGAGGTTATACCAACCGAATGCAATTACTGGGACAATTGTTATAAAAGGTGTACCTACTGAGTTTAAAACAAAATATTTAGATTTAGTTTATGCCAGCGAAAATAATTTAGAAAGAACTGTTAAACTTGATTATGGGGTTACTGCAAATAGTTTAAATACTACTACTCATAAATATAGATATATTGTTGGTATTGCTGGTTTATCAGACCCTAATGTTGCTGGTACAGTAACTTCCACAGTTCCATTAGAAGTAATTGGTAATTTTGATGCGTTTAAAAATGGTAAATACTCTTATTTTAATGATAAAACACCACCTGTTGCGGGGGAGACAGGATATGTATTTCAATCTAATCCAAAAACTGCTACAAATGTAGCGCCTCCTAATGGTTATACCTTTTTCTATTTACCAGAAAACATTTCTTCTTTTGAATTAGAAACTAAAGGTAATGATCAATATGGTTTTATTTTTGGTACATTAACTACTACTGTTACTCCTCCTCCTGCTGCTCCAACTTCTGGTGGTGATCAAACTGTTTGTTGGAATGGAAATGCAAATCATACTCTAACAGCTACTGCATCAGCTCCTCAAGGACAAATTGTTACTTGGTATACTTCAGCCACTGGGACAACTACTACTACAACTCCAACTCAAGTAGGGGTAGGAACTAAAACCTATTATGCTCAATCCTCTAATCCTAATGGTACTTGTGCTAGCGAAACTAGAACGGCTGTAAATTTAACTATAAACTCATGCTCAATCAGTTTAACAAAAGATGGAACTTATGTAGATACTAATAACGATGGTATTACTAATGTAGGTGATCAAATCAGTTATACATTTGTAGTTAAAAATACAGGAAATGTATCTTTAACTAATATACAAGTTACTGATAATAATGCAACTGTAATGGGAGGACCTATTACAACTCTTGCATCAGGTGCTTCTGATAATAATACCTTCACGGCTATTTATACAATTACACAAGAAGATATTGATGCTGGTCAAGTAGATAATTTAGCTACAGCTAAAGGTACTACACCAACTGGTCAAGATGTAACAGCTACTTCGACTGACCCAACTCCTTGTCAAAATTGTACACCTATTAATCCTGTATGTACAACATGTACTATTACTGAATTAACACAAACACCAAGCATCGCTTTAGTGAAAACGGCAAGCGTAGGTGGAACAGGAATCGTAGGTGATGTGATTACCTATACTTTTGCTGTAACGAACACGGGTAACACTACTCTTTCTAATGTAGTGGTAACCGATCCAATGGTAGGTTTAGCTATCACAGGAAACCCAATTGCTACTTTGGCGGTAGGTGCTTCTAGCTCTGTGATTACTGGAACCTATACCATTACTCAGGCAGATGTGGATGCAGGTAAAGTGGTGAATACAGCTTTAGCAACGGCACAGGATCCAAAAGGAAATGATGTAACCGATATTTCTGGAACAACAGTAGACAACAATACCCCTACTGAAACTCCGGTAACACAAACACCAAGCATCGCTTTAGTGAAAACGGCAAGCGTAGGTGGAACAGGAATCGTAGGTGATGTGATTACTTATACTTTTGCTGTAACGAACACGGGTAACACTACTCTTTCTAATGTAGTGGTAACCGATCCAATGGTAGGTTTAGCTATCACAGGAAACCCAATTGCTACTTTGGCGGTAGGTGCTTCTAGCTCTGTGATTACTGGAACCTATACCATTACTCAGGCAGATGTGGATGCAGGTAAAGTGGTGAATACAGCTTTAGCAACGGCACAGGATCCAAAAGGAAATGATGTAACCGATATTTCTGGAACAACAGTAGACAACAATACCCCTACTGAAACGCCAGTAACACAAACACCAAGCATCGCTTTAGTGAAAACCGCTGATAAAACGAATTATGATACTTTAGGAGAGGTTATAACGTATACAATTGTAGTAACAAACACTGGAAATGTAAACCTACATCAAGTTGTTGTAAGTGATCCATTAACAGGATTGAATAGTGTTATTGAAAATTTAACAATTGGCGAATCTAGAGAGTTCACTGAAAATTACATTGTAACCCAAACTGATTTAGGAAATGAGACAATAACCAATACTGCTACAGCAGATGGATTATCGCCTACTAATGTTCCTGTAAACAGTTCAGATACAGTAGTTATTGACAGAGCATTTGTTTTAGGTTGTGGAACTATAGTTGTTCACAATGCTTTCACTCCAAATGGTGATAACATTAATGACAATTTTGTAATCGACAACATTGATGATACTCTTTGTTACCCTGAAAATACAGTAGAAATCTACAACAGATGGGGAATATTAGTTTATGAAACTAAAGGATATGACAATGTCAATAATTCATTCAAAGGTTATTCTGAAGGAAGAGTAACAGTAGACAAATCGGCTGGATTACCTACTGGAACTTACTTCTATATCTTGAACTATACAGCTGTTGGTTTACAAGGTGAAATGATACCTAAAAAAGAACAAGGATATTTATACCTTACTAGATAAAAAAACTCCAATCTAATGCCAGAGGTTCTAACAAACCTCTGGTTTAAAAAAAGAAGTCAAATGAAAACGAAAATACTACTAATCAGTTTGATGTTTACTGCAATGGGAAGTTATGCACAACAAGATGCACAATATACTCAATACATGTACAACACTATAAATGTGAATCCTGCGTATGCCGGATCAAGAGGAGCAATGAGTATATTTGCTTTACACCGTACCCAATGGGTTGGATTAGATGGAGCCCCTACAACCAATGCTATTTCGATAAATACTCCATTAAACAATAGCAGATTGGGTTTAGGAGTTTCTATTGTAAACGATGAAATTGGACCAACTAGTGACAACACTATTTCTACTGACCTGTCCTACACCATTCCTACTTCTGAAAATGTAAAACTTTCATTTGGTCTTAAAGCTTCTGTTAATTTATTTAATTTAGATATTAATAAATTAAATCCTGAAGTTGGTGGAGATCCAAGACTTCAAGGATTCAATAATGAAATTTCTCCTAATATTGGAGCGGGTATTTACCTTCACTCTGATAAGGCTTATGTAGGTTTTTCTGTTCCCAACTTTATCGAAACAAATCAGTATGCTGATAATGAAATAGCAGTGAACAAAGAAAAATTAAATTACTATTTCATTGCAGGTTACGTAATGGATTTGAGTTACAATCTTAAATTCAAACCTGCTTTATTAACTAAAATGGTACAGGGTGCACCTTTACAAGTAGATGTTTCTGGAAACTTTATGTTCAATGATAAATTTACTTTGGGACTCGCTTACCGCTGGAGCGCTTCAGTAAGTGCCATGGCTGGATTCCAGGTATCTGATGCAATGTACATTGGTTATGGATATGATTTAGAGACAACCAAATTAGATAATTATAATTCTGGTTCGCATGAAATTTTCTTGAGATATGAAATTTTCAAAAACAATAATAAAATTACAACCCCAAGATTCTTCTAAAAACAATTATCATGAAAAAAAATATACTCCTTTGCATAGCTATGGTAAGTGTTTTTTCATTTAACATTTATTCCCAAAAAGCGAAGTTGGCCAATGCCGATAAAAAGTACGACAACTATGCTTATATAGATGCTATAAAAACCTATGAAAAAATTGCTGAAAAGGGATACAAATCAGCTCCCATGTTTCAAAAACTAGGAGATGCTTACTATTTTAATGGCGAATTAGAAAATGCAGTTAAATGGTATGCCGAATTATTTTCTATGCCTGATACCCAAATTGAACCTAGTTATTATTACCGTTATGCTCAATCGCTAAGAGCTATTGGTGATAACGATAAGGCAGATCAAATCCTTGAACAATTTGATAAAATTTCAGACAATGATAGTAGAGCAAAACTTTTTAAAGAAAATGCCAATTATTTAGATGAAATAAAAGCAAATTCTGGGAGATACAAAATAGAAAACGCAGGTATTAACTCGCAATATTCTGATTATGGATCTACTATTTACAACAACAAAATTGTATTTACTTCTGCCAGAGATACAGGAAGTTTAGGACAAAGAAAACATACCTGGACAGATCAGCATTTTACAAATTTATATAGCGCTGATTTAGGTCAAGAAAATATTCCTAGCAACCCGGTTAAATTTAATAGATCACTAAAATCTAAATTTAACGAAGCTACTCCAGTTTTTACTAAAGATGGAAACACCGTTTATTTTACAAGAAACAATTATGTGAAAGGTAAAAAAGGTAAAAATGAAAATGGAGTTACCTTAGTTAAATTATACAAAGCAACATTAGAGGATGACAAATGGACAAATATAGAAGCTTTGCCTTTTACTAGCGATAGTTACAGTACCGCCCACCCTACTCTAAGTCCTGATGAAAAAACAATGTATTTTGCCTCAGACATGTCTGGAACATTAGGATTATCAGATATTTTTAAAGTACAAATTAATGATGATGGATCTTTTGGAACTCCTGAAAGTTTAGGTTCAGCTATAAATACCGAAGGAAGAGAAACCTTCCCTTTTGTAAGCCAAGACAACGAACTTTACTTTGCCTCTGATGGACATCCTGGTGTAGGTGGATTAGATATATTTATGTCTAAAATTAATGATGATGGAACATTCAGTAAAGTACAAAATATAGGAATGGATGCCAACTCTCCTAAAGATGATTTTGCTTTTATTATTGACAGCAAAACCCGAAAAGGTTTCTTTTCTTCAAATAGAGATGGTGGACTAGGATATGATGATATTTACATGTTTTCGGAAACTCGAAAATTAATTTGCGAACAAGAATTATACGGAGAAATTACCGATTTTGATTCGAGAATAGCACTTGCTAACGCCAAGGTAACTTTGTTTGACAATAAAATGAATGCTTTAAATACAGTTGATGCTGATCAAAATGGAGGGTATCGTTTTAAAGTAGAATGCAGCAAAATGTACACTGTTAGAGCTGAAAAAGAAGAATATAATACTAATGAAAAACAAGTAACAATAGCTAAAGAAAGTGGACAAACTTATTTGCCTATTGCATTAGAAAAAGATCAGTGTAAAGTAACTCTTGGTGACGATTTAGGAAAATGTTTTGGTATTAAAATGATTTATTTTGATTTAGATAAATCTAATATTAGAATGGAAGCAGCTTTAGATTTAGAAAAAATATTAGATGTATTAAATCAATACCCTACTATGAAATTAGACATTCGTTCCCATACGGATAGCCGTGCTTCTTTCAAATACAACGAATCTTTATCTGACAGAAGAGCTAAGTCAACTATCAGCTGGTTAGTTAAAAATGGTATCAATGCCGATCGTTTAACTGGTAAAGGATATGGTGAATCACAATTAGTAAATAAATGTGCTGACAACGTAAAATGTACCGAAGAAGAACACCAAATGAATAGAAGAAGTGAATTTATAATTACAGCTTTATAATAAATCTTACCAATTATTTTAATAACCAAAAAACCTCGAATGTTAATTCATTCGAGGTTTTTTTATGCCAATAAGTTTCGATAATAAAACGAAACAATTACCCTTTTTTAAAATTCTACTTAGTTATCTAGAAAACAGCATATAAAATCTTATAAAAATGATAATAATTACATATTTGTATTAAAAAAAAGCTTATTGTGCATAATATTTAAATTTTTCTGTTAAATTTAGCACACATAATTTTTTTATTGTTTATAAAGTACAAAAATTATCAAAACAACTATTACTAAACCAAACGAGACTCTTTTAAATTTATAATATGAAAGTAACCCCAATCTTTTTTTTCATGTTAGCAAGTCTATTGTCATATAATGGCTATTCCCAAAATTCAAAAACATTTACTACTACTAAAGTTGGAGAAAAATATGCTTATGTAAATGTTACCAAAACCTATGAAAGAGTGGCCGAAAAAGGATATAAATCAATTGATTTATTTGAAAAACTAGGAAATGCTTTTTACACCGAATTGAATATGACAAAAGCAGCAAAATGGTATGGTGAATTATTTGCCATGACTTCAGATGTAAAAACAATACACTACAATCAATATGCTAAATCGCTGTACGCTATAGGCGAAACCGAAAAAGCAAATACCATCATAGAAAAGCTAAATAAAAGATTAAATAAGACGTCTAAATAACTTAATCACAAACAGAAAACATATTTATAAAAATAGAAAAAGAGCTTATAATTGGGGATTATAAACTCTTTTTTCTAATACTAAGAGAATAGATTTGGGGCAAAAACTCTCTTTTGTATTTTATTTAGAAACCAAACAAATTAATCAATTCTTGCAAAAATATTAGTATAATATTTTTTTCCGGTAGCAGCATCTTCTCTTATAGAAATTCCAAAATGAGTATAATTACCTTCTATATTTTTCTTGTGAGCTTCGCTCTTTAACCAAGCTGCAAAAGCTCCTTGAGCACTGTTATAATTATAAGCAACGTTCTCTCCTACTGTTGTAGCTCCAAGAAGTTTCATAATGTTGTTAGAACGATCTACAAAACCATCGTGACTTGGTACTTTTTTATCAATCATATAATAGTCGTGTTCTTCTGACTTATAAGAAATATGATTAATTTTCTCTAATGGATTTAAACCCACACTTATTCTGTAATCATTAATCAGCTTCATAGTTTCTAACTCGGCTTCACTGTAAACGTAGTTCTCAACAATTACAGCAGTAGTGTAATCTTCAGTTATTTCTGAAGAGTCTGAAGAGCAAGAATTCATTGTAAATATTACTGGTAAAAGCAACATTAATTTGAGTAAATTTACTTTCATAAGCTAGTAGTTTAAGTTTAAAGTAGATCGGGGGACAAACTCTTTAATAAGTTTTAATTTTTGTTTTTTGCTTACTCAAACATACAACACTTTATCGTTAAACTACAAAAATAATCGATGAACTACATCTTATTTGTTAAAAAACACTCAATTTCCTACATTAAGGTGATAATCGATCTGTTTTCCAAGAATAATCATTTTGAATAGAGTAGCGAATTCTATCATGCAATCGATTTGCTCTTCCTTGCCAGAATTCAACTTCAACCGGACGAACCAGATATCCACCCCAATGTTTAGGTCTTAAAATGGACTTATTATCATGAATGATCTCTAACTCTTTTAAGTTGGTTTCTAAGAATTCTCGAGATGGAATTACTTCACTTTGATTAGAAACTATAGCTCCTAACTTACTTCCGTCAGGTCTGGAATCGAAATAATTATCAGAAATGCTCTCAGTTGTTTTTTCGGCTATTCCTTTAATAATAATCTGACGCTCGGCTGAATGCCAAAAAAAGGAAAGACATACATTTGGATTCTGTTCAATAGCTTTTCCTTTCTCCGAATTATAATTGGTATAAAAAATAAAACCTTCTTCGTTATATTTTTTTAAGAGCACTACCCTAGCCTTTGGAAAACCATCCAAACCAAAAGTAGAAACTGTCATCGCATTGACTTCTTCATTTCCTCCAAAATCTTCTACTTCGTGAAACCAACGATGAAAAAGATTAATTGGGTCTTCCGGAATATTAGATTCTAATAATTCACTTTTTTCATAAGATCTTCTGTAATTACTTAAATCTTCCATGGCATTTTAATTATAAAATATTAGTGTAAAAACTATAAATCGAAACTTTTTCCATCATCTGCTAACAGCACATTCGGGAAAATAGTTTCGGCTTCTTCTTTAAATAACGAAATAGCATCATAGCGCGTCGAATAATGTCCTAAGACCAGTTTACCTACTTGAGCTTTTTTAGCAATTGTAGCTGCTTCTATGGCTGTAGAATGCATGGTTTTAGTTGCAAGGCTTGCTTCAGATTCTAAAAAAGTAGATTCGTGATACAAGACATCTGCATTTTCTATTATTGGAATGATGGCTTCGTTATAAATGGTATCCGAACAAAAAGCATAACTTTTAGGTTTTTCAGGATCGAAAGTTAATTTTTCATTTGAAATCAAAGTTCCATCATCCAGCAGAATATCTTTTCCGTTTTTTATATTTTGGAAATAACATTTTTCAATTTGATATTCGTTAACGGCATCTACATTTAATTTTCGTTCGGCAATTTTTTCTTCGAATAAAAATCCATTGGTATAGACACGATGTTTTAGCGGAATGGTTTTCACCATCACTTTATCATCTTCAAAAATTAACTCGCTTTGGTTTGAGGTTAATTCGTGAAAATGCAAACCAAAATTAGGCCATGAATTAGACAATCGCAATTGCAGTAATATGATTTCTTTTATTCCTTTGGGACCATAAATAACCAAATCGTTATTTCGATTCAATAATGAAAAAGTTGAAATCAAACCAATTAATCCATAAAAATGATCTCCATGTAAATGCGAGATAAAAATATGGTTAATCTTAGAAAATTTGATTTTGTTTTTGCGAAGTTGCACTTGGGTTCCTTCGCCACAATCAATAAGAAAAAGTCGATTCTTTATTTCAATTAACTGTGAAGTGGGATTAGTAAATGTACGTGGAGTGGCCGCATAACAGCCCAGAATAGTTAATTTCAAAGTGTATTTGGTTAACTGGTTATTTGTTTAATCGTTATATAAAAAATCATTCGATTAAACTTTTAAACGAATAAACAATTAAACGATTTAAAATCCTAAGTCTCTTTCTATTTCTTCCATCTCAATAATATCATGAGCTTCTAATAAAGACGGAACTACAGTGAATTTTTCAGGTAAAGCATTATAATCAAAATCTGCAACTACAACTATAAACGATTTCTTTGATTTTTTATGTTTTTTAGACATAGGTAAAAACAATTTTAAATCATCAACTGGTAATTCCTCTTTATAACCTAAAAGATCAATTATAATATTATGCTTTTCGTAACTCTTATATTGATGCGTAACCTTCATTAAAAAAGAAGTAAAATCGCCTTGAGTATCTTTAATTGTAATGGTATGGTCTTTTTGATCTACTTTCATAGCTGTAAAATTTTAATTATTGGGATACAAAAATCTAAAGTTACTAAGATTTTTTAACTTACTGAATTTTTGAAGCCAAAAGATAAATAACAGCCATTCTAATCGCCACTCCATTTTCAACCTGGTTCAGGATAACTGATTGTCCAGAATCGGCTACTTCAGATGTAATCTCCACTCCTCTATTTATAGGTCCTGGATGCATGATTACAATTTCTTTATTCAAAGATTCTAATAAAGTTTTATCTACACCATATTGTTGTGCATATTCTCTGGTTGATGGAAAATAATTCACATCCATTCTTTCATTTTGAACGCGCAACATATTAGCAACATCACACCATTCTAAGGCTTTTCGTAAATTAGGTTCTACTTTTACACCAAGGGATTCAATGTATTTTGGAATCAAAGTTTTAGGACCACAAACTTTTACTTCGGCACCTTGCATTTGCAAAGCATAAATATTAGACAAAGCGACTCTTGAATGCAAAATATCGCCTACAATAACTACTTTTTTTCCAGCTACATCACCAAGTTTTTCTCTTATTGAATAACTGTCTAACAAAGCCTGCGTAGGATGTTCATGAGCACCATCACCCGCATTTACAATACTTGCTTTTACATTTTGTGATAAAAAGTGAGCTGCTCCAGGATTAGCATGACGCATCACCACCATATCTACTTTCATAGAAAGAATATTATTTACGGTATCAATAAGTGTTTCTCCTTTTTTAACCGAAGATTGTGCTGCCGAAAAACTAATTACATCAGCCGATAATCGTTTTTGAGCTAATTCGAATGAAAGTTTGGTTCTGGTACTGTTTTCGAAAAAAATATTGGCAATAGTAATATCTCGTAACGAAGGCACTTTCTTTATAGGACGATTAATGACTTCTTTAAAATGATCCGCTGTTTCAAAAATAAGGTCTATATCATTTTTGTTAATATATTTGATACCTAATAAATGATTTACGCTTAATTCTTTCATTCTTTTACGATTATTATTTTATTATAGATGGACTTTTTAGCTGTTTATTTTTCTAGTTAATTGGTAACTAAATACACGGCATCTTCTCCATCATTTTCTTTCCAACTCACTTTTACCTTCTCATTATTAATAGCATCTACTTGCCTTCCTCTATAATCAGGCTGAATAGGCAAATTGCGGCTAAAACGTCTGTCAATTAAAACTAATAATTCTATTTCTGAAGGTCTTCCAAAAGATTGTACTGCAGTTAATGCTGCTCTAATACTTCTGCCTGTAAACAACACATCATCAATAAAAATGACTTTTTTGTTTTCTACAATAAAATTGATATTGGTTTTATTAGCTTCCAATGGTTTTTCGGTTCTTCTAAAATCATCTCTAAAAAATGTGATGTCCAGATAACCTAATTTTATTTCCGGAGTATTGTATTCTTTTTCTAATACTTCTTTTAGTCGTTCTGCTAAAAAAGTTCCTCTAGGCTGAATACCAATTAAAATAGTGTCTTTAAAATCGAGATGTTTTTCAATTAGCTGACAAGCCAAACGATGAAGAATGATATTGACTTCTTTGGAATTAAGCAAAACTTTTTGAGTCATAGTAAAGAGTTATGTTGGGTTGTGCAAATATACAAAATCAGATTTATAACCTTAAAGAATATCTAAATTTAAAATTTGAGTTAAAGATTACTCTCATAGTTTGAATAATACAACAAAACAGTAAAATTATATAATATTGAATATTTATTTATAAAGTACTTTTAAACCAATATAATTAACTAATTTAAAATCCTAGAAATCATGCAAAATACATTAAAAAGAACATTATTACTATTGATCGTTATGTTTACTTTCACTAGCTGTGAAGTTATTGGCGATATTTTTAAAGCAGGAATGGGCGTTGGAATATTCCTTGTTATAGCTGTTATAGCACTTATTATTTTTGTGATTAGCAAAATAGGCGGAAAAAAATAATACAATGACACACCATTACTTTTTCTATTATCTTGGGTAAAGTGGTATTCTAAAAAATAACTACTTAATCGTGGAATAAATAGGGCTAAATAAAAACGCCCCAAAAAGTTTGATTTTTTGGGGCATAATCTAAATTAAAATTACTTTTCTTTTTAAGGTAAATAGTTCAAAATGATTGGCAAATTTTTATTTTAAATCAATTACAAATAACCTTCTTTTTAGCATATTCTTTAAACCATTTATTCACTGGATTTGCACATGCCTGTGGATCATTATCATAAGCAATACCTCCGTTTACAGATCCTTTATCGATAAGATTTTCCGGGGATAAAACATTCCAGCTTACGTTACCAGATTCATCACCAAGCACTTTGAAATTAGCTCCAAAGCCCCATCCTCCTGCGGTTCCTGTTACTCCTCCTTTTCCCCAAACTGCATATTTTTCTGGTCCCCAATCAATTTCTGTAATAGCTATTGGTGCTATATCGGCTACAGGTTTTATGTTTTCATTCCAATTGGCTCTAAACAATGAAGGGCTATTATTGTCTTTTCCCCAATATCCCGGATAAATATGTACAGCGTAGCCAATATTATCTCCTTCTATTGGATTAACAGCATAACCTTTATATTGTGATTGCCAACCAGAACCTGGAATCCAAAGAATATTATTAGCGCCATTTGTTCTAATCATATCAACAATGGGTTGAAAAAACAATTTCAACTGATCAAAATGAGCTTGGGTATTAGCTCCATAACTACCATCGGGAAGTTTAATTCTTACGGGTTCATTGGCTAATTCAAACATCACATGATCTGAATTTTTTAAAGAAGGATGTTTCGAAATATAATCCCAAATTACTTTTAAATAATCATGATAAGCATCTCCTACCGCTATATGCTCAGGACAAACACCAGGCGGACGCAAAATAATGTACATTCCCCTTGTTTTTGCGTGTGCAATAAGCGGAAGAATAACATTATCAATAGCCGATTTAAACCTTTCAAAATTAAATTGTGAAATATCATTTTCCTGAATACCTGAAACACCCAAATTATTAGTCCAATAAGGATCGATATGCAGTCGCACATAATTAAGATACCAACCTTGCTTGGCATCAGATAACTTATTCATTACCGCTTTATTATAAGCCAAACATCCAGCTACGTCATAATTATTCCAACGCCATTCGCCAACAGCTCCTCCATTGAACCAAGGACTTGGAGTCATGGCAACCCCATGCATATTAATTATATTACCACAAGGATCTTTTAAATATTTGCCAACTACTTTTAATTTAGGCGTTGCCAATGGCCAGGAAATGGTTTCTTCAACTGGTACTTCTTTAACAGGTCCTGTTTTGATTGGAGTATCATCCTTAGAACAGGAAAACAAAAACAAAAAAGCAAATTGAATGCTTAATAATTTATATAATTTCATTCTGACTGATTTTTAAATTAATAAACCCTTTGAACGTAATTAAAAAATAAGTACGCCCAAAGGGTAAACTCAAACTAGTTATTTATGATTGATTTTAGATTATAAAGTATTTCGACTATTATTATGCTTATTTTGAAGATTTAAGACCTTCGGCAAAACCAGTATAGGCAGGCTTGCGAGTGTAATTTAAATTCCAAAGTCCGATAGGTTCTCCACCTCTCCATGATGAATTAGCTGGACTATCTGTCGCAGCCCATTGAGTAATACCGTAACGTTGAGCAGCTGGTACAATGTCAAAATAAGCTTCTACTATTTCTTTATAAAAATCTGACATCTGCTGTAGTTGGGCAGGAGTAACATTTTCCGTTTTTATTATAACTCCGCCCACTTTGATTCCCATATCAAGTTCCGATATTTTCACGAGTTTGCCAGTTGCTGCTAATTTCGTCAACATTGTTCTGATCCTCTCAATGGTCGTTTCACCAAAGGTTACATGCATCTGAGTACCTATACCGTCAACAGTTTGTCCTTTACTTTCAATGTAATTAACATACTGAATAAGACCGTCACATTTATCACCGCCTCCTTCTAAACCGTAATCGTTGATAAAAAGTATATCGTTTGGATTTCCATGTAGTCTGGCCAGTCTAAACGCTTCCACAGCATAATCCTTTCCTAAATAATCTTGCCAATAGAATTCATCAGCAGCCATATTAGTTTTACCAACACCTGTTTTTAACTCAAATTGATTTGGCCAATCTGACATTGGCTCATTAACAACGTCCCAGGCTTTTACATAAGGAGCACAATTAGTAACCATACCAGTTATCCAGTTATCCAGTGCTTCACCAATGATAACTTTCTTTTGTTCTGGAGTTTTTTCGATTGTAGCTCCACCAAAACCGCCAAAACCCTCATCAACTGCCGAACGTACACGCGTAGAAGTAGGTCCCCAACCTCCCCAGCCAGCTAAAGCAGTCTCAAAATCTCCACCAGAAATTATATCGACATTAGAACCTGCTTTTCTCAAAGTAATATTATCTATAAAAACAGTACCATCAAATTGTCCATGATTAAAAATAAATCTATTACGAGCGGCAGTAGTCGTTAATCTTAGTTCATACTCTTTATAGGAAGTTGTTAATACAATATTACCAAAATTATTACCTGAATAATTTGATGTAGCTTGCAAATCAGAACTAATAGTACCTGCCTTACTACCTTTTGCAGCAAACTTTAAAATATATTCCACATTTAACTCCGTTGGTGTAATATCATAAATTGTTTGTACCACCCATGGGTTGACAATTGAAGAATTAGAAAATTTAAGTGCATAACCACTTTCTATAGGTTCTGTCCCTCCAGGTATCTTTACAGGAGCAATCAATTTATTCAGATAAGTCGCATTTTGATTGGCATGCCAACACAGTGTATGCCCAAAAACAGAAACATTAGCTGCAGCTGCAGTTTCTAAAAGTTCTTGAACCTTATCAAGCTTTAATGTTCCATCAGCTTGAACTATTGCTCCATGTTTCATTTCGTAGCCCAAAGTAATCTCATCAAAATTCCTATTGGCTAATCTATACATCAAACTCTTGCTTGTATATTCATTCAAAGAAACTCCCAGCCCTAATTTAAAATTAGGATTAGCTGTTCTGTCCACATAAGACTTTAAATCAGCATAGGCATCTATTACCTCCTGATCTGCAATATTCGATGGCTTTTCAACTTCAAAAGGGAGCAGATGTGATTCAGTACAGGATGCTAATGAAAATAGCAAGGCTGAAATTGGTAAAAATTTAAATATATTTTTCATTTTAAATAGTTTAAATTAACGATACAAACATTATTGTAAATTATTGAAATCTGGAGTAAATACTTCAGCTTTAACTCCTCTATTTCTGAGAACTAAAGTATCAGTGGTTGAAATATTAAAATTGCTATAATTAACATTATAACTTAAATACATCGCATCACGATCTTTAGCACCCCAGCTGTTTTTTTCTCCTCTTTTAACAAATTTTCCTGAACCTGTTGCGGTGTAAGAGGAAGGATTTGAAGACGATACTGTGATATTTCCTGACTCTTTGTCAACAGTAAGGACTAAATTTAAATTAATATTATTCCCCGAAGCATCTTTGTAAGTTACAGGAAAATCAATTGTTGACAAAGACAAAGTATTAACTTTAAACACATCGTCTTGTTCAACATATTGTTTACGTCGAACATCGGTTCTATTTTGTGCAGCATTAGAAGTATTTGTATAAACATCAACACCTCTTCTTAAATAAAAACCATCCCATGGGTTGATATATTTTATTGCATAGAATATGAAATCCTTGGGAGCAGAAGACCATTGTCCGATAATTGCTTTATTATTATTAGCGTTAGGAACCAAAGGAGTTCCTGACAAAATAGTATCTGCATTTACAACATTAGTCATCTGCAATGGAATAACATAAGTTTGTTTAACCGATAAAGGGTCTGCAAAAAAAGCATCTGTCAATTGTACATCAATTCCTCCTGTAATTTGTCCTTTAGAAATAACAATTTTATTGGATTCTAATGAATAGTAATTACTTGGCATAGCCACTATTGGATCTCCCCCTGTCCTAAACAACAGACCCGAGGTTAAAGAATTAGCCACTTCTACATCAATGGTAACATCTTTGTCATTATTATAAACCCCTCCTAAGGTGGCCATAATTCTACACTTATAATCATTATCTAAAGTCGTATCAAAAACGTCTTCACCTAATGTTATGGTTCTGACAGGAAATTGATAGGCAAAATAGACTGATTGGTAGTCAAAATTACCGAAATCAGTGTCTTGATTCGTACAAGAAGACAAAGAGACCAATAAAAGGACTAAAACCGAAAATATTTTATTTTTCATTTTTTATTGAATTATATTAAATAAATATCAAATAGAGTGACATTGATTATCTCCACCCTTTATTTTGAGTTAGAGCATTGAACTTCAAAGTTTCTAGGTATGGAATAGGACCATAAACCATATCTGGAGTAAAAGTTCTTTCCTCAACCTCAGGAATAATGGTGAAAGTAGGTGAACCAGAAGTGGTTTCGATATTAACGCCTCTAGCAGGTTCTGTTAAGTTTTGTTTCCATCTGCGTAAATCCCAAAAACGGAAACCTTCAAAACATAACTCTAAACGACGTTCGTTTCTAATTAGAGCACGCATAGCGTCCTTGTCACTACCTATCGACTCCAAGTAAACATCATTAACAATACCAGCTCTATTTCTCAAAGCTCTAATTACATCATAAGCAGAGAAACCATAAGTAGAAGTACCACGTGGACCAAAAGCTTCGTTTGCTGCTTCAGCATAAATTAGATACAGTTCAGTATATCTCATTCTTGCATTGTAGTGCCTTTGTTGTGTTCTTGTTTGAGGGTTCAAGTTAACATCTTGTCTTAAAAGCTTTTTCATGTAATAACCTGTTCTTGTAGATGTCTCAACTCGATTCAATCCATCAATAGTAGTACTATTACTAGCAGTAGATATAACCGTATTTGCTACTCCAGCAGCTGTCCCATTTAACAAAATGTAATGATTCAAACGTGCGTCACGGTTTGCATAAGGATTAGCGGCATTATAATTACTCAAAGGATTAGTAATAGGATATCCATTCGCAGCTGGGAAAGCATCCACTAAATTTTGAGTTGGATTCAAACGACCACTACCGAAAAGCGAAGGTGGAAAATGTTCTAACTCCAGGTTATTGCTGTTAGCAATGTCTCCTCTCCAAACTACTTCTCTAGAATTAACACCTGAACCAAGTGTTTCAATCTCAGCATTACGATACCATGTTAATCCATTCGGATCTATACCACCAATACCTCCGTTAAGTAATAACAAATCACCTGCAGCGTTTGCAGCTTGAGTCCAAGCAGCTTGAGAATTATTCAAATTAAAAGCAGGACTAGCTGCTAGTAATGCAACCTGAGCTTTTAAAAACATAACAATACGCTTTGTAACTCTACCTCTAGCTTGATTATCAAATACTCTATTATAAATACTTAAATCAACATCGGGAAAACCAGCAGGTACAGCAGTGGCAGTCTCATAATCTAAAGGAAGTAATTGACTAGCCAATTCAATATCACTATAAACCTGATTCAAACACTCTTGAAAAGTATTACGAGGAATATTAAAATTAGATGTTATTGATTCTGGTTCTAATAAAATAGGAACACCTAAAAGTTGGTTGTTATCCGTTACACCAGAGTGAGCCTGTAGAAGAAAATACATATACAGTGCTCTCAAACCATAGGCTTCACCCTTAAGTCTGCGTGCAAAAAGCGATCTTACAACTTCATCATTTGCCCAGTTTACTTTATCTACTTCTTGAATAAAGATGTTAAGATATTGAATAGCGGCTTTAGAGTTATTCCATTGATCAAAAGGATTAAAATTAGAATCCCATTGTCCAGTTGCAGCTCTTCTAAAGTTATTTTGCAAGTTATTAGTAACTGCATTATCCGTAGCAACATCATTAAAACTGTAACCATTGGTTGGTATTCGAGTGTAACCATTTAATAGAATACCAGCAGCAAACTCAGGATCAGCATACGCAGCATCAAGTTCTCTGTTATTAGCAATATTAGGCTCAATCAAATCATCACAGCTCGTGAAAGTAAGAACAAACGCTGTTATTAAAATAAGAAAAAAATTATTCATGTCTTTAATTTTTATAATGATTTAATGAATTAAAAAGAGGCTTTCAAACCTAAATTAAAAAATCTGGTTTGTGGAGCACCGCCAATGTTTAACTCCATCAATTCACGCTCTTGTGATATGGTTAATAAATTAGCCCCATTTACATAGGCACTCAAATCACTTACAAAAGTACTTTGTAAAATTCGCTTAGGAAAATCGAATGTAATTTGTATTCTGGACAAATCAAACCTATTTGTGCTGTACATCCAAAAATCAGAATTACGATAATTGTTATCAGAAGTAAAGGTTGTTAATCTAGGAAAAGTAGCTGTTTCACGATTTTCAAAAGTCCAACTATTTCTAACGTTAACCGAATATTTATCAATACCATCAATGTTAAAGTACGCACTTTGATTTTTCAAAGCATAAGCACCAAACTGTGCTGTAGCCATAGCAAATAGAGTTAAATTCTTCCATTTGGCGGTAAAGTTCAAACCACCAAAGAGTGGAGCGCCATTAAAACCAGCTTTTCCTAAATAAACTTCATCTTGGGCATTAACAAGACCATCACCATTTACATCTTGGTATTTGATATCACCTGGTTTCACATTACCAAAAGCAGAAACTGGACTACTCGCAATATCAGCTTCATCAACATAGAAACCAAGATTTTTAAGACCATAAATATTATCAATAGGTCTTCCTTGTCTCAATTGATAATCAAACTCAGACACTTCATCTCTCTGGTCAATTTTACTATGGTAATAGTTACCCGTAATACCCAAAGATAAATCAACTGCACCCACTTTTTTGTTGAAATTGATATTAAAATCGACACCAGAACGGTCGTCATTATTAATATTAAAAAAAGGAACAAAAGAAGAATTAGGGAAACCATTGCTAAAATAGTTTGGTGTTCTGTTTGCTAGAGGAGCAATATTACCTCTCATTTGATTCATATAAAGAGTACTATTCAAAGTGATCATACCCTTAAAGAAAGATGCATCAATGGTCGCATTAACTTCCCTTCTCTGTGCAAAAGTTAAACCTAAATTTTCTCCCTGTCTTGAATCAGTACTCCTATTTAAAGCTCCATCTCTCCAGCTGAACCATTGTCCGTCTGTTTGTGAATAGATTTGTTGGTAACGGTAATAACCGTTAGAACTTAAATCAGTATGTAAAATACCCGCAGAAAAGCTCAATTTCAAATTATCAACTGATGTAGAATTCTTCAAGAAGTTTTCTTCGCTCAAACGCCATCCTAAAGTAAGCGTAGGAGAAGGCATCATACGTTTCGACTCAGCAAATCTGGCAGAATGCACGATAGCTTGATTAAATTCTGCATAATACTTGCTATCAAAATTATAGCTCATATTCAGACCTAAATTGGCATTACTTTCTTTATGGTAATCACCTGAAGCAGTACGTTGAAAACCATTCACAATAAACATAGCTCCAAAATTATTTTTTTCAAATTGACGCTTGTAATCTAAGTGTGTAGAAAAACTTAAAATTTGTCTGTAGAAACTATTTGCCAAATTCTCAATTCCATTGCGCGTGTCATCATTGATTTTTTGAAGACTACCAATCTGATCAAAACCAGCAAAAGTGTTCCAAGTAGGACTATAAACAGCATAAGTATTATTGAAAGAGGTACTATATTGCGTATCGTAATCAATCCCAAAATCTGTATGTAGAGAAAGTCCTTTAGTTACACTACTCAAATTAGCATCTACTCCTGTATTGAACTGAAATTGGCGACTAACAAAGTTACTGTAACCTCCAGCATAAGCTGCTGCAAAAGGATTTGTCATTTCTAATTGATTACCACCCAATAAGAATCTTCCATCAACTAAGTTCTTACTATTTCTTATCAATAATTGAGATGCCTCATCAGAAGCTTCAATTAAATCGATTGGAATTAAGGGTGTGTAACGGAAAGGTCTAAGAGTGGCAGCACTTTGCCAATAGTTAGCATTTATACCTCTAGAATTAGAATAAATGGCATTGACTCCTATACGAGCTGTTATGAAATCATTAATAGCAACATCAACATTACCCCTTGCGTTAAAACGAGTAGTTTGATTGTTTGCTGCTTCTCCAAAATTTAGCAAATCACCATTATTAGAAAAGTTAACAACAGTATAATATTTAGCAACATCATTTCCTCCATTGATTTCAACGTTAGCATCGTATCTTCTAGAGAATTCTCTTAAATATTTTGAAGAATAATAATCTACATTAGGATAACGAAATTCATTTCCCGAAGCATGATTAAAGATATCTTCATCACTGTAAAGTGACGAAAGACCATCATTAATTAAAGCCTGATTGTAATACGACATATACTCTGCTGAACCTAGGTACTTAGCATAACGCTTTGGAACGTCAATACCAGCATTGGCACGAACGCTAATTTGTTGTTTTTGAACTTTACCTCTCTTAGAAGTTATATAAACTACACCCTGAGCAGCACGACTACCATACAATGCAATAGCATTTACACCTTTCAAAAAGGAAATTTGGTCAATTTCTACTGGAAGTATGGTTCCTGGATCACGTGGAAAACCATCGACCAAAACCAAGTACCCACCTTGACCCCAAATGTTGTAGTTAAAACCACCAACTAAGGACTGCATTCCGTCTAAACTGTAGGTAGAATAACTTTTATTCAAAACCTCCTCAACATCAACAAAAGAAATACCACTAGAAAGGTCTCTTTCATTTACTTTTTGGAAAGCCACTTGAACTTTATTCTCTTTAGATAAAATTAAATTTAAATCATTTTGATCGGAACTTACTGTAAACTTTTTACCTGTGAAACCTTTGGCAACAACTGATAACTTTGACCCAACAGGAACGCTTATTAAAAACTTCCCATTAGCATCCGTAATTGTTAAAATATTGTCTTTTTCACCAACAAGAGAAGCACCAACAATAGGTTTTCCTTCAGAACTACTAACTATACCATTAACATCAATTTTGTTAAGTTGAGCAAAGGATATTGTAGGAGAAAAAGCAATAATTAAAAAACATAACACTATTCTTAGTTGTATATATCTCATTATTTTCTAATTTGTATTTATAATTTTTAAAATGATTGTAAGTTATTACCATCCTGGGTTTTGAAAAAACTCAGCATATAAACTTACATCACTGTTTTTTAATGGCAACCAATAGTGTTTTTCGGAAAAATTCCTCTCCAAAATAGTTACTTGTCTCAAGTTGTTAACTTTATTAGTTTTCGGTGTAGCTGGATTAAATGAAGCATCACGATCAAACTCGATTGATTTTTTTAGCGTGTAAGGACTTTTAATCAATAACATCCATCTACGTAAATCATTAAAACGGTGTCCTTCAAAAGCTAATTCAACAGCACGTTCTCTTCTCAATTCAGGCAAAAACGCACTAACAGAACCTGTAAATCTAGAAGCAACATGACCCACACCCGCTCTATCACGAACAAAGTTAATAGCTTCTACTGCAGTTTTACTGTAAGAAGGATCTTTTGCCGTAGGAGAATTATAAGCAACTGCAGTAGCTTCTGCATACATCAAATAAACATCAGATAAACGCATCCAAGGTAAATGAATGTTCAAGTTACTACCCCAGTCATAACCACCGTCATATAAGTTCGCAGTGATAGGAATAAATTTGTACAATAAATAACCTGTACGACTACCCGTACTGATATTTCTATAACTACCACCTGTATATAAATTAGCATTACGATTAGCCACGTTATTAGCAGGCATCGTTCCATTAACCATTTTTACCCCATCATAAATAATGTCATTATAAAAACGAGGATCACGATCTTTCCATGGATAAGATGGATCATATCCAGAAACTGGATCAGCTTGAGTTGGATCAGCAATTGGTAAGCCATTAGCCATACCATAATTATCAACATAATTAGCAGTAGGCAAAAATTTAACGTCACCATCTGTCAAAATTGGTGCTGGTTGGTATTGTTTTGCAGTACCATAAGTGGAATTGTGCGCACCTAAGTAAGGACCTCTAAAAATTGCCTCAACACCACCTGGTATGGCCCAGTTCTGACCAGTTGTGTAAAAATTATCACTGTATTTTGCAAAAGGCAATAAAGCATGCTTGGATCCCCCTGACTCTGTGATGTTTAATAACTCAGCAAAAGCCTCGCTAGCTTTTCTACAAAATTCAGTATTATAGCTTTCGCTACCTGTTGAAGCTTTATTCATTAATGGACTACCAGCCCACAAATAGTTTTTCCCTAGATAACCCAAAGCCATGATTTTGTTGATGCGTAAGGCATTTTTAGTTTCAGTTCTTTTACCAGTTACCGTATTGTCCCAATCTGCAGGTAATAGGTCTGCCGCTGCTCTAAAATCTGCTGCTGCTCTCTCTGCACATTCTGCATAAGATAATCTTGGCAAAGTAATAGGCTCATCGGCAGGAATTACTTTATCAACGTAAGGAAGACCGCCAAAATACTGCATGAATTGAAAATGAAACCAGCCTCTAAAGAATAGTAATTGTCCTTTTATTAAATCCTTTTCTTCTTGCGTTGCTTCTTGCAAAAGATCAAGATTAGCTAAACCCAAATTGGCTTTACGAATACCATACCACCCCAAAGTGTATAAATCCTTTTGAAAACGATCGCCATTAGTTCTCATATTTCCTCTGTTTCTATTCATCCAACCCGCTTGCCAACCATCATGTTCAGATTGCCAACCTAAGAAATTTCCGTTATCGATTTTTACTACAAAATGAAAATCACGGGCAGTTGATTGAATTTCATCTTCACCCCAATTCCAAGAGTTCGTCCAATACGCATTAGTAAAATCTGGAATACACATATATAACTCTTCCGTAAAGCCCTGAAATCTTGTAAAATTCTCATAAGCTGCGGTTTCTGTAACAATATTTTCTGGTTTAACATCTAAATACTCTTCACAAGAATTTGTTGCAAGTACCAAACTAAAAAAAACACTATATTTTGCTATTGATTTAAAATAATTTTTCATAATTCTAAAATTTAAAAAATAATATTAGCACCTAAATTAAAACGTCTAACAGTTGGGTAAGCCCCTTGTGAAGCCCATCCCGTTCCTGCAAAATTACTCTCCCTATCGTCTGGCATTTTAGACCAAAGGTATAGGTTATCACCATTCACAAATACTCTTACATTTTGAATACCAAGCGCTTTTACAAAAGAAGTTGAATCATCAAAAGTGTAAGCAATTTCAGCATTTTTTAAACGAACATACGAACCATCATACATAAAACGTTGTGCATTATTGTACTGACTAGGCGTTGACAACCAACGAGGCATAGGTATATCTGGACTGGTATTGTCTTTGCTCCAATAAGAGCCTTCATCATAAACTACAGTATTTTGACCCGCTAAACTCCCTAAAACAACTTGACGTGTTACATTGTTCACACCATAAAATTGAACAAAAAAACTAAAGTTTTTCCAATTTAAACCAAAATTAGCATTGTAGGTATTTTGAGGTACACCTGCAAAACCAAAAGGAACATCATCAAAAGCATTAATAACACCATCAGCATTATAATCCAATAAATTTAAGTTTCCTGGTAATTTGAATTGATCGTTAGCGTCCGTTCTTGTACTTGCATATAAATCATCCCAAGTATTATAATACCCCTGAGCAACGTGAGCCCTAGCTTGACCTAAAGGTCTCCCCACTCGCTTTTGATAATCTTCTAACAGCTGTGGATCATCTAAGTTAACAACATTACTTTTAGCATGAGTCATATTCAAATCTGACCATAAATTCAAGCCATTTGCGAAAGTATGATTCAATTTTAATTGCAATTCAAATCCTTTGTTATCAACCCTTCCAAGGTTTGCTGGTGGAGGATTAGAAGCTCCATAATAAGTTGGTATTGCTCTATTAGAACCAGCAATTAAAATATCAGTTCGTCGGTCTTGAAAAACATCTACTGAACCCTGAACAAATCCTTTAAGAAAACCAAAATCAACACCAAAGTTGGTTTTTGTTACTTTTTCCCATCTTACTTCTGGATTTCCAATAGAATTTTCAGTGTACCAAACATAAGGACTTTGCTCTCCCCCTTCTCCATTAAGTCCTAAGTTAGAACGACCACCGAAACCATACAAAGTTTCATATAGAAATCTACCACTTACAGAATCATCTCCAACTTCCCCGTAATTGACTCTAAATTTTAATAAATCTACAAATGATTTGGTTTTTTTCATAAAGTTCTCTTTTGAAACAATCCAACTCAAACCTCCTGATGAAAAGAATCCGTAGCGATTATCGGTACCAAATTTTTCAGATCCATTGTAAGCACCATTGTATTCAGCAAAATATTTCCCCTTATAATCATAGGTAGTACGAAAAACCCAATCCTCACGGCGACTTGGAATATTTGAACCGGTGGCAAACTCATTACGGTTTGCTAAAGCCAATACGCCAATATTGTGATCATCACTTATTACCGTATTATAATTTAGTTGTGCTTGATAAAACAATCTTCTATAAGACTGCCCATTATTTACAGCACCCGGATTAACCGTCCACCTAATTCCATCTTGAAAATCAAAACGGTTGTTAGGATCAAATGCCCTCTTGTAAATAGCATTACCAGTTGCAGGATCAATCCATTTTTCCTGTGTATTATTAAACAAATCATTTACACCTCTTGAATCCTCGCGAAAACTATTATCAAAAGCTAGCATTCCTGTAAAAGATAAACCTTTAACAAACATATCTAATTTCTGATTCAAAGAGAAATCGGTATTTATACGAGTAGTCGTTTGGTATTCCACCCCACTAAGTGATAAACTACGAACAGAGTTAGAAGCCCTACCTTCATTAGGTGCAAAATACCCCCAAGAATTATCACTTTCATAAAAAGGAAGAAACACATCTGGAGCAGTTGAATAAGCTGCGTCCCACATTGTGTATTCATTGTTACGTGCACCAGGCATCTTTCTGATACCATGCGAACCAGATAAAGTTACCTTAAAAGTAGTAGTAGGACTAAAAGTAAAATCTAAATTTGATCTTACATTCAATCTATCAAAACCATAACCTCCCTCGTAACCTCTTCTATTATCCGCTTTTCTAAAAAGATCTCCTTCATGCAGGTAATCAATACTAGAAAAATACTTCACAAATTCAGTACCACCACTAACGTTTAAACTGGCATTGTGCGACATCACAAAATCCTTAAACAAAGTTTTTGCCCAATCCACGTTAGGGTAACGCTCTCTTTCTGCTTGATCTGCAGGGAAACGATACTTATCAATAATATCCTGAGGCAAATAATTATTCCATGATTCTGGAGATAATGACAACTCATTTTCTATAGCTTGATTTCTGATAGTCAAAGCATCATAAGCATCAAACTTATTAGGCAAACGAGATGGACTCTTCATGGTAGAGTTTACCCTAGCACGGATCAAGGCCTTACCCAAACTACCTCTTTTAGTGGTAATCAAAATAACACCATTGGCACCTCTACTACCGTAAACTGCTGTCGCGGAAGCATCTTTTAATACCGAAACGGTCTCAACAGAACCAATATCAACACTATTCATAGGACGTTCTACACCATCCACCAGCACTAAGACATCAGAACCATTAGGCGAAGTAGCACCACGTATTACAATACGAGGATCTTCTTCACCAGGCATCCCGGTACTCGCATTGGTAACCAAACCAGGAGCATTACCAGTTAAGGCTGCTCCTAAACTTGAAACCCCTCCGGCACGCTCTAAAGTCTTACCTGAAACTTGAGAAATCGCAGCTACTAAGCTTTCTTTTTTCTGTGTTCCATAACCTACAATAACAACCTCTTCTAAGGTTGTTTGATCTGTTGCCATCACAATATTAATTACAGATTGCGCACCAGCTTTTCTTTCAATAGTCTTGAAACCAATACTAGAGAATACTAAAATGTCATCAGCTGACGTTAAAGTGATTTTATATTTTCCATCAAAATCAGTTATAACGCCTAAATTAGGCTTACCCTTAACCGATACTGTAACGCCCGGAATAGGCAATTTATCTTCAGAAGAAGTAACAGTTCCTGAAACAGTAATTTGTTGACTGAATGTTTTTTTGTCAGTTAATGATAAAGGAGTATTAACATCAGCTCCTTTAGCCAATAATACATTCGAAAACAAAAACTGAAACAAAACTCCCATTACCACGAATTTACCTTTTCGTGGAATTTTTATTAATTGTATTTTCATATTAATATTTTGACATTTTTTTTAATTTATTACAAATTAGAACTTAATTTATTCAACACAACATTTGAAACTTTGAACGATTTTAATACCTAACGATAGCCAAAACATATTTAAGGTAATCTGGATGTGCGGATTAAGTTACAATGAAAAAGCTCCAGCTAAAGAAATCAAAATCGAAGTTTCAAAAAAGAGGAGATTTTAAGAGAATGGTTATTTCATAGGCTTTTAAGTTTTTTTTGATTGTTAGTTAATAGTTTATTAATTGGTTATTTGCTTTACTTATTTATATGTGTAAAAAAAACACTAAATTGTTTCTACACTAGTCTTTATTGTGATAAAACCACTCCAGAGAACAACTGAGAAACATTTGAATTAAAAAATACTTTTTCGCTATAATTATTCATTAATTGTAAAATGAAAAGCAATCGATTGCGAAAAAAAATCAGAAAATCGTATTACTCTGCATTAGTTTAGGTTTAAAAAGCCGAGAACAACCAATTCTCGGCTTATAATAAAAAACCACACTAACTAAAATTTATAAATAATATCAAAAGCATGAATTATTTATATTCTATCATATTGTCCATATTAACAAAAGATTAAGAATAAAACAAATGTAAAATAAAAAAACAAAACACACAACCGATTGCGTGTTTATTTATAAAAAAAAAGTAATTAATTTTAATATAGTATATTTTAATTCAAAAATATTTATAAATAATATAATTACTGAAAGCTTTAAAAGAATAATAATTAATTTAAAATAGATTTTTCCGGTTCGTTTTATAGAAATCGCAAATAATTATTTAAAAAAATTAACATTAAATTATTAGAATTAGGGAGAAAAAGATGAAGTGATTTAGACTATTTTTCAGCCAATTGAAAAAAGTTTAAATCACTTCTATTTAATGATTAATCTAAGTTTAATCACTAGATAGAATTATTTTATAGAAGTTCTAAGCTAAATTTATTAATCGACTAGCTATCAAAAAAAAAACTGCTCGAAAAAATAATTTTCGAGCAGTTACAATTATCAGAATTAAAAAGAATTAATTATTATATCCTGGATTTTGATAAGCTTCTTTTTCAGCAGCTGTACTCACCATTCCATCAATTTGCCCCTGTGGAATTGGACGTAAATAATGATAGGGCTCTATAGTCCTTGTAAAAGTTTGCGGAGTATGGTTACCATAGTTTGCCCCTCCTATTGAATAACTTCCTGCTAAAGCATTCCATCTTTGTGTACGTACTAAATCATACCAACGGTAGCCTTCTCCAAAAAACTCACGTGAACGTTCTCCTAAAATGTAATCAATAGTAATTACAGATGGAGTTGCAGAAGTCATTGTTGTACTGTTATCTTGAATTTTAGACATATTTCCATTGTTATCAAAACGCCATTTTCCAGCTCTTGCACGAATTACATTTATAAGATTTCTAGCAGTCATACTACCAGTAGCTCCCTTAACAGCAGCTTCTGCAGCAACAAAATAAAATTCCGAAAATTTAGCTATAGGAAAAGGTCTTGTACTCCCTGCATTAGGCTGTCCTAAACCTCCTGCATTATCAGTACGATAAGGTCCTAACTTCCAAAAACCTGGATAAACAATTCGACTTATACCATTTGGAGAAATTACATAATCCGATCTTCCTGGTAAAACTCCTGCACCTATACCACTATCTCCTTGACCAGAAGGATACACAATTGGAGTGCTTGGTTCATCGTTAAGGAAAGTTAAAATTGGGTCACCTGCCTGAACCGCTAATCCATTGGCATTAAAAAGAGTTGTTACATTAGTCAAACCAGTACCGTTTAAATTCCAATTCCCACGAAAAATAGTGGTAAATGTGCCATCATAACGTGAATCATTAATTTTATCAGCAAAGGTATTAGTAAAAACTTCTATTGGTGGAGCCATTCTTGTCCATGGACGTCCTAAAAACTGATTAGCTTCACGTTGCACTGAACTAACTGGATCCCCTGAACTATTTTTACTTCTAATAGCAGTATAATTCCAAGTAACCATCCAACCTGCAAAATTATCAGGAGCTCCTCCACTTCCAAAACTTAGACTTCCTCCATTATAAAACTCACTGGATTCAGTGTGATCAGCATAAAGCATCAGTTCCTTATTACGATCATTAGAACCTAAATTCACATCATAAAAATACTCTTCTAACCCATATGAACCTGGGTTATTAATTCCCTCAAGTGCTATATCATAAGCCTTCTGAAAATACCATTGAGCATCATGTCCGTCTGGATCAGTTCTTGTTGTAGCAGGATAGGTAGGAATATCATTAGGATTCTCTAACCACCAACCATAAGTTAAATAAGCCTTTGCTAGAATTAAACGAGCCAGAGTTTTTGTCGCTGTACCAGTAAGTCGAGGTGCATCTGGTAATTCGTTAACTGCTGCCAATAAATCAGGAAAAACAGCTTTTGTATAAACCTCAGGCACTGTATTTCGCACTGAAGATCTTGATGGCGTACTATTAAATTTTAACTCACCAGATCCTAAATCCAAAGGTACACCTCCAAATGTTTGAACCAATAGAAAATAGTCCATACCTCTAAAAAACTTCGACTCTGCAATAAGACTAGTCGCTACTCCAACCGCAGCACCATTTTCGATTATTCCGCTAGCGGTATTGATATCGCTAAAAGAATTGTTCCATAACACATCCGAACGACTAGAGTTTGGGTTAATTATACCTACTCCAGATAAATCATGATCTCTAAAATTACCATCAGCACTTTGAGCATAAGTAGCTTCATCAGTACCTGTTTGACAAGCATTATAAAAGTAAGCCTGCCCATACATGTTACGTAAATTCGCATAGTGAGAAGTTAAACCTTGTAACACACCTTGTTCAGTTTTAAAATAACCAGGCTCATAAAAATCATGTGGTTTTTCTTCCAATATATCGGAACAAGCTCCAAATAAAAATAGAGCTAAAGAACCTAGTATTAAATTTTTTAAAATATATCGTTTCATAGTTATTTCTTGTATTAAAATGTTAAATTCAGTCCAAATAAATAGTTACGAGTAGACGGTGTATTAGTACCTATAACCAAAAATCTACTGTTATATGAAGCAACTGCTTGATTTTGATCTCCAAGAGAATTCGTCTCAGGATCCATTCCAGACTTTCTGTGATATGGAGAAAAGAACACAAATGGATTTTGTGCTGTGAAATAAACTCTTAATTTATCAATACCTAAATCTTTAATAAAATCTTGCTCTAGGGTGTATCCAAGAGTTAAAGCTCTAATTTTCATATAAGAAGCATCAAAATACCCCATAGTTGACATATATTTTGGATTATCTCCAGACCTTAACCCACTTGGATTTGGAAAATCAGCATCTGTGTTATCTGGTCTCCAATAATTTACATCTACATTTCCTCTACGCCCATTCAATAAATTCAAATAACCAGCACTTCCGTAAAGTGTACTAATTAAAACACCTCCACTTTTAAATGCTCCAACTGCTGAAAAATCAAAACCTTTATAAGTTAAATTAGTATTGAATCCTCCTTGAAAATCAGGATCTGTCTCAATAATTTGTCTATCGCTTGCATTGATTGCACGAGTAGGCGAACCATCTGGATTATAGTCACCAGTATATTTAACTTTAATAGATCCAGGAACATTTGATACATCAGTTACCCCTTCTAATATAGACATATACGGATCTCCTTGTTGCCATAGACCTATTTTTTCATAATCAAAAATTGAATTAATATTATAGCCTACAAACCAAGAATTTGCTTCATCCCTTAGTGCTCCAGAAGCAAGAGAAACTAATCTGTTTTTATTTGTATAGAAATTTACACCCACTGTCCAGTTTAAACCTTTTGGATTATCCAGAATTACTCCTGTCAACGATAATTCATATCCTTTATTTTCAGTTGAACCAACGTTTGCAACATAATTATTAACACCAGATGTTACAGGTAGATTAACTCTTTGTAATAAGTCTTTTGTATTTGTTTTATAATACTCAATAGTACCTGTTAAACGATTATTTAAAAGCCCAAAATCAATTCCATAATTCCATGTTGTAGAAAACTCCCATCCTAAAGCAGGATTAGGTAATTGAGTAACATAAACTCCAGTTGCATTTGTTGACCCAAAATTATACGGTCTTGTACTTAAAGCTCCCAACGTTGCATAAGGTGTAACTGCTTGATTAGAAGTTTGACCATATCCTGCTCTTAACTTCAACATATTTATTGAAGAAATATTTTTCATAAATGATTCATTTGAAACTGTCCAACCTGCTGAAACCGCTGGATAAGTTACCCATTTATTCCCTGGAGCTAATCTTGAAGATCCATCAGAACGTAAAGTAGCTGAAACAAAATATCGATTATCGTATGAATACATTAATCTTGCCATGTAAGAGGTCAAACCCCATTGTACGTAATCTTGATTCGATGGATTAATAACTGCCTCTTCCTCACTTTGTCCCAGATTATAAAACTGAAAAGCATCAGAAGTAATCCCATTTCTTGCTATTGACGAAGCGTTAGATGTAAATTGTTCATTAGAATATAATCCCACAAAATTTATTGTATGTTTATCCGCAAAAGTTTTATCATAAGTCAATAAATTCTCTATTACCCATTGAGTTGACATAGAATTATTTATGGACGCATTAGATAAAGTAACTGGATTAACGTCAAAAACACCTGGACCTTCATAATAACCATTATTAGACATACGGAAATTTAATCCAGTATTGATTCGATACTTTAAACCATCGATTCCTGGTATTTTTACTTCAGCAAAAACATTATTATAAGAACTAAACGCTCTATTCAAGTTTACATAAGACTCACCTAAGCCATTAATAGTTTGTCTAGTATACACCCACTGATCATCTGCTGCAGACGAAACAACTCTCTTTAATGATCCATCATCATTGTATGGATTAGCTATTGGAGAAGCAGCTAAAGCTGAACCTGGACCAATATTATCTCCATTTGTAATAGCATAGTTACTATTAGTTGTAAAACCTATACGAATAGAGTTATTAATTTGTTGATCAGTACCAGCTCTAAGACTAAAACGTTCATACTTTTGACCAGGCAAAACAGATTCTTCTTTATAATAACCAATACCAGCATTATATGATCCAAATTCTGTTCCTCCTGAAACACTTACATCATGACTAAGCATTTGTCCTGAACCGTATAACATATCTTGCCAATCAGTATTTATACCACGAACCTCGTCTACTCCATCAGCAGGATAAACACCAGCATAATCACGAAGTGCAGATAATTGATCTCCATTCATCATATCATACTTGGCAAAAATATCTTTTACACCGCCAAATCCGTTATAACTAAATTTTGCTTTTTGATTTTTACGTCCTTTATTAGTTGAAATCAATATAACTCCATTTGCTCCACGAGATCCATAAATAGCTGTAGCTGAAGCATCTTTTAAAATATCTACTGATTTTATATCCACAGGACTGATATCTCCTATTGATCCAGCAAATGGTATACCATCAAGTACAATTAAGGGATCATTACTCCCTGTAAGAGATCTAGTCCCTCGAATACGTATTTGCATCGCAGCTCCTGGTTTTGTTGAAGTTTGAGCTAATTCCACACCGGGCAACCTACCTTGTAATGCCTGAGTTACATTTACCGCAGCTACTTCATTCAATTCTTTCCCTCCAATTGAAGCTACAGAACCTGTTACAGCTTCTTTACGCTGAGTTCCATACCCAATAACAACAACTTCTGTTAGTTCTGAGGTAGCAGGATCAAGACTAACATTAACAACAGTCTGACTACCAATTGTTACTTCTTTAGTTTTGTAACCTATAAAAGAAAAAGACAAAATATTTTTACCACTTTCGATGTTGATTACATAATTACCATCTAAGTCAGTACTTGCCGTGGATTGTGTACCTTTCAATAAGATGTTAGCTCCAGGAATCGGCATTCCCATTTCATCTTTTACTACTCCTTTAATTGTAGATTGAGCCTGAGCTGTACCAACCATAGAAAAAAAGAAAATCAAGAAACAAAACACATCAAGAAATCTAGGATATTTCCATCGTGAATACAATTGAAAATTTACATTTTGCATAAGATTAAATTTGGTTTAAAAATTAATTAGTTGACTAGCCTTTGTATTATACAAACAAAAGTATAAAAAAAAACAATATACGCAACCGATTGCGTTTTTATTTGTAAAAAAAAACTATTTAAAATCAATATAACATATTTATAACTTTAAATAATTATCAATTAAATAAATAAAAGAATACAAAACACATCGAACAATTAAAAAAACAAAAGAATATTTTTAAAATATTGTAAATAACTTAAGAATCATGCAGCCCAATTAAAACATCTTAAAGCACTCTAAAAGATTGATTTTTTACAAAAATCAATACTCAATTGTTTGTTTCGTCCAAGTGGGCTTATTGATATAAAACATTCCATCTTTATAATGCACAGGTTCAATTCCCATTTGTGGACCTTTTTCCCATTCCTCTAAAGTTTGGCTGTAAGGATAAGGCCTTTTTTCATCCATAAAATAATGGCAGGAATTCCATAACTGATTATCAGGACCAATAAATAATGCATTGTGTCCTGTTTCTTGATAAGGATCTTCAGTATCCTGAAACTTTAAATGAGAATAACCACCTTCCTGTGCTAGTTCAGGACGATAATGCTTTTTTCTTGTTCCAAAAATAGGTTCTGGAGAAGCTAATTCCCAAGGGCCTAATGGTGATTTTGATTTTAATAATCCTACTTCATAACCACGAGTCCAACTAGAAAAAAACATAAAATAAGTTCCTTCTCTTTTTATTACAAATGGACCTTCAATACCACCCACCATCCATTCAGGATAACCAGGTTGTTTTTTATCCAGAAACTTTTCTATGGGAGTAGTTAATTTACCTGTTTTCAAATCAATTTTAGCTTGAAAAAGTCCGTTGCCACTACAATACAAATAGGTTTGACCATCTTCGTCTTCAAACAAAGTACTGTCATTATTGTATTGCGGAGTTAATGGTCCATTTACCAGAGCATAAGGTCCTGTAACATTGTCTGATGAAAACAACCAAACACTATGCGTACTCATTCCTTTAGGATCTTCGGCTGTTACTTTTCCACTATTTACAGTTAAATAATATTTGTTTTGAATGAAATGGATTTCTGGTGCCCAAAAACGACCATTATACGGACAATCTGCTGGTAATTTACTTGCATCAATTATAAATGAATGTTGTTTCCAGTTAATCATATCATCAGAAACTAACATTCTTACTCCAGGATTTGGTCCAGTCCAAACTGGATTTGAAGTACCTACACAATACCATTTATTTTCCACTTTAATGATGAAATGATCTCGCATAGAAATATTAATATCTCTAGTAATAGGATTGGTATAAGTGAAAACTTTTTTTTCTGTTTTCTTAGTATTTTCTTTTATCCCTTTTATCTTCTGTGCAAAACCTAAAGTGGTTAACAACAAAAAAATAGAACTTAAAATTATTATTTTTTTCATTTTATCTTTTTATAAATTATTTTCTTTTGTATGGACTTTCATCCATTTTTAGATGTGTCTGTTCAAAACCGTCGCTATCAATAATTATTTTATAAATAACTATTCCTGGGTCTAATGGCTTTATGGTTAAAGTGTGTAAACCTTCGTTAACTTTTGGCAAAGGCAATGTTACAGTAGTTTCAATCATTCGGGCTGCTCCTGCTGGATACATTTTAGTGTAATTATTCGCCCAGGTTAACTGGTCGTTAATGTTCCATACCTTTTCATTAGCTCCATTAAATGAGGCAGCTACATTGTGACCTCCTTTTTTAAATGGCAGAGTACAGTCAAAAAATACTCTCAGTTTAATACTGTCTTTTTTTGATTGCAAATTCATTTTATATTGAATTTCTGCTCCTTTAGTAGTTTCAGTATAAGGCATTAAAGATATTCCAGATAGAGTTCTTCCAAGATCAGGAATTACAGTCCAATTTGTTTTGGGCATATTTTTGGTTTCAAAATAATGCTCTCCTTCCATAACCACTACACGATTTTTTTCATCGAAAATGTAACCTCCTTTTTTCACTTCTTCTTCAGTAACTCTCACAACAGTTGGTTTTATATTTCCTCCTTTTGGCTCATCCCAAGATTTGTAACCAATATGGGTTTGGTCCATAATATGATTCCATTTACCTTCTGAAATATTATGGTTGTAATCATGGGAATAATCAGCATCTCTTTTAAAACAAGCATCAACATAATCAGCCCAATAATTAGCTTTTATATCTTTTTCAGCAGCCAGTTTCTCATTCATAGCAACTGCATAATACATATCATAAAGATTAGCCATAGCACGAACAGGATGTAAAATAAATTGCTTGTAAGAATCTTTATAATTGTCAGCTAATGACATAAATTGTCTTAAAGCTTTTGTTTCTAATGCTAAATAAGCGTCTTTTACTTTTAAAAATTCACCACTTTCCAGATTATAGGTTTTGTGATTCATCATTTCAGCTGTAACACGGCTGTTGAACTTACAATAAGTACTAATTATTTCGGCAGCTTCTGTAGCTTCGGCAGTACCAAATTGTTCCTCACAGAATTTCCTAGCGTATTCCTGTAAATTGTTTTCGTTGAAAGAAGTAGGATTCCAAGCCATTGTTAAGAAGAAATCCATAGGATATTCATTCGGTTTTAAATCACCAACATTCAACAACCAAATTTTATCCACTCCATAACTATAAGTTAGTTGTAATTGTTCCCACATATGAGGAATCTGAGTCATATTCAACCATTGGTATGCTCTTGGTGCTCCATGTAAATCCACATGATAATAAATCCCATAGCCACCTGGATGTTTTTTAGAACTGAGTTCAGGTAATCTTCTCACATTACCCCAGTTGTCATCACAAAGTAAAATGGTCATGTCATCAGGTACTTTCATACCCTGATCAAAGTATTCCAAAACTTCGCTGTATAATGCCCAAATCTGAGGTGTTTGGTTGATTGGTTTTTGGGTTACCTTTTTTATAATATCTCGTTGGTCTTTAATAATGCTTTCCAACTCTTTAAAATTAGCTTCGGCGCTTCCCAAATCCTGCATAGGCAAATCTCCATCGCCACGCATTCCCATGGTTACAATATTTTCATAGTTTTTATTTCTTTCTAAACCATCTTCCCAAAATTGCTGTAAACCAGCTTTATTCGTTTTGTAATTCCATTCTCCATTACCATACTCCTTTCTATGATTTCCCCATTCTTTCTGGGCACGCATCATAGGTTCATGATGGGAAGTTCCCATTACAATACCGTATTCATCTGCAATACGTGGACTTTCTGGATCGTCCTCATTGAAGGCATTGCCCCACATGGCCGGCCATAAATAATTAGCACGCAAACGCAACAACAACTCAAACATATGTGAATATACTTTGCTATTTGCACCACCAAATTTTTCTTTTGCCCAGCCAGAAAAACAAGGTGCTTCGTCATTAATAAATATCCCTCTGTACTTAACTTTTGGCTCACCAGAAGCATAACGCCCAGGTAATACATAAGCAGTCGTATGTTTTTTGGCAGGTACATCTCCCCACCAATACCATGGTGAAACTCCTAATTGTCTGGATAATTCATAAATTCCATAAATGGTACCACGCTTGTCACTACCTGCAATAACCAGAATTTTTTGTCCTGATTTTTTGGAATCATCAATTGTAGTAATAACAAAACTCTCCCATTTGCCTTTTAAATCTTTTGTATTTAATTTCCCCGATTGAGATAAATTATCAATTAGTTTACTATTGCCCAGTGTTCCAATTACGATTTCGTAACCTTCGAGAGCATTATTGGTAAATAGTACAGGTTTTATACCTGTAACAATGTTGATGTCATTTTGTAAATCTCTAATGGCACGAATGACTCCTTTAAAATCTGAAGCATCATATCGAATGGGTGTTGCTACTTTTTCTTTGTTTACTATCGGGAAAGCCGAATTAATTCCTTCACTGTTTTCTGTAATTATATTTGCCATCAAACCAGTAGTTTGCTGGGCATTGACAATATTAAAAAATGCCAATAGAAACATTAAGCTCCAACAATCCTTTACACTATTTTTCATATAAATTAATATCTAATTTCATTTAAAACTTATCCAATCAACTTCCACCTCTTTATTGTTCTCTTTCAATGTTACATAAAGGTTTTGAACACCTTCTTCAAACTTTGCAACGGGAACTTTTATCTCTTTCCAATCCGTACTTACAGGAATTTTTACTTCGGCAATAAGAAAACTATTTATTCCTTTAGTACGTATCTGTAAAACACCTCCAGTTGAAGACATCCCTTTTACAACAATTGATTTCAATACTTTTTTACCAAAATCGACAGCATCATATTGTATCCAGCCATCAGAACTATTTAATACTGTTTTCCATCCTTTAAAATGATCAAGTGGATCAACAAAAGCTATGGATGCTCCTTTTTCACTAATCTTACTATACCTGTCAATCTGGATTTCTTTATCAGCAGTACTTATACCTATTCCTCTTAAAGTTGGAATTACTTTTTTAATTGTTCCATCAGAATTAAAGGATAAGCTATCGGATCTAATCGATCTGGCTTTATCAAATGTTGGTGAATAATCATTGTGATGATAAAACAAATACCATTGATTTTTAAACTCTATAATCGAATGATGATTTGTCCAACACCCTGTTGGAGATTCATCCATAATAACTCCCATAACTTTGAATGGTCCTAATGGATTATCGCTAATTGCATATTCTAAACGCTCAATTTTGTTTTCTACATGGGGATAAGTCATGTAATAAATCCCGTTTCTTTCAAATACATAAGGTCCTTCTTTTAAGCCTTTTGAAGGTAAGTTTGCTAGTGTTTTAACTTCGGAATCTAATTCCAGCATATTGTCTTTCAGTTTTGCTCCAAAAATATCCCGTGAAGACCAATACAAATAAGCCTGTCCATCTTTATCAATAAAAACATTTGGATCAATACCTCGTACTCCTTTTATAGGATTCGTTTCGGGTAAAAATGGGCCTGTAGGGGTATCCGCAACTGCTACGCCAATTGTAAATCCTTTGCCAATTCCAACCGTATCTTTTGGAGTAGATGGGAAATAAAAATAATACTTCCCATTTTTTTCTATACAATCTGGCGCCCACATACTGTAACTGTTCGGGAGTACCCAAGGCACTTTATTTTGTTGCACTATCATACCATGATCAGTCCAATCAGTAAGATTTTCAGAGGAAAACACATGATAGTCTTCCATACAAAACCAGTCTTTTCTAGCTACTCCTTCTGGCGCTAGAATATCATGGGAAGGATACACATATACTCTATCTCCAAATACCCTGGCAGAAGGATCAGCAGAATATTGATTTCTTATTATTGGATTTTGGGCAAACCCAATTAAAGAAAAACCAATACATATGAGTGCTAAAACTCCATGTGTTTTTTGCTCTTTCATTGCTTTTAATAATTTCAGTTTGAATTATTTTAAAATCCTTATTTGATAGAATCGAGGTGTAGGTATTTTATTTTTAGCACTAATTTTCAGCTCAAAATTTTCTTGTTCTGGAATTTGAATATTTATTATTTTGTTTTCTATAGAATTTATTTTCGCAATATTACCATTAATTAGTATTTCAAAATTCTCTGCTTTTATAGTATCCAGCGTACTAATTTCTATGTATTTTCCAGCTTTGTTTTTATTTTGTAACTGATAAGAAATATAAGAACGTGTATTACGCCAAAATTTATCATCATTATAACCGGAATTACTTTGTTCCCCTTTGTATTGGTGATCCACCTCGGGTTGTTGCTCGCCACAATTAATTTTATCTACAGTCTTAGCTTCAATAGCTAAAAGTTCTATTTCTTTTTGTTTTTGAGCCTCTTTTTGTTTCTCATAATCCTTTTGAGTGAAGGTCTGAAAATACATTTGATAACGTGCATCATGAATTTGATAAAACGGCTGTAATTTCAATGAATCCAATTTGAAATTCATATTATCAATAGGTTTCAATTTTGAAACATAATTTTTAGAATCGTCACCCACCAAGGCATAGGCCTCATTAATTGGGTAAAGTTTTCCTCTTGTTTCGTGTCCCATTCTACTATCATCAGCAAAAAGTCCCTTTAAATCATCTGTAGAAGTTTGAGCTGCTAAAACGATAGGTCCGCGTACAAAAGCTGCCCAATTAGAACCATCTGGAAGATATTCTAATTTAGTATTCATAGTAAATTGCACAACAATTTTATCGCCATTTTTCCAGTTTCTATTCAGATTAATATATTCTGAAGGATTGGCTTTCACTAGTTCTGCTTTTCCATTCACCAGAATTTTGATGTTTTCGGCCCATTTAGGATAACGAATATTAAGAGAGAAAGTCTGTTTCTTATTCAGTTTTAATTCCAGTTCAGTAGCATTCTCATTTGGAAAATTATTTTTTTGTATTAGTTGAATCCCTTTTTCTTTCCAGTTCAATTCAGAAGGAATGAAAAGATTAACAAAAACGTCTTTATCAGAATGGCTATATATCAATTCACCATACTTGGTATGGTTTTCTATCCCGGAACCCACACAACACCACATACTAGTTTCGGGTTGTGAATAGACTCTGTAATGGTTTGGTCGAATGGGTGTAAAATATACAAAACCTCCTTTTTCAGGATGTTGAGTCGATAAAATATGGTTATAAAGAGTACGTTCATAATAATCAAGATAGCTCACATCATTATTATCTAAAAATAAAGCCATACTTAATCGAAGCATATTATAACTGTTACAAGTTTCAGGTCCTTGATTCGATTCTAACATACCTTTAAAATCGTTAATTGGATTAAAGTGCTCCCGAACACTGTTCCCTCCAAATGCAACGCTGCGTTTTTCTGTAATATTATGCCAAAAATGTTCCGCTGCATGTTCCCATTCTGGGTTGTTTGTCAATGAGCCAATTTTTTCAAAACCAATTACTTTTGGAATTTGTGTATTAGCATGAAGACCTGTAAGTTTATCTTGTTTTTCGAGTAAAGGATTCAAAATTTTAAGATGCGAAAGCCTTTTTGCAGCATCAAGATATTTTTTGTCTTTGGTAATAATATACAAATCAGCAAAAGTTTCGTTGATTCCTCCATGCTCCGTATTCAATACTTGTTGAATTTGATCAGTAGAAAGTGGTTGAATAAGTTCAATAAACCAATCGCCTAATCCTATCAATACTTGTTTTGCCTGATTGTTACCTCCTATTTCATAGGCATCACGTAAGCCTGCAAAAAGCTTATGAATATTGTAAATAGGCACCCAGGTATTATTTAATCCAAAAGTGCTTCCGTCAATATCTCCTTTGTGAATGCGGTCCCAAAATACTTTCCCATTAGGAATCCCCCCAACATAGCCATTGCCATTTTTTGCCTGACAAAGAGCCAGTTCATTAACCATGTAATCCAGACGTGTTTTTAGCTCTTTATTTCCAGTACTGGCATACATCATGGCTAATGCAGATAAATAATGTCCTCCAATATGTCCATCTAATCCTGTACTTTCCCAGTTGCCATATCGTTGAGCTTTTAAGGGCAATCCTGCATCAATCAAATAGGGAGCTAACAATTTATCGGGATTAAGATCTAAAATATATTTTAAATCCACATCCTGGGCTTTTTTGAAAACACCATCTGTAAGCCTTACTTCCTGCAATTTAAAAGGTTGCATTTGAGCAAAAGAAGATTGAATGCAGATAAGTAGTACTATATTTTTAATTTTTTTTAACTTCATAATTACTATTTTTAATGATAACCCATTCCTGTTTTATCAATATTAAATTTTAAATAATCCTAGATCAATTGCCTCTCCTAAACGACGATAACCTTTTTCATTAGGATGTAAAAAATCGTTATCATGCATATCAGGTAAAATAGACTGTGATTCTGTATTTGATTCCATCACTTTATCAAAATCAATAACCGCGTCAAAACTCTTGCTGGATCGTATCCATTCATTTACAATACTTCTGGCTTCTTGTTTAAAATCGGCATCATAAAATGATTTTTTAAAAGGTAAAATGGTACATCCGTACACTTTTATTCCTTTAGCATGGGCTTTGTTTATCATTACTTTATAGGCTTCAATAAGTTCATTAGCTCTTACAGGAGCGTCCTCTGCTTTTCGAATACCTCCAATATCATTAATTCCTTCTAAAAGAATCAACCATTTAACTCCATTTTGAGAAAGTACATCCCTGTCAAAACGCTCTAAAGCTGTTGGACCTAAACCACCTCTCAAAACACAATTACCACCAATACCTAAATTTAATACACCTATAGTATTAGTAGCATGATTGGCTAATAATCGTTCAGATAAAATATCCGTCCATCTATTTTGTTTATTTGTTCCTGACCCTCTCCCATCAGTTATTGAATTTCCTAAGCAAACAATAGTATTTCCCTTTTCCGATGCCATTACATCAACCCCCATGATTGTATACCAATGATCGGTTTTAACTGCACCAGAAAAATCCACATTCTTACTATGATCTCCTTCTAAAAGAAATGATGTGGTTCGAGACCCTGGATGACCTGAAATTTTTGAAGCCGTTTTACCATAATGAATAGTAATGGCTAAAAGTTGTCCTGCTTGTAATGGAAAATCAAAACTATCTGAAAAAACATCCGTTTTTGCTTCCATAGTAATCGATGATGATTTTCCTCCAAAAGTAAGTTGCTTTAGCGATTTTCCATCAATAATAGCTCCTTCAACAACATGAGCAACTGTTACAGATTCCATGACCGTAGACTCATCACTAAATAAATTGGAAAAATGTAATCTTATTTTTTCACCTCCTATAGAAACTCTTATAATTTGTCTTAAGGTATTATTAGTAAGACCAGGATTTGGAGGCACATTATGAGGTTCAACTAATTGTTGTGCTGTTGCCCAACTTCCAACCCAATTTGACTTATGACTAGATAAGGATTGTGATTTACATCCTGAAAAAAGAATAAGTAAATTAAAAAACAAGAGCCAACTTGTATATCGTTTGTACATAAGTAATTAATTATTATTGTGTTTTAACAATAGCATTTACAAAGATTTTCCCAACATTAATCCTGGATTACGCATTGGAACACAGATTAAACGGATTCATACGAATTTTTTAATTGTTTTTAAAGCATAAAATCTGCTACAATCTGCATAATCTGCGTGACAAAATCAACAAAATCCTAATGCGGATTCTGGGTTAATAGTATTTATAAAAATAAATCACGCCATTGTTAAATTCAGCTTGACTTAAATTATGGTTGTCCTGAATATTTCTATTCAGGACTAACCATCTTAATACTGTCAAAAATTATTTATGGTCGTGCATCATTGGTTGAAGTAGCATACAATCCTAATAAACAACCTGTAAATCCGCCTGCAACATCCGTTGATAAAATATCTCCGGAAACCACTCCTCCTACATTAACAAAATCAGTTCCGTTTACAGAATATCCAAATTCATAATCATCACCGTTGGCTTTCATTTGAAGCTGAACCGGTTTTTTAAGGTCAATTTTAGCAGTTGCTACAATTGCTGATTTTACTGGATCTCTTCTTTCTTTTTGATTTTTTTGTAGTACTACATAATAGTCTTTGTCCTTCATTGTAATTCCAAAAACATAATTAGAACCTTCATTTTGTAAAGCCACAAGTCCAGCCAGATCTTTGTCTGATTTTGGTTTGTAATCAATAGTCGTCGTCAGTGAAAAGCGATTATGTTGCTGGCGATAGAATAATGTTGATGTAGGTTTCAACTCTTTTATATTGGTATCAAAAGGAGTAATAGTCAATCCTTTTTTTGAAGTTGCAATGAATTTTTCACGAGGACCTCTAAGACCAATCCAACGATTATCTAGCTTAGCTGATGTAAAATTATCATTGAATGCAAAATTACCATTTGGGAAGAAACCTTCTTTTCCTGTTTTATTTTCAGTAACACCTTTTGGCATTTTCAATTTTGGTTCCAATGGAATCAATCCGTTTTCAAAAACCGGAAATTCACCGGACCAGTCTACAGGCAGTATAAAAGTTTCACGACCTGTGTTGACTCTGTTTTTTTCGTTTGGTCTAACCGCTAAGAAAACACCATAATATTTGTCTCCAGGTCCTTTAACCAAGTCCGCATGGCCAGCCCAGTCTACTCTGTTTTTTCTATCTCTTCCAAAATATTTTTGCGTTAAAATTGGATTGCTTGGTGCAGGAATAAATGGCCCTTTTGGGCTATCACTTTTAAAGATAACTTCTGTATGATTGCCTCCTGTACCCCCTTCGGCACACATTAAAAAATATTTACCGTCTTTTTTGTAAAGATGTGGAGCTTCAATCCAAATTGGGTTTTTAGCAGGGTCTACTCCTCCATCAACTATAATTTTATCTGAACCAGTTATTACTTTATCATTTTCCACATCATATTCCCAAATTTTAATCACACGATGCCCATTGTAACGCTCTTTACCATTATCTGGAGCATCATTATGTACGATATAACCTTTTCCATTATCATCAAAGAAAATAGACGGATCGATACCTCCAAAGCCCAATTTTATTGGATTCCCCCAACCTTTTTTAGGATCCTTTGTTTTTACAATTATATTTCCAAGATTTCCCGAAAATGCCGTTACAATCATATAGAATGTATCATTATGAGGATTATAAGTAATTCCAGGCGCATAAACTCCTTGGCTTATACCGGTATTGTGTGGATTGAATTGAGTAACATCGTTTAATACACCTCCTAAATCAGTCCAGTTTACTAAATCTTTAGAGTGGAAAATAGGCACTCCCGGGAACATAGCAAACGAAGAACATACCATATAGTAATCATCTCCTTTTCTAGTGATGGCTGGATCAGGATAACATCCTTGTAAAATTGGAGTATAAAACTCATCTGATTTTAGTGGATTATCTATATAAACCTGATCATTTCCTTGGTAGCTGAAATTTGAAAATAAAGGAGGATTGTTTTTTTGCTTATTTTGACTGTTTACTACAGTAAAGGATAACAAAACTATGCTTAAGAATAGTAATACTTGTAATTTTTTCATTAGGTTAATTTTAATTGTTTCTTATTTATTGGTTAAGCTATTAAGACCTTTTTTTTCTTTTATAGTTTAATAATTTTTTTATTTAATCTTTAATTTTTATTTATTTTTTAGAAAAATCACACTTTTAAAGCAACCGATTGCTTTTTTACGTAAAAAAACTAGTTTATTTTGAGAATTTCCAATAATCAAAATACATAATATCATTTTTCGCTTTTCCTTTAAAAACAAAATATACATCGTGAATTCCAGAAACCTTTTTTATATCCATGGTCTTTATTGCCCATCTGTCATTACCACCTGTTAATGGAACATTTATTGTTCCAAGTAATTCTCCTTCTTTACTATCCAATCGTACTTCCATAGTTACATTACTATTATGTGTTGTACCTATTCGGGCTGTAAACTTAGTAGCTCCCTCCTGACGAAAATCGACCTCTTTGACTTTCGTATAAGCATTATTCTGTTTAGCTGTAATAAAATTACCAACTTCATTATTTTTCATCGACTTCACGCCTTCAGACCATGCAATAGTTTCGGCTTCTGTTTTTACATAAGGATTTAATGGCGCTAAACTCTTTTTTATACCTTCGGTCATATTCATCTGTACAATCGAACCGTCTTTATTAAACTTAGCCTCTTCTACACTAACCGAACGAGTAAAACCTCCCCCTCCTGGCAATGCACCATTATGATAGAAAAAATAACTTTTTCCTTTAAAATCAATAATTCCTGGATGATTGGTAAAAGAACCTCCTTGTGTAGGCATCACAACACCTTGATATTTCCAGGGTCCAAGTGGACTTTTACTGGTTGAATATCCAATATGTTCTGATATAGGTCCTGCAGCAAATAATAAATAATAGAGATTATTGCGTTTGTATAACCACGGTCCTTCTTCATAAGTGGTTGGCCTTTGTTCATTCACTTTTCCTTCACGTTTTCCAAATGCTTCTATTGTATTAGGAATTTGTTGGATTTCACCTTCATAAGAAATCATATCTTCATTCAACTTTACATAGTAACAAACGGGATTTCCCCAGAATAAATAGGCTTGTCCATCATCATCTATAAAAACGGTTGGGTCTATATCTGCATTACTATTAGAAATTAAAGGTTTTCCTAGCGGATCTATGAATGGTCCATAAGGACTATCGGCAACAGCAATACCTATACCGTTCTTTCCTTGACGATCGGTAATGGGTACATACATATAAAATTTTCCTTTTCGTTCAATACACTGAGGAGCCCAGGCGTTCATTTTTGCCCAGCTGAATTCTTTATAAGACAATACATCTCCATGATCAGTCCAATTGACCATATCTTCGGTGGTATACAATCGCCAGTCGTTCATGGTAAACCAGGTAGAATCATCTTCATCATGACTTGTATATAAATATACTTTGCCATTGTATACCATTGGAGCAGGATCGGCTGTATAATTAGTTTGTATAATAGGATTTTGTGCCTCTCCTATTGAACAATTTAAGAGGGTAATAAGTATTGCTACTATTTTATAGGGTTGTTTCATAATTTTAATTCGTTATTACAAATCCTCCATTAGGTTGTATTGTTATTGATAACTGTCCGTTTTTAGAAACTTTTAAATTGCTTGTATACGTTTCTTTATCCGCTTTATCATTATACATAGTAACACTTTGGCCTGCAAGCATAGGAAGTTTAATTTTTAATTCTTTAGCTGTTTTTTCTGCATTTACACCTGCCACATACCATTTTTGTCCATGTCGTCGGGCTAAAACACTGTATTTTCCTGGATATCCGTCTATAAAAACTGTTTCATCCCATGTTGTTGGAACATTTCTTAAAAATTCCAATTCAAAAGCAGGCACATCTACAAGATTATTAGGAGTTAGACCAAACATTTGAACAGGATTTTGAAAAAGAACCGCCGTTGCTAATTGGAAAGCATCTGTAGTCAATCGGAGTTGACCTTTTGTATTTCCTTTATTTAGATATTTATTTAATAATACTCCTCCAAATTCCATACTTCCTACTGCATTTCGAATAAATGGATGTAATGTGGCGTTAAAAGCTTCTTTCTCTCGAACATCCTGCGAAAAAATCAACATTTCTGAAGCTACAACTGCTTCACTTCCTACAAAATTTGGATACATCTTTTCCCATCCACGAGGTAATGTGGCTCCATGAAAAATAATCATCAATCCATAATCATTCGCATCTGATAGGATGTCTTCATACAACTTTATCGTTTCTTGTTTATCGCCTCCAAAGAAATCTACTTTCAATCCTTTTACTCCCGCTTCTTTAAGCCACTTCATCTCATTTTTTCGGGCAATCGCAGTATTCATTTTATTTAGAGGAGTCTGAAAAGCATCATTAACAGTACCATTAGAATTGTACCACAAGAAAACCTCTACATTTTTAGATTTAGCATACTGGATTAATTCTTTCATTTTATCATAACCAATTCTATCATCCCACCAGGCATCAATCAAAATATACTCAAATTTCATAGCAGCAGCCAAATCAATATATTTTACCTGATCTTCATAGTTCATACTATTGTCTTGCCATACAATCCAGCTCCAACTACCACGTCCCATTTTATACTCTTGCGAAGGCTTGTAAAGTGGTTTTACAACATCAAAAGGAATCGTTGTTTCAACTATTGGTTTTAGTGTTTCTCCAACAGTAATTGTTCGCCAAGGTGTCACACCAGGAAGACTGATTTGTGCTCCCGAGCTTCCAAAACCATTATTTTGTTTCGGATTTGGATATTCTACAGTATATATTCCGTTTTTATAAGCACTTAAATGTGAAGCGGTATACAAACTACTCACTCCTGTTTCAGATAATAAAACCCAGGCTTTATTGGCTAAATTAAAAAGTCCAGGAAATACATAACCTTCAGAAGATGTGGTTTTACTCAATGGAGCATCTGCTTCATAACCACTTTCATAACTTGGTGCAGTACGCGCAAATCCTGTCATTGGTCGCATCATTGGAGAAAGAAAAGTTGTTGTTGATGACGGAAATTTAAATCCTGTTTTTTCTTCAGAAACCACACAAACTTTAGTATCTCCCCATGCAGGAAGTTCATATCTAAAAGCAATATTGTTATTACTTACTTGAAATAAAACTGCTATTTTTTGTTGCTTGGCATTCGAAAACACACAATTTAAAGTATTGGCATTATAGTTTACCTCAGATTGTTTAATCCTAGTCTGATGGTAAGTTTCCTCTACTTTAGCTGTAGTTGAATTTACAAAATTCATATCATTCGTAAAATCTCCAGCATTAGTAATTAATCCTAGTGGAGAATCTTCTAATACAAGTCCTCCTTTGTAAGTAACGGAGTAAAATGCCGTTCCGTCTTTAATCAATACCTTTAATGTCAGGTCTCCATTAGGACTGGAGACCGACATGGTATTTTGTGAATAAGCTGCTGAAAAAATTATAAAGCAGCATAAAAAAAATATTTTTCTCATTTCTATTTATTTACTGAATTTCCATGCGTCAAAATTGAATAATTCTCCTTTTTCTCCTTTAAAAACAAAAAACACATCATGTACGCCATTTACTTTTTTTACTTTAGTTTTAAATGTTTTCCAATTTTGTCCTCCACCAGTATTTTCTATTTTACTGGTACCAATGATATCACCGTCAACAGTATCCAAACGTATTTCAATTGTTCCTCCATTTAAAGAGGCTGCAATAAGATCTATTTTTTTAGCACCTTTTGCAAAATCAACTCCTCTAACCTGAATAAAATCACCATTGTGAATTTGAGTTAGATACACTCCTGCTTCTTTACTTTTATCTGATTTAACTCCTTTACTCCAAGCCATAGTTTCTGCTTCTATACGTCTAAAGGGATTTAATGTTTCTATCTGTTCTGGGCCATCTTCTGTAAAAAATTCATAATTCTGAATGGTTCCATCTTCTTTATATACCATTGTTTCAGCATCGACAGAACGTCTTTCGTAAAATGTAGAAGTCTCGCTTTTGTTGATTTCATAATTATGACCAAAAACATACGATTTTCCTTTGTAATCTATTATTCCTGGATGATTTCCATTTGATTTTTTATTGGAATCAATAATCATCCCTTTATATTCCCAAGGTCCTGTAGCTGAATTACTCATTGCATAACCAATGCCTTCTGGACAGCAAGTAGAAGCGTAAGCTAAATAATAATGATTTTTTCTTTTCCAAACCCACGGTCCTTCTTGATAATTTTTAGGTTTAGTAGGTTCTTTTACAACTTCACCTGAAGTAGAAATCATATCCTCATTTAGTTTCACATAATACAAATGTGGATTTCCCCAATACAAATAGGCCTGACCATCATCATCAATAAACGGAGTTGGATCTATATCGTCCCAAATGTTGTGATCGGAATAGATTAGTCTCTTACCTAGAGGATCTTTAAATGGACCATAAGGACTATCCGAAACTAAAACTCCTATACCTCCACCGTGCATAGGACAGTATAAATAAAATTTCCCATTACGCTCAATACACTGAACTGCCCAAGCTCCATTATCCTGTTTAGCCCAACTAAAATCTTTTAAAGAAGCAACTGCTCCATGTTCTGTCCAATTGACCATATCGGTTGATGTATAAAGCAACCAATCGAGCATTTTAAAACCTTTTGCATCATCTTCATCATGTGAAGTATAAAGAAATATGGTATCATTATGAACCATTGGTGCCGGATCAGCCGTATATTTTGTCTGAATGATTGGTTTTTGAGCTTTTACTGAAGCAAAATTCAAAAAGAAAAATACTCCTACTATCAACCCAATATTGATGTTACGCAATTCTAAAAATTTACTCATAATTGTTTTTATAGACCGTTGATAATCCAATATCTGATTAATTTTTACTTCTCAACAGAAGCTGTGTCCAATACTGTATATTGGCTTAAAGAGGCTACATCAACAGGTTTAAACAAAAACTGTGACAACATATACAAACCATTTTTCCAAACTTTAAAATCATGTCCGCCTGGCTCTAAATAATATACATGTGGTACGTTTTTTTCCAATAAATAATCATGTAAACGCTTGCCGTAAGTAATTAATCCATCTTTATCACCACAGGAAATCCAAAGCAATTTCAATTTTTTCTTCGTTTCTTCAGGATTTGGCACTAACACTTCCGGCATTTTTGTATTTGGTGCTGAAGAAAAACCTCCCACCCAGGCAAATTTGTCTAAGTTTCCTAAACCAAAATTCAATGATTGTCCTCCTCCCATAGAAAGTCCTGCAATAGCGCGGTTTTCTCTATCAGTCAAGGTTGGATATGTTTTTTCGATAAATGGAATTAAATCATCCAGCAAATCTCTTTCAAAAGTAGCAAAGCCCTGAACCTTATCCGGAGCCATAATATTTCCTGTTGCTCTGTCATCTTTAATAGCACGTCCGTTTGGTAACACCACAATCATCGGCTTGATTTTTCCTTCGGCAAATAAATTATCCAAAATTATTTGCGGAGTACCTCCTTTAAGCCACTCTTTTTCATCACCTCCAATACCATGAAGCAAATACAAAACAGGATATTTTATATCTTTTGAAAATCCCGGAGTTTTGTAAACCAAAGCTTTTCTGGTTGTACCTACTGTTTTTGACAGATAAGATATTGTATCTATGGTACCATGAGCAATTGTTGGTCGTAACTGATCAAATCCTTTAGGTCCTTCTTTTTCTATTTTTTGTGCAACAACAATTAGATTACACATAAAAAGCATCGTTGCTGTAACAATAAATTTTTTCATTATTTTATTTTTAGGTTGGTTTATAATTAGTTTTTTATTTAAATAATTGAGTTGCAAATTGATTTAAACATCTGCGCCATGTAAGCCATTCATGTGCTGTTTTAGGAGATTCATAATAGGCATATTTAATTCCTTGTTGTTCTAACATGGTTCGAAATGCACCCACAGAACCCGGAAACGGATTAGGTTCTTTTGTTCCCAGTCCTAACCAAAAGAGCTTTACTTTTTTATTGAGTGCATTACCCTCTTTAAATTTTCCATCTAAAAAAGTGTTGACGTCAATTGCATCAGTACTCGGATAATTAGAAGTTCCGCTGAATCCTCCATAATGAGAAAAAGTATTTAAATTATTCATCATGATTCTCATAGTTTGATTGGCTCCCATAGAAAGTCCTGCTATTGCTCTATTTTCTCTGTTTGCTATGGTTCGAAACTTTGAATCAATCATAGGAATAATTTCGTTTATTACAACCTCTTCGAATATTGATTCCGGACGAGTGCTATTGTTTTGAGGTTTATAAGCATAGCCATTATCCATCACTATAATCATAGGATTTGCTTTTTTCGATGCAATCAAATTATCCAATATTAAATTAGCTTTTCCCTGAACCGCCCAACCTGTTTCGTCCTCAAAACTTCCGTGTTGTAAATAAAGTACAGGAAAACGAGTTTTTGAATCCTCATTATAATTTGCAGGCGTATAAACAAAACAGCGTCTAAACGAATTGGTTAATTTAGAGAAATAGATGTTTTCGCTAACAAGCCCATGTGGAACATCTTTCATAGCAAAAAACTCCTGATCAGCAGCTGGAATTTCTATTGCGCTTCCTAATCTTCCTGCTCCGTAAAAATATACCGTTCCTGGATCAGGAACTGATGCTCCGTCAATATTCAATTGATAATAATGGAATCCCTCATCTTGAGGATCAGACACTCCTGTCCAGATCCCTTTCTCATCTTTAAGCATGTCATATTTTGTACCACCAAGATCAAGCTGAACCATATTCGCCTGAGGCGCAAGAATACTTACTCTCACTCTACCTTCAGAATTAACTTGTGGATACAGCTTCCCTTGTTGATTTACAGAAGACGGTTTAAAATCTTCTACAAGTTTGGTCGAATTGATTTGTGCAATGCCAATTGTGGTTGTCAAGACACTCACCAAATAAATAATAGATTTGTAATTCATAAAAATCTTTTTTAATCCTTAAAAAGTAATGGTGCTAATTCTTTAAAACTACGTCGCCAAGTTTGAAACTCATGTCCTGTTCCTTCTGAAACATAAGAAACCGCATTAAATCCTGCGTCTTTCAAGCCAGTTACTGCATTTTTTACACCATCAGGACGCTCTTTACTTCCACAACTTAAAAAAATAAGTTTGACCTTAGATTTATCTTTAATATCTTCTGGTTTATAAGTTCCACCACTCAAAAGTGCATAATGAGAAAATACTTCTGGCTTGTTTATTGTTATCGTTTTTGTTTCCATTCCGCCCATTGATAAACCGCCCATTGCACGATGAGTTTGTTTGTTAACTGTACGGAAATTTGCATCCACATAAGGAATTAATTCATCGACAAGAACAGTTTGAAATGGTTCAATTTTAAAACTAGCCATACCTCCCCATTTAACTTCATTGGTCATTCCGTAAGTCATTACAATAATGAATGGTTTTATTTTCCCTTCGGCAATTAAATTATCCATAATTAAATTGACACGTCCTTGATTATTCCAGGCAGTTTCATCTTCTCCCCAACCATGTTGCAAATACAACACTGGAAAACGTTTTGATTGTTCTTTAGAATAACCTGGTGGTGTATAAACATAAGCACGGCGAGAAGTGTTAGTACTTTTTGAAGGAAAAAGAATTTGCTGTACATTACCATGAGGAACATTTTTTAACGCATAAAAATCCTGATCGTGGGCTGGAATTTCGATTCCGCTTTCCCAACGAGTAGATCCATAAAAATTTAAGGCTCCAGGGTCATTAAAAACACCACCATCAACCGTTACATGATAATAATGAAAACCTTCATCCATTATACCTGCTGTAGTTCCTGTCCAAAAACCATTCTCTCCTTTTGAAAGAGCAGTTCCTCCTTTTGCTCCTCCTAAACCAAGACTTACAACAACCGATTGAGCTTCGGGAGCTAAAATTTTAAATCGGGCGTATCCCTGAGAATTAACTTGTGGGTATTCCTGTCCCGGTTGATTGACTGTGGAAGGCTTAAAATCTTCGACAATAGATTGTCCCAAACACAAATAACTTGATAAAATAAATATCAATAACGTAACATTTAAATACTGTTTCATATTTTTAAGTTTAAAAATTTCAATTTCAATTAATTTCTGGCTCTATAATTTGATAATTTCCACTAAGATGCATTAAACTAAATAGATACATCAAACCATCATAATAAGGGTCAAAATAGCCATCTTCATAAGGTTCTAGTTTAGCGTTCCAAATAGCGTGAACAAAATCAAGATTGCCTTTCTTATGATTCACTAACGAAGCTGTTGCCGCCGTTGATATTAAACCAATTGAATGTCTTAACTTTTTTACAGGTCCTGCTTGCAGAATAAAATCCGGTGTAGAACCATCTAAATTATATTGATCTACATAGGTTTCCATACCTTTAGACCTTAAAAAGTCTTGAAATCTCTTAGCATAATCTTCCTGCCATTTTTTATCTTTTCCATACCAGGTATAATCCATCGCAATATTCATTGGAACACGCCAGAAATCATAACGAAAAGCTGCCGGCATCCATCGAGTGGAATGTGGTTCTCCATTAAACTCAGTATAATCAGCATTTAAACCCGTTACAGGATGACAGGCTTTATGCAAAAAATTACGAGAAACATTGGCACATTCTTTATAAAATTCTTCGTGACCATCATTAGCATACAATGCCCAAACTTCATAAAAAGCAGGCAGATGATAAGAAGGATCAGTCCAATTGTAACTTCCCCCTTCAGGAACAAAAGTTATTTGCTTGTGCTCCGTATTAATCAGATTATATACATTATCAGTACCATCTTTTTTCCACATGGCATCTAATATTCTTCGAGCTTCTTTATAATAATCAATACCCGTATTGTTACCCCATTTGTTAGAAGCAAATAGTAAACTGGTTATATAATATATTTCCCCATCAGAAGCTGAATTCTGCGAATTCTTTTTCTTGGTAATAGGATCAACACTCCATGCAAAGTAACCTTCTCTTGATCCACTTTGATGCTGCATGTATTTTACTGACCAACGCCAAAGACGATCAAAAACCTCTTTTTTATCCAATTGAACTGCGACCATCATACCATACGACATGCCTTCGGTACGTGCATCTTTGTTTTTAACATCAGAAACATAACCTAAAGAATCTCCTTCTTCAAAATAAACACGATTTGGACCTTCAAAAATATCATAATAAGCTTTAGCTAATTTCTGGTCTATTTCCACCTGACTATAACCTGCCTCTTTAAAAAGATTACGATATTGAGCTGTTTTGAATGCTGATTTTTCGGTTTTATTTTTGCTTTGGCTTATAGCCAAAACTGGAACAATCAAAATAAGAATCAGTACAAAAATTTGGATAATTCGATGATAATCCTGCTTATAAAATTTATTTATAATCATACTTATTTTTATTTAATTCTGAACCAATCAAAATCTACATATCCACCAGTATTTTTTGTAGCATAATTAAATAAGCCAAAACGGTATCCCATAAAATGAGGAAGCGTGTAAGGTAATTTTATAGTGTTTCCAATAGGAATCCATTCTTTTCCGTCCAAACTGTAATAGAATTTTCCTGTATCTGCTCTATCTTTAAAATCGCATTCTGCCTTAAAATATACTTTGTCTTGATTTAAAGCTACACTTGCAATTTCTTTTGGAAGTCCTTTTACAGCATCAATCATTACAATTTTTTTAGAGCCGTTTTCAATTTTTACAGCTATCAATCCATATTCCTTTTGTAACAAAGAAAGTCCTGCCATGTCTCCTTCTTTCATTTTAGCTATTTCAAGCATCGTTGAAGCCGAACTTTCAGGTCCAAAAGTTCTTTGCGTCAACGTATTTTTAGCCTGAACAAAACTGCTGTCTATTCTGGCTGTTTTTAATCTTAAAAAACCTTTCCTCTCTCTAACAGACCAAAGGGAATTGTCTGGATTATGATTCCATTGCCAAACTAAAGGCAAATCTTGATCACTTTTTTTACGTGTAAACTCATCTGAATTTACAATTCCAGGAATTAATCCTTTGCTTGGTGGTAAATCTAAATATTCAGGAACTTTTCCATTCACGCCTAATATTGGCCAATCATCTTCCCATTTAACAGGAACTAAATAAGGAATACGTCCTACACCTCCGGCATCTTTGAATAAATAAGAAAACCATCTGCCATCCGGAGTGTCAATAAGTCCTCCTTGTGCAACACCCTGATCTTGCAATCCCACTCTTCCTTCCCAAGGGCCATTGATATTATTGGCACGATGAATAACTACAGTACGCATTCCTCCTCTTGGCCAGTTGATATTAAATAAATAATATTTCCCATTAATTTTAAAAAGTTGGGAACCTTCAGACTGCAACATTATATTGTTTCCAGCAGGAGCACTTGCATTTTCTATTAAGACTCTTTTGGTTTCTTCTTTTACGCCTGAAAGATCCTTGTTTAGCTCTATAATTTGAAGTTTTCCTGCTCCCCAAACCATATACACTTTTCCATCATCATCAAAAAGAATGGAGTGATCGTGGTATGAATTATTTAATACAATTTTTTTCCAAGGTCCTTTTTCTATGTTTTTTGTTGAATAAATATATGTTTTACCCGTGGTTCCTGAAAAAGTGCTTACATAATAAATTCCTTCATGAAAACTCAAACAGCTAGCCCATGAACCTCTGCCATAATCATTTTTTCCATTGTCTAAATTGAGTCTATCATTATCATCCTCTAATGTTTCGTAAGCATAATTAACCAGTTTCCAATTGACTAAATCAGTAGATTTCATAATTGGAACTCCTGGATTAACGTGCATTGTAGTACTGCTCATGTAGTACGTATCACCTACTCGAATCATTGATAAATCAGGAACATCTGCATGAATCAATGGATTTTTAGCTTTATTTTCCTGCGCATAATTAGTAGTAATTGTTAAACCAACTAGCAAAACAATATAAAAAAAGGTATCTCTTATTTTCATGTCAATTTTTATTTTAAAGCTTTTACACCTTCAGTAGTTTGTACTATTTTTTGAATAGTTCCATCCTCATTATAATACATATAATCTACACATACAGAGCGTCTGTAACTTCCTCCTGTAGGCAAAGCTCCGTTATGGTAAAAAAAGTATGAGTTTCCTTTATAATCAATAATTCCTGGATGTGTAGTAAAACTGTTAGTTACATTTTCCTGAATAATACCCTGGTATGTCCATGGTCCAGCTGGATTTGTAGCAGTACAATATTCTATCATTTCTGGTTTTGTACCTGCACTAGCATAAACTAAATAATAAAGTCCCTTTCTCTTATAAACCCACGGTCCTTCGATAAAGTTTTTTGGCTTAAAAGTGGTGATTGGACCATCCATTTCAATCATGTTGTCTTTCAGTTTTACCCATTTACAGCTTCCATTACCCCAAAACATATAAGCTTGTCCATCATCGTCCACAAATACAGTAGGATCAATATCATCCCAAGCATGCGGTAAATCTTTAGTCATTTCATTAATTACAAGAGCTTTACCAATGGCATCTTTAAAAGGACCTGTAGGGGTATCTGAAACAGCAACACCTATAGCAGCTCCGCCTCCACTAACTCCATCTTTTTTATGAAACGTAGAAACAAACCAGTAAAACTTACCATTTCTCTCGATACACTGTGCGGCATAAGCATCTCCAGTAGCCCATGAGAAAGTGCTTGGGGAAAGTGGTGCTCCGTGATCTTTCCAAGTGGCCATATCGGTTGTAGAAAAAACATGCCAATCGGCCATTTTATAATTAGTATCTGCTTCTGTAGCAACATCATGACCTGTGTATAAAAACAGCGTATCTTTATGTACTATAGGTGAAGGATCAGCAGTAAAAATGTGTTTTATAATGGGATTTTGAGCTGCAATATCGATCATCGACAAACAACAAAATGCCAATAGAATCCTAGTATTCAATTTCATATTTATATTTTTTTGGTTGGTTATTTTAATTCTTGGATAATAGAATTATCTGTTTTATTTCATTTCAAATTCAGTTTATTTACTTTTTTACCACTACTTTCTTACCTGTATATTTTATTGTTTTTACTACACCATTATTTTCATTCCCTGATATCCATTTAATATTCATTGTGTAAGTAGTGGTTTGATCTTTATAATTTCCTATTTGATTTGCCAGAGTTAGGGTTTGATTTTTTTCGTTCCAAATAATAACAATCTCACTATATTTTCCTTTTTCATAATTGTAATTGTCTCCTTCATCATTGTAAAGTGTAAACGTAGCATCTTTACCCGTATATATACGGATTTCTAGTTCATCCTGCTTAGCTTGAGTACTCTGAATTACATTCCCCATAGGAACAATTGAACCTTCTTTTACAAAAACTGGAATTTTATCTAATGGAGCTGCTGTAGCTATAGTTTGTCCACCTTCAAATCGTTTTCCTGTCCAAAAATCAAACCATGCATTTTCTTTTGGTAAATAAACATTCCACTCCGTAACATTAGCTGCTGTTACTGGAGCAATCAAAAATGCTTTTCCAAACATATATTGATAGGCTTGACTTACAGCAGTGGTATCCTTATTGAAATCCATAATTAATGGTCTCATTAAAGTGGAATTATTTTTAGAAATTTGCCAGGCTTCTGAATAGATATAAGGCAATAATTGGTATCTAAGATTCATCATAGAACGCATATTATTTTCTACTTTTTCTCCATATTTCCAAGGTTCTGTTTCTGTTTGATAACCGTGCATACGGAATATGGGATTAAAAACAGCCCATTGAAACCAACGAGTCAATATTTGATGATACTTTTCATCCTTATATTGTCCTGAACCCGGACGAAAAAAACCTCCAATATCAGTAGTCCAATAAGGCATTCCAGTAAGATTATAATTTAATCCTGCTACTATTTGGCGTTTATAAGTATCCCAATCCCATCCAATATCTCCTGACCAATTGATTGTAGCATAACGTTGCTGTCCTAAAAATGCTGAACGAGTAAGAATGGTGACTCTTTTTTCTGGATTAGTAATTCTTTGTCCTTCATAAACCGCTTTACTAACAAATAAAGGATAAGTCAATCGGTAAAAATCGCCTAAACCAAAATAAGTTTGTTTGCCTTTTAGCGCATCATTTTCGGGTTCCGTTGCATCCATCCACCAAGAATCTACTCCAAGAGTAAATAAATTTTTATTCAGTGCATTCCAGTGCGTTTTTTGGGTTTCCGGATTATAAATATCGATCCAGGGACTATTAGGAATAAATAAATTTTTCATCACATATTCCTTACCAATTTCAGATTCTTTATTTAGATTTTCCCAAACAGAAACAGAAAAATGAGCATTCAAGTAATGAATTTCTTTTATAAATTTTTCAGGTTCTGGATAATGCGTTTCATCAAATTTTGGTACTCCCCAACCATATTTACCCCAATATTGCCAGTCTTGTACAATTACATCTACAGGCAAATTGCGTTTTCTAAATTCTTTAATTGTAGAAACCAAATGTTCACCAGAAGTATATCGCTCACGACATTGCCAAAACCCAAATGCCCATTTAGGAAGCATGGGAACATTACCAGTTAAATTGCGGTAATTAGCTATAATTTCGTCAGTATCATTTCCTGCAAAAACTACATAATCAAGTGATTTAGCATTTGGTGAATTAAAAACTGTTTCATCATTAGAAAGTTTTAAGCCAAGAGAAGGCGTATTACTCGATTTGCAAACTACTTTTACCGTATGCTCTCCTGCTTTTAACTGAACTAATTTACTCACTGCTGGCGGCAGCCATAAATTAGATTGATTGATTACATCGATACCATCAATAAGTACTAAATGACGACTATCCATATCTCCAAGATCCAGCATCAATGAATATTCACCGTCTTTAGCTACTGAAAAACTCCCAGAATAAACGGATTGCTGTTGTGATACTTTTTGTGTACCTGAAGTAGTTGTCACTTCCACTTCTCTTTTTTCTCCTTCGTTTACGGCATTTTTAACCAAAGTAATATTTTGATTGGTTGGATTAAAATAAGTCAAACCGTATTGATGCCACAACAATCCATATCCTTTATTAGATACTAAAAATGGAATTGCAATTTGTGTATTGACTTGAATTAATTTTCGGGTTGTATTTTTTAAATTATAAAAACCATCCTGAAACTGTCCTAACCCAAACAAGTATTCATCCTGAGGAGATTCAAAACCTTGTTCAGCTACAAAACAAGGTTCTCCCATAATAGTAATTGGTTTCATTAATCGGGTATTTGCTTTTTCACTAAGAAATACTTTTCCTGATTTATCACTATATTGAAGCACTCCTGTTTTCTTATCAAACGCAACTGTCATTGTATTTGTGCTAAGTTTTAAGCTATTTGCTGTTTCTTTCAATCCAAAGCTGGGTACATTCGGTTTATTAATCAAAACGAATTCCTGCGCTTCTTTTACATTTTCTATTTGATATTGTACCCGTATTGATTTTTCGTTAAGAGGAATTATATTTAATATTCCATCTGACAAATCAATAGATAATCTATCCTTAGTTAAAACGTGCTTTTTATACTGCTGTGCACTAATTGAAGCACTCAGCAAGCCTAAAAATAAAATGTAAATGAATCTTTGCATATTAATGATTTTAAATAACTGCATTAAATATAAATTCTAATTCTTACTAATCTTCGATATCTCAAGCATCTTTGATGCATATCGTTTTCCTAACATTCTGTATCCTTCGGCTGTAAAATGAAGATTATCTGCAGCATCTGGACATCCGCTAGAAGAAATCACATAAGAATTTGGAATTGTTTGTGGCAAAGTGGCAATAATTTTATTCATACTCGCACATATTCCATTTTGGTCTGCATGAACTACTTCTCCTGCCAGTAAAGGCGTAGATTCAGCCTTAAGATTTAAATCTTTCAATAAATTATCATACACTACTTTTACCTTTTTTGTCCAAAGTGTATCATTTGTATTGGATTCTCCCTGATGCAATAATATCCCTTTTATCACTCCGTCTTTCTGAGCAATTTTAGCCATTTCTACCAATCGTCCATACGGATTTCCATCATATTGTGCTACCGTTGATTTCAGCCATTGTGGTGCAGCACTCACATAAGTTTCATAATTATCTTTGTCGAAAAGTTCAATTTTACATCCTCCAACAGCTACATTAATGACACCAACTTTTACATCTTCAGGAAGATTTGCAATCATTTCTCTTCCAAAATAATCTGCTGGGGTAAGTCCTGTAGTACAACGACTCAACGGTGGAACTGCCGTGTACCATTGTCCTTTTTTTCTATTTAAATTATCACAATCTACTGCTTCTAAAACCTGAAAACGCTTATTTACTACTGTATCCTGAGGTTCAATTTTAGCACTTCCTTCCATATTAGACTGCCCCAAACAGAGATAGATATGGAATTTAGGATTCTGTGCAAATGTATTTGTTCCAAAAAACAATAGTGACACAGCAAAAAGTAGATTTAAGTTTTTTTTCATTTCAGTTCTATTTTAGATTTTATAAAATTATTTTTATTTACTAACTAATGTGTAAACACTTCCTTTTTTTGTTGCAATATCAACTAAAACGGTAGGCTTAAGTTCAAGTGGTTTTATATTTGATTTTTCAGATATAATGGCTCCTGCCGTTTCGTCAACAAAGTAAAAAGGATTCGGATTTTCTCCTTTTGCAATTGCCAATTCAGCACCTGATTTTTGTTTCATATCATTTGGTAAACGCAATCTTAAATTCCCACCTAATGTTGATTTTACAACTAATTTAGTAAGTTTCGAATTCTTCCATTTCAATTCAACAACTTCAAAACCACCTCTGGCGCATATGCCTTCAATAGTTCCTTCTGACCAAACATCAGGTAATGCTGGAAGCAAATGAATCGCTCCATCCGAACTTTGAACTAACATTTCTGTAATTCCCGAAGTACATCCAAAATTTCCATCAATTTGAAATGGAGGATGCGCATCAAAAAGATTATTATAAGTGCCCCCTCCTCCTTTGTTTACTCCTAAAGGTGTTAGCTGATTTTTAATAAGTGAGTAAGCATGATTTCCATCTTGCAATTTTGCCCACCAGTTAATTTTCCAGCCCATACTCCAACCTGTGGAAACATCGCCACGCTGAAGCAATGTATTTTTTGAAGCAGCAAATAATTCAGGTGTTCTATATGCAGAAATTTGATTAGAAGGAAATAATCCATAAAGATGAGATACATGTCGGTGATTGTCTTTAGGATCATCAATATCATCCAACCATTCTTGAAGCTGATTGTGTTTTCCCACATGCATAGGAGCCAATCGACTGCGTAACTGTTTCAGCGTATCTATTAAAGCAGGATCTTCTTTTAAAATTTGTGCTGCCCGAATTGTAGTTGAAAAAACATCATAAACAATTTGGTTATCCATTGTTGTTCCTGCATCAAGCGATGAACCATTATGAGCTTGCGGAGCATTTTCCGGAGAATTCCCTGGATTGACAACCATCCATTTGTATTTAGGATGTTCTACCAGAAAATCTACATAAAATAAAGCTGCTCCTTTTAGTACAGGATATATAGATACTAAATATTTTTTACCTCCTTTATAAAGATAATGTTCCCATAAATGCTGACTCGCCCATCCGCCTCCTGCGGTCCATAATCCCCAGAACGCACCATCTACTGCACCCGTAGCACGCCAAATATCAGTATTATGATGTGCCATCCATCCTCTTGCACCATACATAGTTTTAGCTGTTTCTTGTCCCGTAACCGCCAAATCTTTTACCATTTCTAAAAAAGGCTGATGCAACTCTGAAAGATTAGTTTTTTCAGCAGGCCAATAATTCATTTCAGCATTGATATTAATAGTGTATTTACTATCCCAGGCTGCATTAAGGCTGTTATTCCAAATTCCCTGTAAATTAGCTGGTTGTCCTCCAGGTTGTGAAGAGGATATCAATAAATAGCGGCCATACTGATAATATAATGCTACAAATTGGGGATCATTTGTATTTCTAAAATTTTTCAAACGCTCATCTGTTGGCAAATCAGCTGCCGGAGTTGTTCCTAAATCTAATTTAACCCTATTGAAATATTTTTGATAAGCTGCAATATGTTTCTTTTTAATGGTTTCATAAGATTTTCCATAGGCTGCATTCATATAATCAGCAGCACGTTTCACTTCATTTCCACTTACATCATTATAATTACTAAAATTAGTTGCTATCGATATAAAAATAGTAGCAGCATTGGCATTTTTTACAATAAGTGAATGATCAGTTTGTTCTAATTTTCCATTATCTAATTTTATACGGCTTATACCTTTAAAATTTACCAAACTTTTTACTCCTTCATGATCACTGGTTATACCTGTAATTTCAAGATCTTTTGAATTGCTTATTGAAAAAATTTTAATTTTATGAGGGGAAGTATAATTAGCCGTGAATGAAATACTTCCTTTTTTATTTGCTGTAAGATGAATTACAATCACTCTTTCTGAAAATGAAACAAAAGCTTCTCTTGTATAAGTTACACCATCAACTTCATAACTGGTTTTTGAAATTGCATTTTCTATATCAAGTTCTCTCCTATAATTAGAATATTTATCGTGTCCTTCAAAATCCAAATTGAGACTTCCTACAGGCTGAAAAATTTGTCCATGAGATTTTTTTGAAATGAAAGTCTGGTTTGCTAATTTTTCAGCATCCTTATGTTTTCCATCAAAAATCATCTTTCTAATTTCAGGTAAAGCAGCTAAAGCATTTGGATTATCATTTCTATTCGGTCCACCACTCCATACTGTATTTTCATTTAACTGGATAATTTCATGCTCAACATTTCCATAAACCATAGCACCTAGAAAACCATTACCAATAGGCAAAGCATTTTCCCAAGTTTTCCCTGAAGGTTGATTATACCAAAGTTTAAGGTTTTGACTGGTTTGAGAATACCCCATTGAGAAACCTAAAAATAAGTATATAAAAAAATATTTTTTCATTCTATAAATTGATATGATTCTTAATTATCTAAATATTCTGAAATTAATTATAATTTTTATTTATGTGTCCAAACTACACTTAAAAAAAAGAGTAAAAAAACCCATTGATTTTTATGTTCTTTTAGAAAGTGAATAAATCGTATTTTGGAAACCTAAATAAAGAATATAACCTCTTATTTAAACAACAGCTATTCTTGTATTTTTATTAATATCAAGAATACTGAAAATTCAACTTTACAAATATATAAAAATTACACAATCGGTTGCTTTTTATTTATTATTTTATTTTTAAAAAAAATACATTGCATTTTTTACTCATTTCATTACTTATTAACAAACATTTAGAATAATTGATTATAGATAAAGAAACTATTAAAATTATGAGTCATATAAAACAATATTGTTGTCTGCTTTAATAAAGAATTTAATAATAAAAGAAATTACCATTTGAGAAATGATAATCTTTCCAAAACAATAACTTTAACAAACAGTTCAGAATGATAATGATATTCATCGAATTAAACGAAAGTGTAAAATAAATCTATAAAAAACTAAACAGGCTTTCTTAGTCCTAAAATCAAAAAACAGGAAATCTTCTCGATTTCCTGTTTTTTTCTAAACTAATTTTTATTGTAGAAAAACTTTTAAATTCCCGCAATCACTTTAATTTCGTCAATAATTCGCAATGCTAAAACGTCTGCTTTTTCTTGTGAAGCTGCTTCCGTGTAAATACGAATAATCGGTTCTGTATTGGATTTTCTTAAATGAACCCATTCTTCTGCAAAGTCAATTTTCACTCCGTCAATCGTAGTAATATCTTCGTTTTTGTACTTTTCAGTCATTGCAACTAAAATTGCATCTACATCAATTTGCGGAGTCAATTCTATTTTGTTTTTACTCATATAATATTCCGGATACGAAGCACGCAAAGCCGAAACACTCATTTTCTTGTTAGCCAAATGTGTTAAAAACAAAGCAACTCCTACCAAACTGTCTCTTCCGTAATGCAATTCAGGATAGATGATTCCACCGTTTCCTTCTCCCCCAATAATGGCATTATTTTTCTTCATCAATTCTACCACATTCACTTCTCCTACAGCACTGGCTTCGTAACTTCCGTTATGTGTATTTGTTACATCGCGTAAAGCACGAGATGATGACATATTAGAAACGGTGTTTCCTTGTGTTTTACTCAAAACATAATCAGCACAAACTACTAAAGTATATTCTTCGCCAAACATTTCTCCGTTTTCACAAATGAAAGCCAAACGATCTACATCGGGATCAACCACAACTCCAAAATCGGCTTTTTCTTTAACCACTAATTCTGAAATATCAGTCAGATGTTCTTTTAAAGGTTCTGGATTGTGAGGAAAATGTCCGTTAGGTTCGCAATATAATTTTACCACTTCCACGCCCATTAATTCTAACAATTTAGGAATAATAATCCCTCCCGAAGAATTCACAGCATCCACAACCACTTTAAATTTAGCCGCTTTTACCGCTTCAATATCTACCAAAGGCAAATTCAACACCTCGTCAATATGAATGTCCATGTAAGCATCATTTTGAATCACTTCACCTAAACTATCCACATCTGAAAAATCAAATGCTTCCGCTTCGGCAATTTGAAGAATTTTTTCTCCTTCAACACCATTCAGAAATTCTCCTTTTTCATTCAGTAACTTTAAGGCATTCCATTGTTTTGGATTGTGTGATGCAGTCAAAATAATTCCGCCATCAGCTTTTTCTAAAGGAACAGCAACTTCAACTGTAGGTGTAGTCGAAAGACCTAAATCAATCACATCAATTCCTAAACCTAATAAAGTATTTACTACCAAATTATGAATCATCGGCCCTGAAATTCTGGCATCACGACCCACAACAACTTTAAGTTTACTTCCCTCTACAAGCTTCCCTCTTCCTTCTTTTAAAAATGTTCCATAAGCCGAAGCAAATTTTACTGCATCCACCGGAGTCAGGTTATCTCCTACTTTTCCACCAATGGTTCCACGAATTCCTGATATCGATTTTATTAATGTCATCCTTGTTATCTTTAATTTTTAAAGTAAAATAATATAAATTGCTCACAAATATAATAATTGACTGCTTATAAAAGTCATTTAGATTTCATATTTTAGACGAATGAACTTTCTAGCACACATCTACCTTTCTGGAGACAATGATTTGATAAAAATTGGCAACTTTATGGCCGATGGAATCCGTGGGAAACAATTTGAAAATTTCCCGGAAGAAATCCAAAAAGGAATTATTTTGCATAGAGCTATCGATACCTATACCGATGCACATCCCGTTTTTAGAGAGAGTACAAAGCGTTTACACGAACGCTATCATCATTATGCGGGTGTAATTGTAGATATTTTTTATGATCACTTTTTAGCAAAAAACTGGGAGCAATATTCGAATGAAAATCTGGAAGACTTTATTGATCGTTTTTACCAATCCTTGCATACAAATCATGACTTAGTTAGCGAAAAAACCAAAAACATGCTTCCATACATGGAAAAACAAAATTGGTTGTTGAGTTACCAAACTATCGATGGAATCAGTCAAATTCTAACCCAAATGGATCGTCGTACAAAAAATGAATCTAAAATGCGATTTGCTTCTGAAGAACTAAAAACGTTCTACATTGAATTTGAAAAAGAATTCACTTTGTTTTTTGAAGATTTACAATTGCATGCACAAGAAAAATTAAAAACATTATAAATTCTCTAATCTAATTCGAATATGAGTTTTATCAGTGCGTTAGAAACTGCTTTTCAAGAAAACAGCAATGCTGAAAATGCTTTTGCCATGTCAAAATACATGAAAGACAAATTCCCTTTTTACGGTATTAAAACTACGGAAAGAAGGAATGTTTTTAAAACTATTTGGAAACAAAACCAACAAGAAGTTGCTAAAAATGCCAGAGCAATTGCTTTTGAACTTTACGCAAAAGAACAGCGGGAATTGCATTATTGTGCGATTGAAATTCTCATAAAAGAGCTCAAGGGAAATTATAAAAAAGACGAAATCGAATTTATTGAAAAACTCATTATTACAAATTCCTGGTGGGACAGTGTGGATACCATTTCTAAATATATTTTAGGAGAATATTTATTAGAACATCCACAGGAAATAGAAAATACTATAGAACGTTTTTCAAATTCTAATAATCTATGGCTCAACCGAAGTGCCATTTTATTTCAATTAGGCTACAAAAAACAAACAGATTTTGAATTACTAAAAGCAATTTGTATTCAACATCAATCTTCTACGGAATTTTTTATTCAAAAAGCAATTGGTTGGGCTTTACGAGAATATGCAAAAACAAATTCTGAGGCCGTGAAAAATTTTGTTTTAGTTAATAACTTAAAGCCTTTAAGCCGAAAAGAAGCCCTCAAAAATTTATCTTTTGCTTAAAATAATAGTAATTTTGACCTCTTAAAACAGCAAAATGTTCAAAAAATATATTTCTAAATTAGACACTATCATAGTATGGGCACAATCCATTTTGACTGGAAAACAGTTTATTTTTCTATCCAGTGTTTTAGTAGGTATTAGTGCTGCATTTGCCGTAATTATTTTAAAATCATTTGCCCACTGGGTTTTTTCTTTTGCTACTTATATTAATGGAATTCTAAAACTAAGTTTTATCAATAGTATTCTACCTATTGCAGGACTTTTGCTAACCGTTTTTGTCATCAAAAAAGTATTAGGAGGTAGTATAGAAAAAGGAACTTCTCAAATTTTATATGCCGTTGCCAAAAAAGCCAGTATCATTCCAGAAAAGCAAATGTATGCTCATATTATTACCAGTTCCTTAACGGTTGGTTTAGGTGGTTCTGCAGGTTTAGAAAGCCCAATTGTGGTTACTGGTGCTGCATTTGGTTCTAATTATGCTCAAAAATACAAGTTAAGTTATAAAGACCGAACACTTCTCATTGGTTGTGGCGTTTCTGCAGGAATTGGAGCTGCTTTTAATGCCCCTATTGCTGGAGTTTTATTTGCTATTGAATTTTTATTGGTGGATGTAAGCATCTCTGCTTTTACTCCCATTATGATTTCGGCCGCTACAGGTGCCATTGTATCAGCCATTACCTTAGACGAAACCGTTTTATTAAATTTTAAACAACAAGAGGTTTTTAAATATCATAATATTCCATTTTATGTATTACTTGGGGTTTTGACTGGTTTTATATCTGTTTATTATACTCGAAATTTTCAACGAACCGAACACTTTTTTCATCGACTTAAATTAACTCCGTACAAAAAAGCACTATTTGGTGCTTCATTGCTAGCCGTATTAATTTTTATCTTTCCAAAACTGTTTGGAGAAGGATATGAAAGTATCAAAATCTTAGCCGAAAGTCATCCCGAAGAAATCCTTGAAAATACGCTGTTTGAAAGCTTTAAAAGCAACCGCTGGGTTTTACTTGCTTTTGTGGCTGCCACTATGATGATAAAAGTTTTTGCCACTGCCATTACTTTAGGCTCTGGAGGAAACGGAGGAAATTTTGCCCCTTCCCTTTTTGTTGGTTCTTATTTGGGTTTTGTATTTTCTAAACTCATTAATTTTACAGGATTATCACATTTACCTGTGAGTAATTTTACAATGGTAGGTATGGCAGGAATCTTAAGCGGATTGTTTCATGCACCGCTAACCGCTATTTTCCTTATTGCTGAAATTACAGGCGGTTACAGCCTAATGGTTCCACTAATGATTGTGGCTTCTATTAGTTTCGCAATTTCAAAACAATTTGAAAAACATTCCATGGATGTGAAAAACCTTGCTCAAAAAGGACACGTTTTTACTAATAATAAAGATACCAATGTCCTTTCGACCTTAAATATTCATTCCATCATTCAAACGGATTATTTCACGCTTACACCTGACGAAAATTTAGAACATTTAGTCGACTTAATTTCTCATTCTAATCAAGTTATTTTCGCAGTAGTGGACAAGGAAAATCACATGCTTGGTGTAGTTCATTTTAATAATATTCGAGAAATTATTTTTAACAATTATAGAGTAAAATATACTTTGGTTAAAGAAATCATGGCTACTCCAAACGAAGTGATTTATCCTTTTAATACTATGGAAACCGTTATGGATAAATTTGAACGTTCTAAAATGGCTTTTCTTCCAGTTATCAAAGATGAAAAATATTATGGATTCATCTCTAAATCTGTTGCACTTGAAGCCTATCGTGCCAAATTGAAATCGATGACTATTGAATAAAAATTTCACAGAGATTCGCTAAGATGATACAGAGATACACAAAATTTTTCTTGAAAACCCAACAAATATTTTGAATTAACATAGTAAATTACTGCAAAATAGCTCTTTTATCGAAAATTCTCTGAGATACTCTGTGTTAACTTTGCGAATCTCTGCGAAACAAATAGTAACTTTGCTTTTTTGCTAAAATTATGTTAGAAAAAGACAATACTATTGAAGTTCTTGGTGCACGCGTTCACAATCTAAAAAATATAGACATTTCGATTCCGAGGGAAAAACTAGTGGTTATTACTGGTCTTTCTGGCTCTGGAAAATCTTCTTTGGCTTTCGACACTATTTATGCCGAAGGACAACGTCGTTATGTGGAAACTTTTTCGGCTTATGCCCGACAATTTCTAGGAGGTTTAGAGCGTCCTGATGTAGATAAAATTGACGGACTATCGCCTGTTATCGCCATTGAACAGAAAACAACCAGTAAAAGTCCGCGTTCTACCGTGGGAACGATTACCGAAATTTACGATTTCCTGCGATTGCTTTATGCCCGTGGCGCCGATGCCTACAGCTACAATACGGGAGAAAAAATGGTTTCATATTCGGATGAGCAAATCAAGGATTTGATTATGCAGGATTTTGCTAATAAACGCATCAATATTCTTGCACCGGTAATTAGAGCGAGAAAAGGACATTATGGCGAATTATTTCAACAAATAATCAAACAAGGCTTCCTGAAAGTACGTGTCAATGGAGATATTCTGGATATTACACCTGGAATGAAATTAGACCGTTATAAAACCCATGATATTGAAATTGTCGTAGATCGAATGCAGATTGAAGATACTGCAGACAATCAAAAACGATTATCCGAAAGCATTAATACCGCTATGCATCATGGCGAAAACGTATTGATGATTTTAGATCAGGATACAAAAGAAGTACGCTATTTCAGTAGAAATTTAATGTGTCCTTCAACCGGTATATCCTACCAGAATCCAGAACCAAATTTATTCTCATTCAACTCGCCAAAAGGCGCTTGCGAACATTGTAACGGATTGGGAACTGTCAATGAAATCAATGTCAAGAAAATCATTCCAAATCCTAAATTATCCATCAAAGCGGGTGGTTTTGCGCCATTAGGCGAATATAAATCGTCCTGGATTTTCAAGCAATTGGAAATTATTGGAGAAAAATATGGTTTTAAAATTACCGATGCCATAGAGAAAATTCCAGCCGAAGCGATGGAAATGATTTTAAATGGCGGTAAAGAAAAGTTCACAATCAACTCAAAAGATTTGGGCGTTGCCCGAGATTACAAAATAGATTTTGAAGGGATTTCGCATTTCATCAAAAACCAACACGACGAAAGCGGTTCTACAACCATAAAACGTTGGGCAAAAGATTTCATGGACGAAATAAAATGTCCTGTTTGTGAAGGTTCCCGTTTGAAAAAAGAAGCACTTTTCTTTAAAATCAACGAGAAAAATATTAGCGAATTATGCAATTTGGATATTTCGGATTTAACAACTTGGTTTCAAGATTTAGACAGTCATTTATCTGATAAACAACGTCGTATCGCTACTGAAGTAATCAAAGAAATCAAAGACCGTTTGAACTTTTTGATGAATGTAGGTTTAGACTATTTGGCTTTAAGCCGAAGCTCAAAATCGCTTTCTGGTGGTGAAGCACAGCGTATAAGGTTGGCGACACAAATTGGTTCACAGCTTGTAGGTGTGCTTTATATTTTAGATGAACCCAGTATCGGTTTGCACCAAAGAGACAATGAAAAACTAATTCATTCCTTGGAGCAATTGCGTGACATTGGCAACTCAGTAATCGTTGTGGAACATGACAAAGACATGATTGAACAAGCCGATTATGTAATTGATATTGGACCAAAAGCAGGGAAATATGGCGGTGAAATTATCAGTAAAGGAACGCCTGCTGAAACTTTGAAATCCAATACTATTACAGCGCAGTATCTCAATGGAAAGATGAAGTTCGAAATTCCAAAAAAACGTCGTGAAGGCAATGGAAAATCTTTAAAATTAAGTGGGGCTACAGGAAACAATCTAAAGAATGTTTCGATAGAAATTCCGCTTGGAAAAATGATTTGCGTGACTGGAGTTTCAGGAAGTGGAAAATCGACTTTAATCAACGAAACGTTGTACCCAATTTTAAACGCCTACTATTTTAACGGCGTAAAAAAACCACAGCCCTACAAAAAAATTGAAGGTTTAGAACATATCGATAAAGTAATTGATATTGACCAAAGCCCTATTGGAAGAACACCTCGTTCCAATCCAGCGACTTATACCGAAGTATTTACCGAAATCAGAAATCTATTCACCATGACTTCCGAAAGTATGATTCGTGGTTACAAAGCCGGTCGTTTTAGTTTTAATGTAAAAGGCGGTCGTTGCGAAACCTGTCAGGGTTCAGGAGTACGAACAATTGAAATGAACTTTTTACCCGATGTCTATGTCGAATGCGAAAGCTGTCAAGGCAAGCGTTTCAATCGTGAAACCCTTGAAATTCGATACAAAGGAAAATCCATTTCGGATGTATTAGACATGACTATTGACGAAGCCGTTCCGTTTTTTGAAAATATTCCAAAAATCTACCGAAAAGTAAAAACTCTGCAAGACGTTGGCTTAGGTTATATCACATTAGGACAACAAAGCACTACCCTTTCTGGTGGTGAGGCGCAACGCATCAAACTGGCAGGAGAATTGTCTAAAAAAGATACCGGAAATACTTTTTATATTCTCGACGAACCTACTACAGGATTGCATTTTGAAGACATCAGGGTATTTATGGAAGTGATTAATAAATTGGTTGACAAAGGAAATACTATCCTAATTATCGAACACAATATGGATGTTATTAAACTTGCAGATTACATTATAGACATTGGCCCTGAAGGCGGAAAAGGTGGCGGAACTGTTGTTGCTAAAGGAACTCCAGAAGAAATTGCAAACAATAAAAAAAGTTATACTGCTAAGTTTTTGAAGAAAGAATTGGTTTAAATATAATCTGCATCAAAACAAATAAAACTACTTTATGATTTCTATTCCTGATTTTCTACATAAAACCAACATACTTGTTTTTAACAAATTAAGTCTAGAAATTAAAAGCGTTTATTTAGAAAAAGAAAGTGCCGATTATAATGCTTGTCAATTATTACTGAATGACAAAAAAATTCTTTTTAGAACTGCTAAAACCACACCAACGAAGATAGGTCAATTTGTTACTTTATGGAAAAGAAGTGTAAATGGTCCTATTGCTCCTTTTGAAATTAAAGATGGTTTTGACTTAGTAATTATCAATACTGAAACTGAAAATTATTTTGGACAATTTGTATTTCCAACTGCTATACTTCTCGAAAAAGCTGTTTTTTCAACTGATTTGAAAGAAGGCAAACGTGCTATTCGTGTTTATCCACCTTGGGATAAGACAACCAGTAAACAAGCTCAAAAAACACAACAATGGCAATTGGAGTATTTTATCGAAATTCCTTTCGAAAAAGATAAAATTCAAAAATTATATCAATTATAAAGCCATAAACGGTTGTCAAAAAAAGCATAAAATTTAAGACTTCTCCCTTTCTAATCTTACAAAAAAAGTTATATTAGCTACTAGCATTTTTTTAAAATTGCTAGAAAGCAGCAGTAACTTTCAGCTCACTGATTATCAATTAACTACTTTAAATATGAGATTAGAAGATTTTGACAATGATGAAGAAAAAATAATCCAAGACCGCTTAAAACAAAAAACATGGAATGAAATTAGAACCAATGATAGTTGGGCAATTTTCAAAATCATGTCGGAATTTGTAAACGGGTATGAAAATATGGGTCGTATTGGTCCTTGTGTTTCTATTTTTGGATCAGCTAGAACAAAACCGGATGACAGGTATTATCAATTAGCCGAAAAAATTGCCTTTAAAATAAGTAAAGCAGGTTACGGCGTTATTACCGGCGGTGGACCTGGAATTATGGAAGCAGGAAATAAAGGAGCACATTTAGGTGGCGGAACTTCGGTAGGATTAAACATCGAATTGCCTTTTGAACAACATTTCAATCCCTATATTGACCACGACAAAAACTTAAATTTCGACTATTTCTTTGTTAGAAAAGTAATGTTTGTAAAATACTCGCAAGGTTTTGTTGTTATGCCTGGAGGTTTTGGAACACTGGACGAAATGTTTGAAGCAATCACATTAATTCAGACCAAAAAAATTGCTCGTTTTCCTATTATTTTAGTTGGAAGCAGTTACTGGTCAGGATTATTAGACTGGATAAAAACCGTTTTGCTTGAACAAGAAAAAACGATAAGTCCTGATGATTTAAAATTGATTAAGATTGTGGACAACGAAGACGAGGTTGTAGATGTTTTAGACAATTTCTACAAGAAATATACTTTGAAACCCAATTTTTAAGAAGCTGTTTTACAGCTTTTTTTTATTTTAATGTATTCTGTAAAATAAAAAAATGTAAATTGAAGTACATTTAAAACCAAAACCAAAATTGAATACCATCATTAAAATTTCTCTTTCTTTTGTAGCACTTTTGGCTTCAATAAATAGTAGTATTGCGCAACATCGCAATCAGCTTTTTGTGGAAGTTGATACAAAAACTCATCTGTTGAATATCAAACAGGAAATTGATTTTTTAAACAATTCAACTGATAGTATTTCGGAAATTGTTTTAAATGACTGGAATAACGCCTATTCTGATGTAAAAACTCCGTTGGCACTCCGCTTTTCAGACGAATTTTATCGTGGATTTCATTTAGCAAAAGAAGAAGAAAGAGGAAAAACTTCAAATATTACTATTTTTAACAATGAGCAGTTGCCACTTTTTTGGAAAAGAACCGAAGAAAACCCAGATCTTATTATTATTAAACTGAATTATAAATTGGCTCCAAATGAAAAAATCAAATTAAAATTAAGTTATAATGTAAAAATTCCGAGTAGTAAATTCACTAAAATTGGCTATGATGATTTGGGTAATATCAATCTGGAAGATTGGTTTTTATGCCCAGCTCGCTATGAAAATCATGCTTTTGTTAAACAGAGTAATGAAAATTTAGATGATATTGCTAATGCTATTTCTGATTTTGATATTGAACTTAAACTAACCAATGGTTTTGTTCTTACTACTGATTTAAACACAATCGAACAAAGCAACAATAGCGATTATACTTTTTATAAATTAGAAGGGAAAAATAGAGTTAATTTTAGTCTTTTTATAGAACCTAAATCTAGTTTTACGAATTTTAAAAGCGATAATTTTGAAGTAATAACCAATTTAGATGGCGACAAAGTGGCTACTGAAGATCAAGCTAAAGCGATTGATGCTGTGGTGCGTTTTGTAAAAAAATTAGTTGGCGATTATCCTTTTAAAAAAATAGTAATTTCTCAAACCGATTACGAAAAAAATCCTTTTTACGGACTGAATCAGTTGCCTTCTATAATTAGACCTTTTTCGGATGAATTTACTTATGAGATAAAATTTTTAAAAACTTATCTTTCCGTTTTTCTCAACAATAGCCTTTTTATCAATAATAGAAATGAAAGCTGGGTTCATAATGGAATTCAAGTTTATGCCATGATGAAATATATTGAAGAAAATTATCCTGATACTAAAATGTTAGGTAATGCATCTTCTTATAAATTATTAAAAAGCTTCAATTTAACCAACTTAGATTTCAATGAGCAATACAGCTATTTTTATATGCTAATGGCTCGAAAAAATCTGGATCAGCCATTAGGAGCACCAAAAAACACACTCATCAAATTCAACGAACAAATTGCTAGTAAATATCGTGCTGGTTTAAGTTTGCGTTTCTTAAATAGCTATCTGGAAAACCAAGCGGTGAGTAAAGGTATTAACGAATTTTACACTAAAAATCAAGGAAAACAAATAACAGCTCTAGACTTTGAAAACGAATTAAAGCAACAAAGTCCTAAAAATATTGAATGGTTTTTTAACTCTACAATTAATTCCAGAGATTTAATTGACTATAAATTTAATAAGGTTACAAAAACCAATGATAGCATTCAATTTTCAGTAAAAAGCAAAACAGATGTTAACGTTCCAATTCCTGTTTACGGAATAAACAAAGGACAAATTGTTTTTAAAAAATGGATTGAACCTACCCAGGATAGTATTTTTAGCATTCCAAGAAACAATGCCAGTAAAATTGTTTTGAATTATGAAAATGAAGTTCCTGAATACAATTTAAGAAACAACTGGAAATCACTAAAACCTTTTTTTCCTAATAACCGACCTATAAAGTTTGTATTTATGAAGGATTTAGAAGATCCTTATTACAACCAACTTTTGTATGTTCCAACATTAGAATATAACTTATATGATGGTTTGATTCCTGGAATGCGTCTTCATAACAAAACTATATTAGACAAACCCTTTATTTTTGATGTCAACCCCGCCTATTCCACAAATACACAAACATTATCAGGTTCAGGAAGTTTTACCATTAATCATAATTATCGAAATAGTAAGTTATTTAACGTAAAATATTCGTTTTCGGGCTCTTATTTTCATTATGCACCAGATGCAACTTACACCAAATTAAATCCAAATATCCAATTGCGGATTAGAGAAAATGATTTTAGAGACAATAGAAAACAACTTATATATATACGTCAGGTACTTGTTGATAGAGAAAAAAGCGCCTTAATTAGTGATAATTCTGCTGAAAATTATTCTGTATTCAATGTTAAATATTTCAATACAAAAACAGAAGTTACGCAACATTTTAATTTAACGAGCGACATTCAATTTGCTAATAAATTTGGAAAACTAGCTGGCCAAATTGAATACAGAAAACTCTTTGAAGACAACCGTCAAATTAATCTACGCGTTTATGCTGGAAGTTTTCTGTACAACAATAGTAATTCTGATTTTTTTAGTTTTGCTTTAGATCGTCCTACCGATTATCTATTCGATTATGGCTATTATGGAAGATCGGAAAGCAGTGGTTTTTTCAGCCAACAATTAATTTTAGCCGAAGGCGGATTTAAGTCTAAATTAAAAACACCTTATGCAAATCAGTGGATTAGCACCATAAACGCAGGATATTCTATTTGGAATTGGGTCGAAATCTATGGAGATGTAGGGGTTTTAAAAAACAAATACCAAGATCCCAAATTTGTTTTTGATAGCGGCATTCGTCTGAACTTAGTGACTGATTATTTTGAATTGTACTTTCCGGTATATTCCTCTAATGGATGGGAAATAAGCCAAAATAATTACAATGAAAAAATACGATTCATCATTACATTTTCGCCTAAAATACTAGTCAATTTATTCAATCGAAAATGGTTCTAAATAAATAACTTAGTATTTTACATTACAGAATAATCAATTTTTTATTAAAAAAATTACTTTTTATTAAAAAAACAACATTTTTCCTGAATAAAAACATCACTTTATCTTACATTTTTCTTTTAATCAATTATGATAATAGCCAGTTTTTAAGTAAATTTGCGCCATGAATTATAATCTTTCAATTATGATAAAAGAACAAAACAATACGACATTGACATTTGAGGATTTCAAGACTGAAGTATTGAATGATTATAAGATAGCCGCAACAAGTCGAGAATGCAGTCTTGTAGGACGCAGAGAAGTATTGACTGGCAAAGCAAAATTTGGGATTTTTGGAGATGGAAAAGAAGTACCTCAAATTGCAATGGCTAAGTTTTTCAAAAATGGAGATTTTCGTTCAGGATATTATAGAGATCAAACTTTTATGATGGCCATTGGCGAATTAACACTCGCTAATTTTTTTGCTGGATTATACGGAAACACTGACATCAAACAAGAACCAATGTCGGCTGGAAGACAAATGGGCGGTCATTTTGTTACTCATAGTCTAAACGACGATGGAAGTTGGAAAAATCTAGCCCAACAAAAAAACTCAAGCGCAGACATATCGCCTACTGCGGCTCAAATGCCTCGCCTTTTAGGATTAGCACAAGCTTCTAAAATTTATCGTGAAATCAATAATATTCCCAACCAAAAAAACTTTTCTAATGATGGAAATGAAATTGCTTGGGGGACTATAGGAAATGCCAGTACTTCTGAAGGTGTATTTTTCGAAACCATTAATGCCGCTGGTGTATTACAAGTTCCAATGCTAATTAGTGTTTGGGATGATGAATACGGAATTTCAGTTCACGCAAGACACCAAACTACAAAAGAAAGCATCTCTGAAATTTTATCTGGTTTTCAACGTGATAAAAACAAGGATGGAATCGAAATTATAACCGTAAAAGGTTGGGATTATTCGGATTTAATTACCACTTACGAAAAAGCATCCCGAATTGCTCGTGAAAAGCACATTCCTGTTTTAGTTCACGTTACTGAATTGACACAACCTCAAGGCCATTCTAGCTCTGGCTCTCATGAAAGATACAAAAGCACTGAACGTCTCAACTGGGAAAAAGAGTTTGACTGCCTCAGACAGATGCGTTTATGGATGATTGCTATCAATATTGCCTCAGTTGAAGAACTGAATGAAATTGATAACGCTATTAAAAAAGAGGTTTTAGAAGCTAAAAAAGCAGCTTGGAATTCATTTATTTCTCCAATCGTTACTGAGAAAAATGAACTGGTTAGTTTATTAGAAAAAATAGCCCCTTCAAGTAAAAATAAAGATCAAATTCTAAGACTTTCCAATAGTCTTAAAACCGTTAAAGATCCCTTTAAAAAAGAAATTCTGGTTACAGCTAGAAAGACATTACGATTAGTAATAAACGAAGCTGTAGCGAATGAATTATCACTTTGGATACAAAAATATACACAAAGAAACCAATTAACATTTAGCAACAATCTCTATTCTGAATCAAAAAAGAATGTGTTTTCTGTTAAAGAAGTGCTTCCTACTTATACCGCCGACGCTAGAAAAGATACCGATGGAAGAATGATTATCCGGGACAATTTCGATGCTTTATTTGCAAAGTACCCAGATGTGTTAATTTTTGGAGAAGATTCTGGAAACATTGGTGATGTAAACCAAGGTTTAGAAGGAATGCAAGAAAAATATGGAGAAACTCGTGTGGCCGATGTAGGTATTCGCGAAGCAACCATAATTGGTCAGGGAATCGGACTTGCTTTAAGAGGATTAAGACCTATTGCCGAGATTCAATACCTTGATTATTTACTTTATGCAATCCAAATTCTTAGTGACGATTTAGCATCTTTACAATACCGAACGGTAGGAAAACAAAAAGCACCATTAATTATTAGAACCCGTGGACATCGTTTAGAAGGCATTTGGCATTCAGGATCGCCTATGGGAATGATAATAAACGCAATAAGAGGAATTCGTGTTTTAGTTCCTAGAAACATGACGAAAGCTGCTGGTTTCTACAACACATTATTGGAATGCGATGAACCTGCTTTGGTTATAGAATGTTTGAATGGCTACCGATTGAAGGAAAAAATGCCGCTAAATTTTGGAGAATTTAAAACTCCAATTGGTGTAGTAGAAACAATTAAAACAGGAGCTGATATCACATTAGTTTCTTATGGTTCTACTTTACGTTTAGTAGAACAAGCTGCAAAAGAACTATTAGAAATAGGTATAGATTGCGAAATTATCGACATTCAATCTCTGCTTCCATTTGATATCAATCATGATATTGTCAAGAGTGTTCAAAAAACAAATCGTCTTTTAGTTATTGACGAAGATTTGCCTGGCGGAGCTTCAGCTTATATTTTACAACAAATTATTGAAGAACAAGATGCTTTTAAATATTTAGACAGTAAACCGCAAACCTTAGCTGCTAAAGAACACCGACCTTCATACGGAACTGATGGTGATTATTTTTCTAAACCTTCTACAGAAGACATTTATGAAAAAGTTTACAGCATTCTTTCGGAAGCAAATCCTGCAAAATTTCCAGAATTGTATTGATTTAAAAGAAATTCTTATCGTATTATAAAAACACGGAAACCGATTCAAATTTGAATCGGTTTCCGTGTTTTGTAGGATATAAAATGATTATTTATTCTAGAATAAAATTCACTGTTACATTAGCAGTAATGGTAATTTCTCCTGCTGCTAGAGTTTCTCTTGGAGCGGCACTATCACTCATTTCCATTTTTCTCATGGTAGCATATACGGGTTGCGGATAGTAGGTTTGAGAATTATCAGATATTGCCATTGCTTTACCCACTTTTTGTCCTAAAACAGAAACATAATCTTCGGCTTTGAGTTTAGCTTGTTTCATTGCTAATTTTCGAGCTTCTGATTCGTGTTGCGCTAACTTAGACGATTGAAAAACGACATTATCAATTCGGTTGATTCCTTGATTCACTAATCCTTCCATTAATTCGTCATACTTATTTAAATCTCTAACAATAATTTCTATTGTTTGTGTAGCATTGTAAGAGGTTTTCTTTTTTTCGTAATCGTATTGTGGATTTAAACTCACGCGTTGTGTTCTGTAATCGGCTGGAGCCAAATTCATTTTTTTAATCAACTTTAAAACGGCATCTATTTGTTGATCATTTTTTTGCTTTACTTCTTTAGCGTTGTTTCCTTTTGTTTCCACTGTAGCCGAAATTGTGGCTTCGTCCGGAATTACTTTTACTTTTCCTTCACCTGAAACGGTTACTTGTGGAACTTGTTTGATTTCTTGTCCATAAGACAAAGTCATAAACATTACTGACATAAATACTATTACTCTTTTCATTTTTATAATTTTTAAATTTTATACTAAATATTCAAAAGTTGTGCCATTAAATCTTCTTCATCTTTATTAAAATGAAAAGAAGAAGGATTGGAATTGTTAACAAACTGACCATCAAGGGATGTAAGAAAATTAAATTTGGATAAACTAATAACGTAATTAAATAACCTCCTATTGCTCCACCAAAATGTGCCGTATGTCCTATATTATCATTCTTGGCTCTCATTCCGTAAATAGAATATAACAAGTATAAAATTCCAAATACATAAGCTGGCATTGGAATAATAAAAAAGATGCCTAACATCATATCTGGTCGTAACAATATTGCTGAATATAAAATTCCTGTAACAGCCCCCGAAGCACCAACTGCTCGATAATTATAATCGTTTTTATGCAAAACCAGCGTTAGTAAACTTCCAAAAAGCAAACTAGCAAAATAGATTACTATAAACAATAGGTTTCCTAAATAACCACTAACAACCGGAGCAAAAAAATAAAGGGTAATCATATTAAAGAGCAAATGTCCCATATCGGCATGAAGAAATCCCGATGTCAGCATTCTTATTTGCTCTCCCGAACGAATGCTTCCTATATGAAATTCGTATTTTCTAAAAAAAGAATAATCATTAAATCCTTTATAACTAAAAAGTACATTGGCAATTATTAAGGCTATCAAAAAAGTACTCATAAACAGTTTTTATTGTGAAGAGTAAAGATAACAATTCCGCCAGAAGCAATCAGTAAGTAAGCACACTTTATTATGGTTATTCATTTTTGGCTTATATTTGCCTAAAAAATACTGCATGCAATTTTTAGCTTTTATTATCGCTTATCCCTTCCTTTGGTTTATATCGATTTTACCTTTTCGAATATTTTATTGGATTTCTGATATTGTCTATTTTATTGTTTACTATATTATCCGCTATCGTAAAGAAACCGTAAGAAACAATCTAAAAATTACATTGCCTCACCTTAGCGACAAAGAACGTTTGATTATAGAAAAGAAATTCTATCAGCATTTTTGCGATCAATTTATGGAAATGACAAAAACCATGACTTTTTCTCATAAAGAAATGGACAAACGTTTTAAAATTACCAACTTAGAATTAATGAAAGAATACGAAGAAAAGGGCAAAAGTATTATGCTCTTAGCTTCACATTACGCAAATTGGGAATGGTTAGTGGCACTCAATTTAAAAATGTCTTACCAAGGGGTTGCTGTCTATAAAAAAATAGCCAACCGCTATTTTGACAAACTCATCAAGGACATCCGTTCAAAATACAATACTGTATTAGTTTCTACCGAAAAAACCATTCCGTTAATGGCTGATAATAATCGAAAAGGAATTTTGTGTGTATATGGATTGGTAAGTGATCAATCGCCAAAAACAGCTCAAATTGCTCACTGGGAAAGCTTTATGGGAATACAAACTCCCGTTCACATTGGACCTGAATTATTATCTAAAAAATACAATCTCAATGTTGTTTTTGCCAAAATAAAAAAGGTGAAAAGAGGATATTATGAAGCTACTATAGTTCCAATAACTGATGATGCAAAATCCCTTCCGAATTACGAAATTATTCATCGCTATATTAAAGAAGTAGAAAAACAAATCTATGAAGCTCCTGAATATTATTTCTGGACGCATAAAAGATGGAAACACCACCAAAACGCATAAAAAAAGGGTAGTTGAAATTTTCGACTACCCTTTTTTAAATTTATTCACAATAACTAATTATTTCCCTCCATTAGCTCTAAGATCAGCAATACATTGAGCGTCTAGTTGCGGAACAACTCCACCAAGTACATTACCTGATTCTGATTCCCAATACATCAAACAACTCGTTACATTACAATGTCTTTTATGCTCAGCATCTTCATGGTCTGATTGTAAAGGAGTTCCAATATTAGTCAACCCTAAAATATGACCAAACTCATGATTGATTACTGTAGTTTCTAATATTGTTCTACTAGGTTTAAACGGACTATTGCTTAGTTTTTGAACTGTATTTTCATAAATTACAAAAGATGTATTTCTATAAGCAGTTCCTAAAACTACAGCCGTATTAGTATCTGTAGAAGATTTTGCGTCAGCAAAAAATGCCCAAACTGCAATTTGACCGTCTTCATTGTAATGAGTTCGATTAGCTTCTTCTATAGCAATAATTTGCGCAATAGTATAACTCTCGTTACCAGGAGAGGGAATAGCTCTTTTTTCGACAAGAATTCCTCCTGATTTATAAAGTCTATTATTTAAAAATGAAACTAAGTTAGTAATTGCTGCTGCCGAAGGTTCAAATCCTTCTACATAAACCAACTCAATTAACAACGTGTCAAACTTGTCTTCTGATAATAAATCATGTGCCGAAGTACCTAATGCCTTTTTATTATTCGCTTTTACAACACCATTAGAATCATTTTCTGTACTGTCTTTCGAACAGGAAATTGACACTAAAAAGGCTAAGGTAATTACAGCAATTATTTTCTTCATTTTCTGAGTTTTAAAAAACTACTTTTTTAATGATATAAATTAAAAACAAATTAATTGTAAAAACTAACGCTAATCCATTAAATTTGTTTTAATACCAAGGTTACAGCACTATTGGTTTTGCTTTGCAAAGTAATGGTTGAAGCAGTAAAACTAGTTACTTTCCAAGTGTTGTTAAACAAACTGAAATTAGTACTTCCTGTAAAACCAAATTGTAAAAATACATCTACATCTGAAGTTACTGAATAAGTTCCAGTTGCAATAGTAGTTAATGTGCTCATTGATTTTACTTTCCAATCATTAGCAAAATCAATAGTTGTATTTAGATAATTATTAGCTGAATCTACACCTGCATTGATATAAGAGTTTACTTTGAAAGTACCATTCACTAAAATAGTTTCAAGTTTTTTCTTATTTTCAATAGCTTCATCTATTTTAGCTTCGATATCTATAGCAGCATTAACACTCGCTTTTAATTCTGCATCACTATTCACTTGTTGAGCAGATTCACCAGTAAGTGTAACGGTTATTGGGTATTTTATTGAAAAATATTCTGAACTGTTCATATTACTCACATACGTAAACAACTGTTTTTCTGTTGTAATAACAACACTTCCTGTTTGTTGTAAACTCGCATCAAAAGTTAATATCGTAATTGGATAATTAATATTTAACGAAGAAATTGCTGCTTTTCCAGCGTTTTCTGCTTGATTACAATCATTAACAATCGCATTGTATTCTGATTGACTATTTACAGTAACCTCAGTATAATCACTCATTTTAATTTTTAATGGAAATTGAAGTACAACTGAATCCGTATCGTTATTTAATGCTCCAAGAATAGTAATTGCTTGTTCATAATTCAATTGGCTTATAAAATTAATTTGTATTCCATTTACCTTAGCAACAAAAGGAAATACAATAGAAGAGCAAGAAGAACCATCTATAAAATCATCTGATGATCCGTCATACATTGAAACTTGTTTCAAATTATTGGCAGTTGTTGAATTAGATGTATTCGTATTTGGATTGTCTCCTTGAACTTCATCCACTTCACTTTGGCATGATGTTAAACTAAAAATCCCCATCAATGCAATTCCGGTAATCAATTTTAATGTTTTCATAATTTACAAATTTAATATTTTATTAATAGTTTATAATGACGATTTATTCGCATTTCTGTTAGTAAGACAACACAATAGTATTTTTCCCTACATCAAAACATTAAAAAAAATAAAAAATTTATAACTAATTGATTTACAAATAATTTAAAACCTGAAAAAACACATTTTTTTCAAACACTATGGATTTCAAAAAAATAATCTAATTTTACAATAACCAAAAACCAATCCTACAACAAGAATGCCTGAGAAAAAAAATAGTCTTTGCGAAGAATCTTATTTTAGTGAATTTTACATAAAAAATGTTCAGTCGGCTACTAATTTTGCCTATTATAAATCAGGTGATGCTGATGCTGCCTTAGATTTAGTTCAAGAAGCCTTTGCTAAAATTTGGGAAAACTGTTCTCAAATTGACTTCACAAAAGTAAAAACCTATTTATTTACCACCGTAAATAATTTATTTCTCAATACTATAAAACATCAAAAAGTAGTACTGGCTTTCGCCAAAGAAACACCTAATCTGGACAGAACGAATCAAAGTCCCGAATACCTTTTAGAAGAAGAAGAATTTAAAATAAAACTACAAAATGCTATTGCTTCTTTGAGTGAAGCACAAAGAGAAGTTTTTTTGATGAATCGAATTGACGGAAAAAAATACAGAGAAATTGCTGATGAATTAGGCATCAGTCAAAAAGCAGTTGAAAAAAGAATGTCAGGAGCTTTAAAAATCCTAAAAGAGCAAATCGAAAATATTTAATTAATTGAATAGTAGGGTAAAAAATACTTAAGTTGTCTTATCACTATAGCGAGAATCAATGAAAAAGGAAAAAGAAATATTAAAATGGCTTAATGGTGAGCTTTCAAGCAAAGAAATCGAAGATTTAAAACAATCAGAAGATTTTGAGACTCTTGAAAAAATTGCTCATTATACTGCTCATATCGCCACTCCAAAAATAAATGCACAAGAAGCATTAGCTAATTTAAAAAGCAGAAAACTGACTAAAAAAACACCTAAGGTACGACCATTGTACATTAAGAATTTCTTTAAAGTTGCAGCTGTTTTTGCGGTAGTATTAACTTCGGCATATTTTTTATTGTCCAATATAACACAAACTTTTGAAACAGGAATTGCACAAACAAAAACGTTCCATCTACCCGATAATTCGGAAGTAGTATTGAATGCTTCGTCTAAAATCTCTTTCAATGAAAAAAATTGGGACAAAAAAAGAGATTTAACACTAGAAGGAGAAGCTTATTTTCAGGTACAAAAAGGAAAAACTTTTAGCGTAATAACCGCTGATGGTGTGGTAAAAGTTCTTGGAACTCATTTTGATGTCAAACAACGCCACAATTATTATGAAGTAAGTTGTTACGAAGGATTAGTAAGTGTAACCTACAATGACAAAACCGTAAAATTACCTCCTGGAAAAACCTTTAAAGTAATTAACAAGCAAATTGAAAAAACAGATGATTTTGATACTGAAGCACCCTCTTGGTTGCAAAAAGAATCCAGTTTTACCCGTGTTCCTTTAAATCAGGTAATTGCCGAATTAGAGCGTCAATATGATCTTAAAATAGAAACTCAGGACATTGACACATCAAAGTTGTTCACTGGAAGTTTTACCCATACCAATCAAAAAATAGCACTAGAAGCCATCACTATTCCGTTGCAGTTAAGTTACAGCATAAAAGGAAAAACCGTTATATTTTACAAATATGCAGTTCAATAAATGGATATTTTGTTTACTTCTATTAGTTGGGAATATTGGTAGCGCACAAAAAAACGTTAACAAAATTCCGCTAACAACTATTATTAAAACTATTGAAAAACAGTTTGATATCAAATTTTCTTATGCCGTAGAAGATATTTCAAATATAAGCATCGAAAAACCTTCAAGCACCTTAAATCTTCAACAAACAATAGATTATTTAAACGCAAAAGTTCCGTTAAATTTCAAAGCCTTAGACGGTCGTTATATTACCATTTCGGTTTTAAACAAAACGGTTTCCATTTGCGGAATCATTTTCGACGAAAATCTAAAAACAACACTTCCTGGAGCTTCCATTCGAATTAATAATAGTTCTAATTCCAGTGTCGCTTCAACCAATGGAACATTCAATCTGGAAAACATTTCCATTGATGCAACAGTTATGATTTCTTATTTGGGTTATGAAACTCAGGAATTCAAAGCAGAAGACCTTTTTTCTACTGATAAAAATTGTCCAAACATCTTTTTAAAACCTACAAAAGTAGAATTAAACCAAGTCTTAATTCCAGTGTTTCTAACCTCGGGATTACAAAAATCTATAGATGGAAGCACCATTTTAAATACTAAAAAATTCGGAATCCTTCCTGGTTTAACAGAACCTGATATCTTACAATCCATACAAACACTTCCTGGTGTGGAAAGCACTAACGAAAGTATCGCTAATATCAATATTCGCGGAGGAACAAATGACCAAAACTTAATGCTTTGGGATAACATCAAAATGTATCATTCGGGACATTTTTTTGGTTTAATTTCAGCTTACAATCCTAATTTAACGAACAAAATTGTTGTTACTAAAAACGGAACTAGCGCTGAATACAGCGATGGAGTTTCTAGTATGATTAATATGAGTACCAATAACGAAATTAAAAATACGGTTTCGGGTGGAGCTGGTATCAATCTTATAAGTGGAGATGCTTTTGTTGAAATTCCATTAGCAAAAAATTTAGAACTGGATCTTTCGGCTCGACATTCGATAACCGATTTCATCAACACGCCTACTTATAACACCTACTATAAAAAGAGTTTTCAAGATAGCGAAATCAACGCCAACAATTTGGATAAAAACGCCAATTCTGATTTCTATTTTTATGATTATACCGCTAAAATCCTATATGATTTGAATGATAAACATCAATTTAGAGCTAATATCATCGGGATTACAAATGAATTGAATTATTCTGAAAACAATAGTGACCAAACCCAATCTAAAACCAGTGCGCTTTCGCAAAAAAACATCGGTTACGGTGGAAATTGGAAAGCACAATGGAACAGTAAATTCAGTACCCAACTTAGCTCTTATTTTTCAAAATATAATATTGATGCTAGCGATTATCGCGTTGCAACCGACCAACTTTTAACAGAAGCAAACGAAGTAATAGAAACAGCAATAAAGCTGAATTTGAATTATACCTTTAATGAAAAATTTAGACTTTTAGCTGGTTATCAAATTAACGAAACGGGGATGCTTAACCAAACTCGGGTAAGTGCGCCATTTTATTCCAGTACTAAAAAAGATGTGTTATTAAACCATGCTTTATACGCTGAAACGGAATACAACCATAACAATACTTATGTAAGATTAGGAATGCGTTTGAATTATTTTGAAAAATTTGACAAACTGCTTTTTGAACCAAGAATCAATTTCAGGCAGCAAATTTTTAATCCATTAGCAATAAAATTAGAAGGAGAATTTAAAAATCAAACCAGTACACAAATTATCGATTTTGAAGATGATTTTTTAGGAGTAGAAAAAAGACGTTGGCAATTAGTAAACAATAAAGACATTCCTATTGCAAAAAGCAAACAAGCATCTGTGGGTTTGGAATTTAATAAGAATAATTTAAATATTGAACTTAGCGGCTTTTACAAAATTGTTGACGGAATTACCGCTTCTAATCAAGGTTTTTATAATAATTTTCAATCTAAAAATGCACATGGAAGCTATACTAATAAAGGGATTGAATTTTTAATAAATAAAACAACACAAAAATTCAGTACATGGTTGAGTTATACTTTGAGTAATAATAATTACTATTTCGAAAGTTTTACTCCTTCAACTTTTCCTAACAATATTGATATTCGTCATTCGGTTACGCTAGGATTCAATTACAATATTCTAAATAATTTAAAAATTTCGGTTGGAGGAATTTGGCACAGCGGACAACCATATACAAAAGCCGTTGAAGGAGATGAAACGGTGCAAAGTGGCAACAACATCTTTGTAAATTATGACACACCAAATAGTCATAACCTTGATGATTTCCTTCGTTTGGATACTTCATTGAGTTATAATTTTAATTTCAATTCGGCGGTTAAAGCTACATTTCGAGCTGGTATAATCAACTTAACAAATGAAAAAAACTATATCAATCGGTATTATAAAGTAGATCCGGATGATACCGAAAAAGCAATCGAAGTCAATAATCGATCGTTAGCTTTTACTCCTAATGTAAGTTTTAGGATTCATTTTTGATGATAATCTCCAGTTCAAAACACATAAAATCAATTGAAATATCCTCTCAATTAGAAAATAACAGTATTTTAGCTTAAACTATTTAAAATCGAAATTATGAATAAAAACACTGATTTAGGATTACTCATCCTTCGTATTGCTGTAGGCGGCTTAATGTTATTACACGGAATTGCTAAAATTGGAAACACCTCTTTTATTGGAGGAATGTTGACCGAGAAAGGATTACCATCATTTCTTTCTTACGGAGTTTACATCACTGAAATTGTAGCACCATTATTAATTATAGCTGGATTCCGAACCAGATTATCGGCAGCAGTATTTGTTTTTGGAGCCTTTTTTGCAATGTTCTTAGCACATTCTGCCCAACTATTTTTAATCAACCAAAATGGAGGTTGGGAGTTAGAATTATTAGGATTATACATCTCTGGTGGACTTACATTATTTTTTACTGGTGGTGGAAAAATGGCAATTTCTTCTACCAATCAATGGGACTAAAATAGAAAACAAACTATTGTAGTAATAAAACAAAAAAACCGAGTCATTTCTGACTCGGTTTTTGATTTTAATACTAATTGCTTAGTTATAAAATTATTTTACTTCTTCGTAATCTACGTCCTGAACGTTATCACCTTCAGCTTGTGGTTCAGCAGCAGCTTGGCCTTGCTCTCCTTGAGCGTACATAGCTTCAGTAGCAGTTTTCCAAGCAGCATTTACATTATCTAAACCTTTTTGGATAGCAGCAATATCTTGAGATTGGTGTGCCATTCTAAGTTCAGTTAAAGCAAATTCGATAGCTGTTTTATTCTCGTCTGAAATTTTATCTCCCAATTCTTTCAATTGACTTTCAGTTTGGAAAATAGTACTATCAGCTTCGTTTAATTTTTCAGCTCTTTCTTTTGCAGCTTTATCAGCATCAGCATTAGCTTCTGCATCTTTTTTCATTTGTTCGATTTCGTCAGTTGTTAAACCAGAAGAAGCTTCGATACGGATATCGTGAGATTTTCCAGTTCCTTTATCAGTTGCAGTTACTTTAATGATACCATTAGCATCAATATCAAAAGAAACCTCAATTTGAGGAACTCCTCTTGGTGCTGGTGGAATACCATCTAAGTGGAAACGACCAATAGTTTTGTTATCAGCAGCCATTGCTCTAGCTCCTTGCAATACGTGCAATTCAACAGTTGGTTGAGAATCAGCAGCAGTAGAGAATACTTGAGATTTTTTAGTTGGAATAGTAGTGTTGGCTTCGATAAGAACAGTCATTACACCACCCATAGTTTCGATACCTAAAGATAATGGAGTAACGTCAAGTAACAATACATCTTTTACATCTCCAGAAAGTACACCACCTTGAATAGCAGCTCCAATAGCTACAACTTCATCAGGGTTAACTCCTTTAGACGCTTTTTTACCAAAGAATTTCTCCACTTCTTCAACGATTCTTGGGATACGAGTAGAACCTCCTACCAAGATTACTTCGTCGATATCAGAAACTGATAAACCAGCATTTTTCAACGCTTTAGCAACTGGTTCCATAGAACGTTTTACTAATGAGTCAGTTAATTTCTCAAATTGAGAACGAGATAATTTTTTAACTAAGTGTTTTGGTCCTGAAGCCGTAGCCGTAACGTATGGCAAGTTGATTTCAGTTTCAGCAGAAGAAGACAATTCAATTTTAGCTTTTTCAGCAGCTTCTTTGATACGTTGTAATGACATTGGGTCTAAACGCAAGTCAATTCCTTCTTCAGCTTTAAATTCGTCAGCTAACCAGTCAATAATTACGTGGTCAAAATCATCTCCTCCAAGGTGAGTATCACCATCAGTAGACAATACTTCAAAAACTCCGTCTCCTAATTCAAGAACAGAGATATCAAAAGTACCTCCACCTAAATCGTAAACAGCAATTTTTTGATCTGTTCCTTTTTTATCTAAACCATAAGCTAATGCTGCAGCAGTAGGCTCATTGATGATACGCATCACTTTAAGACCTGCAATTTCACCAGCTTCTTTAGTAGCTTGACGTTGTGCATCATTAAAGTAAGCAGGAACAGTAATAACTGCTTCAGTAACTGTTTGACCTAAATAGTCTTCAGCAGTTTTTTTCATTTTTTGAAGAGTCATTGCTGACAATTCTTGAGCAGTGTATAAACGACCGTCAATATCCACACGTGGAGTATTGTTGTCACCTTTTACAACACTGTAAGGAACTCTTTTTGCTTCTTCAGTAGTTTCAGCAAATGAATGTCCCATAAAACGTTTGATAGAAGCAATAGTCTTAGTTGGATTAGTTACCGCTTGTCTTTTTGCAGGATCCCCTACTTTAATTTCTCCACCTTCTACAAAAGCGATGATAGATGGCGTTGTTCTTTTTCCTTCTGCATTAGGAATAACAACTGCTTCGCTACCTTCCATTACAGAAACACAAGAGTTCGTCGTACCTAAATCAATTCCGATTATTTTACCCATTTTTAATATATTTAATTTTTATTATATACTCGATTTAATAACTCAAGGTGCTTAAGTCAATCTTTGTGCCAATATTAAAGCCTTATATAATTTGTCATAAAATCTTAAAACTGTCGTAATATTAGCTGACAATATGACATTTCAAACTGACTGACAGATTTACGGAAACGGGAAATTAGGGCTGTCACGTTAATCTATAATAATTCCAACTAAAATAGAATCAGTATTAATATAATTTGATTTTAAACTATATTTGAAAACCTAAAAATTTAAAATATGTTTACCATAGATCAAATCAAAGCAGCGCACGAAAAAGTAAAATCGGGTGCTGATTTTCCAAATTACATTAAAGATTTAATTGAGCTGGGCGTTCTGGGCTACGATGCCTTTGTTAATGACGGTCATGTAGAATATTTTGGTGAAAATAATTTTAGAGCATCCGAAAATAAAACCTACGATAGCCTTAACATTGCTGCTTCTGCTAACAAAGAACGATTCATCGAGTTTTTAGTAATGCATCAAGACGGTCAAACCGATTATATGACTTTTTGCAACCATGCTGCTCAATGCGGAATTGCCAAATGGCGTGTGGACATTATCGAAATGACTTGTACTTATTATGATAGTACCGAAAACCCAATTCTGATTGAGAAAATCCCAGAATAATACAATTAATTTTAAATAACTGAAACAGATAAAAGAAATCCAATAAATTCACACTGATTATCAATACCATACAACATAAAAACTACCAATTAGTTGTGTGTAATTATTGGAAATCTACTATAAATTCACAACCTTTGTGTAAATAATTAAAATTATGACTGGAGCCGACAATATTAGAAATAGCATCATAGATAAGTTACTTACAATATCTAACAAAGATTATTTATTAGCTCTTTATAAGTTAGTTAGTACAAGTAACATTAACGAAGAAACAATACAGCTTTCAGAAGCTCAAATTTTAATGCTAAATATGAGTGAAGAAGACATTAAAAATAATCGAATTGTATCGCAAGAAGAGTTAGACAAAATGGATTTAGAATGGCTAAAAAGTCTGTAGTTTGGACAGAGACTGCGATAAAGCAGCGACGTGAAATTTTAAAATATTGGACAATCCGCAACAAATCAACTAAGTATGCAGAAAAGCTCATTGACTTGATCAACGAGCGTATTAAACTGATTTCACAAAATCCAGATGTTGGCAAACCTACAAATCACTTAGATACTAGAGAAGCTGCAATGGGAAATTTCAGTATTTATTATAAAAATGATGATAATCAAATCATAATTACTGCTTTTTGGGACAATCGTCAAGATCCAAAAAAATTATTGAAACTACTCAAAAAATAAAACACTATCCTGCAGTTTTGGAAAATTAGATTTTTTGTTAGACATAGAACTCTTTGTTTATCCAAAAATTTACAACAAACCATAAAAAGGCAATTCTGCATAGATAAATAATCCACAGCTATGTCATTAAAAACAAAAAACCAACCATGAAAAAAATCTTTATTACCCTTTTTACGATATGGAATTGCAGCACTTTTGCTCAAACCCATTCCGTAAAAAACTCACCAAAACTTTCAGAAGCAACTCCAAGCAGTGTAGGAATGTCTAGCGAACGACTGGCACGCATTGACAACATGCTAAACAAAGCCGTTGCCGATTCGGAAATCCCGGGAGCTATAGCCTTAGTAGCTCGTAAAGGAAAGATTGTTTATTTAAAAGCTTTTGGAATGGCAGATAATGCTACTTCAAAAACCTTAAAAACAGATGCTATTTTCAGAATTGCATCGCAAACCAAAGCCATAACTACTACAGCGGTAATGATGCTTTGGGAAGAAGGAAAATTCAAACTAGACGATCCCATTTCAAAATACATCCCTGAATTTAAAAATGCACAAGTTTTAGATTCAGTTTATCCCGATGGAAAATACACAACGAAAGCAGCCAAAAGAGAAATTACCATTCGTGATTTAATTACGCATACTTCCGGAATTGGCTACGGCCAAATTGATAGTGATCCTCGTTTCAAAAAAATATATCAGGACGCTGGCGTAACCGATTTATTTACGACCAACAAAATCACCATTGCCGAAAGTGTCAAAAAACTAGCAAAACTGCCTTTGCACCACAATCCTGGAGAAAAATTCACTTATAGTGAAGGATTAGACGTTATTGGGTATTTTATCGAAATTATGTCGGGCATACCGATGGATGAATTTTACAGAACACGCATTTTTGAACCATTAGAAATGAATGATACGTATTTCTATTTGCCTGAATCAAAATACAACCGATTAGTAAGCGTTCAAACCAAAGAAAATGGAAAATGGATTCCGTTTCCAAATACGTTCTACGATACTAATTATCCAAAATCAGGAGCTAAAAGCTTTTTCTCAGGTGGAGCAGGACTTTCAAGCACGGCAAAAGACTATGCTACTTTTTTGCAAATGTTTTTGAACAAAGGAGAATTAAACGGTATTCGTTTGTTAAGCAGAACTACAGTCCAATTTATGTTGACAAACCAAATTGGAGATATTTGGAGCAATAGCGATGCTGGACATGGTTTAGGTTTTAGAGTTTTAAACCAAAAAGGCGAAGATTTAGGCGGGCAAGGTAGCGCAGGAACATTCAATTGGGGCGGTTATTTCAATACCCAATATTTTGCTGATCCAAAAGAAGAATTGATTGGAATTATCTTAAAACAGACTCAAAAAACGAGTGACAATACAGGATGGAAATTCCAAATTTTAGCAGAACAAGCCATTGATGATTAATACATTCGAGAAAATGAAGCCGTTTCAACCATAAGAAACGGCTTCATTTTCTTTTTTATCGAAAGGAGTAAAATCAGCTGAAACAGGATGACATTCAATTTTCATAAAAGTACAATTCACTTCTCCAAAAAAACTAGCCACAGCTACTTCGCTGGCATCTTTTGCATTAGCAATTTTCACCAATGCATTAGGAATACTTAATTGAGTTGGATCAAAAAAGAGCCACTTCCCTCCTACATACGCTTCAAAACAAGCATGAAAATCTGGCGGATCAAGTGCATAAGCATAACCTGTAAAATAACGCGCTGGAATATCTAAAGCGCGGCACAAAGCAATGGCAAGATGAGCAAAATCTTTACAAACACCTTCTTTTAAATTGAGAACATCATAAGCAGAGCGACTAGAATCACTAGTTCCTGCTTTGTAAGCTATCGAATTATAAACCCATTCATTAATTGCTTTGACTTTTGCGAATTCATTCGGTAAATGTCCAAATTGCTGATTAGCAAAATCCAATAATTTATCCGATTCACAATACCTGCTTGGCGAAATAAAAGGCAAAACTTCGTTGTCCAAATCAATAATTGGAATAGATCCTAAAAGCTTTTCATCTGTAATTAACTCATGTAAAACATCAACTTCAGCTTCATAACTAATCGAGAAATTAGTTCCTTTTTCGACCTCCATTTTAATAAAACGAGTTGCTGAATTTTGCAATACAAATTCTTCGTATTTAATTTCAGGAATAATAGTAAGCGATTCTGAAATAATTAGTTGCGTTGCCGAGTTAGCAACCTGAATATTAAAAATAAAGGTTGTTGTAGAAAAAACTTCGTAGGATAAAAAACTGCTTACTTTGGATCTCATTTTGTAAAGATATTAATTATCAGTTAGATTACTTAAGAAACTTAACTGTCCTTAACTTCCGCAGTCGAGTGTCAAATGTTTGAAGAATGCGTAAAAAGAAAAGCTGTTTGAGCGTTAGCGAGTTCTTTTCTTTTAGCATTCGAAAACTAATTTGACCGACGAGGAAGTGTAAGACTTGATTTTTTTGTTTCTTTTTTGATCAAGCAAAAAAGAAAAATGATAACTCTTAATTTTTCACTTTCAATAAAAACGTAAATTCAAAATGAAACAAATAAATCTTGATAACCTTTTTAACAGTAAATTTATCCAAAACTATAAAGAATCTATTTCTTTCTTTTTGGCTTATTTTTTTTTAAATTTACGAGAACTTACAATTATAAAAAGCAAACAGCATGAGCTCTTTTAGCAAACAATTATCTTTTCGTTGGGCCGATTTAGATCCTAATTTTCATCTTCGTCATAGTGTGTATTATGATTGTGCTGCACAACATCGTGTAGAAATTTTAGACAGTCTGGGCTTGACCATGAAAGCATTTCAAACACAGCATTTTGGTCCCGTACTTTTTAGAGAAGAATGTATTTTTAGAAAAGAAGTAAAATTGAATGATTCGATTTTTATCCATACCAAAGTAGCTAAAATGAGAGCCGATGCTTCCCGCTGGTCCATTACTCATGAATTTAGAAACGAAGAAGACCAACTTTGTGCCGCTTTAACTGTAGATGGTGCCTGGATGGACACTAAATTGCGTAAATTAGTCAATCCAGTTCCTGAAATTGCCTTTCAAGCTTTGGCTAGCATTCCAAAATCCGAAGATTTTATCGAATCCTAAAAACAAGAATTGTATTTGAATTTCAATAGCAAAAAAACTATGAAAACTAAAATAGGAATTGTATTATCCGGTGGAGGTGCTCGAGGCATTGGACATTTAGGAATGCTAAAAGCCTTAGAGGAATTTGGTATCAAAGCCTCGCATGTTTCGGGAACAAGTGCTGGTGCTATTGCGGCTGCGTTTTATGCTGCGGGTTATTCGGCAAATGAAATTTTAACGATTCTAAAAAAAGGACAGATCTTTAGTTTTTCCAATCTTTTAATCAAAAGACAAGGCTTGTTTGCAATGAAAGGTTTTCATGATATTTATACCGAATGTTTCCCAACCAACTCTTTCGACGATTTAAAAATCCCATTATATATCGCTGCAACGGATATTCTTAAAGGCGAATTGGTTTATTTTTCGTCAGGAAATTTATCTCAGGCTATTATGGCTTCCTCTTGCCTGCCTTTACTATTTCAGCCCGTAAATTACAACAATACTTTATATGTTGATGGTGGCGTGATGAACAATTTCCCTATAGAACCTTTAATGGGACAATGCGATATCATCATTGGCAGTTATGTTAACTCAATCAAAAAAGAAGTGGATAAAGTAGGAATGAATAACATTTTGGATCGCTGTTTTCATTTGGCTATGAAAAGTTCAGTCGAACAAAAAACGCACAGTTGCAACTTGTATTTTGAACCACCTAATATGAGTCAATTTAGTCTTTACAACCTTAAAAATGCCGATGAAATTTTCGAATACAGTTATCAACATGCGCTTACTTTTGAAGACGAAATCAAAGCGCTTAACATTCATTTGTAAATAATTAATAATGCTATTTTTTTTTAACCACATAAGTCATATAAGTTTTTGTTTTATCCTTTGTCTTGCTTGCGGCTTTATCAATTAGTTCATATAAGTCTAAGGTGAAATTTTTATAAAACAAAAACTTATTGGCATTACTTATGTCTCATTTTTTTAATCTGCATTCTTTATTCTATTTTCTTTTCTCTTTATTCGATTTTCTGCTTTCTGTCTTCTAACTTCCATCTCCCAACTTCTTTTCTTATCTTTACGGTCAATAAAAACAGATCCTTTTTCATGAATACTGCCACTCATTGGAATATTTTATTATCCAATCAAATCAATAAAAAAGAGTTTATAGAAACCATTCTTTCTGGAAATGCCACTGCCGAATTAGCGCCTTTTAATAGTCTAAAAGGAATTCTTTATTCCGATTTAGCCATTGATCATTTTATCCAAAAAGAATTCCAATACCTCGAATTGACTGCGGTAGATTCTAACCGAAAATTGAGCACTTTTTCTTCGGGACAACGCAAAAAGAAATTCCTTCAATATTGCATCAACCAAAATCCTGATTACATCATTTTTGATAATCCAATGGATCACTTAGACCAGGCTTCCAGAGTGGAATTATCAAAATCATTGGAAGAAATGGCTTCAAAAATCAAGATTATTCAGTTGATTAATCGTGCTGCCGATGTATTGCCTTTTATTTCGAATAACAGACAAATTAATTCGGATGCTTTTGTACTGGAAGAAATAACTACCGAAGCTCACGAAACTAAAATAATAACACAATCCGGAATTCCGCAGCCAGCACATGCGATCGAATACAACCAAAAAATTCTCGTTCAGATGAATGATGTAAACGTAAGCTACGAAGGTCGTCCTGTGGTTCACAACATCAACTGGACGATTCAACAAGGCGAATTTTGGCAACTTATTGGCCCCAATGGTTCCGGAAAAAGTACGCTTTTGTCACTGATAAATGGAGACAGCCCGAAAGGTTACGGACAGGATTTACATCTTTTTGGTCACAAAAAAGGAAGCGGTGAAAGTGTTTGGGACATCAAAAAAAACATCGGTTATTTTGCTACCAATATGACGAGTTTGTTTCAACGAAATCACACACTGGAACAAATGATTTTGTCTGGTTTTTTTGACTCGATTGGATTGTATGATTTGCCAACAACTTTACAGAAAAACATTGCCGATCAATGGTTAGACTTAATCGGGATGAAACAGCTGAAAAACAAAATGTTCAAACGACTTTCTGTTGGTCAACAACGTCTTGCCATGATTGTGCGTTCGGTTTTAAAACATCCGCCATTGGTTATTTTAGACGAACCTGTTGAAGGTCTTGACGATGAAAATGTAGCTATGGTTACCCAACTCATCAATTTACTAAAACAAGAATCCAATATGACTATTGTTTATGTTTCGCACCGCATTGAACCCAATTTAGCACCCAATTCTATTTTCGAATTAATTCCAGCCAGTGAAGGTTCTATAGGAGTCATAAAATAACGCCGTTCAATGTCAATTTCAATATCAATCTTTTAATTATTTATAAATATTTACCTCTATATTTGTTAGAAATACATAACCCAGTAGCGAGTATAAACCCTAAAATAGGTAGATTGTCACTACTTTGTAGCGGGTATATAACAGTTGGTGGTAATTTTCGAGAACCACGAACATAAAACTATATTTTGCTCACAAATTAACTATTAGAAAATGAATAATTATTTACTTGATAGTGGGATTTTTTTTAAAGAAGTCTCCAGAAGAATACAATTAGAAATGTCTGACAATGAAGTAATACAATTGTCTTTTAATTTGGCATTAGGTTGTGAAAGACTATTAAAAGGTATTCTCTATGACATCAATCCAACATATATTTTAATTGAGCCAGATTTCAAACATTCTTTAAAAACATTGTATTCACATAAAATCATTTCAGAAGCAATGGCATCCAAAGAATTAGCTACTAAACCTAATCCAGATGTAATTTCGTTTAACAATAGTTTGCTTAAGGCACAACATATATCAAACACTGTGGCAAGCCATAAAAATATTCTTTTTGCAATTTCTAGAGCAAGAGATATTATCGCACATTGTGAATTGAATTTATTAGAAAAAAACAAAATAAAAGAGGTTTTACAACGTGATTTCTATACAATGCTTAAATCTTTTTCAGATGAATTAGATATTAAACAATCACATTTTTTTGATGGTAGCCGTATAAAATTATCTAGAATTTCAGGCTCATTACAAACTGATTTAAATAAAAAAATGTCATTATTATTCGAAACACATCTCGCAACATGGCAAATTTTAAAAGGTAGATCTGGGTTTGTCGTAGAAAAAGATTCAATTACAAAAGAAATATTAAAGACTGAAAATAAAGAAAGTATTGACTGTCCAGCATGTGAAAGTACAGCAGTAATATATTTGAAACCAATTATTGAATTTGATCAGTTAAAATTAGAAGAGGAAATAATAGGTTTCGAAGTAAAAAAATTGAAATGCCAATATTGTAAATTAGAAATACAAGATTCTTCAATTCTTGATAAACTAGGAATAAGCGACAAAAAAGTTCATAAAAATAAAAATTGTGCTTATTGTGGTGTAGAAATGGCGAAAGATGAAGCTTGTGAAACTTGTGAAAATTGTGAAAATTCAAATTGGAACGCTAATTAAAACTACCGCTAACAGCTAGAGTTTCGTTGGGTGCGTAGCACCAACAACGAAACTCCTGTTGAACGAAACCGCTTTACATCCATCAGGCTTAATGTAAAGTTGGTTTTGTATTTAGAACGATTCACATAACCAATAACTTTTTTTCCTAACTTTGTCTCTATGATGATAATCGACCAAAATAAAGAATCTTTAAAAAAACTTTGCAATATTTATAATGTTGACAAAATGTATCTTTTTGGTTCTGCATTAACCTCAAAATTCAATGATAAAAGCGATATTGATTTTCTGGTAAAGTTTAAAACTATTGAGCTTTCAGAATATTTTCAAAACTATCTTAGCTTAAAAGAAAAATTAGAATCTTTATTTGGTCGTGAAGTGGATTTACTAGAAGAACAGACTTTAAAAAATCCAATTCTTATAAATTCGATTAATAAATCAAAAGAATTAGTTTATGGATGAACGAATTTTAAAATGGTTATTTGATGTCAAAATGTCAATTGAAGAAATTGACGGTTTTTTCCAATCTAACGAAAAAGACTTTTTTTAATACAGACAAAATTTGATGCTAAAAAGAGCTGTCGAAAGAAATCTTGAAATCATAGGTGAAGCAATAAACAGAATTTTGAAAAGCGATCCAACATTTGAGCAAAAAATCACTAATGCAAAAGCAATAATTGGTTTACGAAATCAAGTAATCCATGCTTATGATAATATTTCTGATGAAAGTATTTGGTCAATTTTGATAAATCATCTCCCAAAATTAAAAACTGAAATTGAGATTTTAATAAAATAATAATTAAAGTTAACAGAATAGCTACTACACCTCACTTTCAGAAAACCAAACCCAAAAACCCAACATTTTTTTCATCATTTTTACAAAAACCTTGAATTTTCATTTGAATTTCCTTTCTTTTGTTGCTTAAAAAATTATTTTCCATAACTTCGTTTTTTAAGAAGTTTATTCAAAACAAACACAGCAATTCATGATACAACAGGAAGAAGAATTCAAGAGAACCATTGGCGTATTTGGTTTGTCGGCTAATATTATGAATGTTATTATTGGCGCAGGAATTTTTGCTTTACCCGCTATAGTTGCTGCATCAATGGGTTCTTCGAGTATTATTGCTTATGTTTTTTGTGGACTCTTGATGGCGCTTATCATGCTTTGTTTTGCAGAAGCTTCCAGCAAAGTGACACAAACTGGTGGCGTTTATTCGTATATAGAAACAGCTTTTGGCCCTTATGCTGGTTTTTTAGCAGGCATTTTTACCGTATCAGGAACTTTATTGGCTGACGCTGCAGTTTCTAATGCTTTGGTCAATGTTTTAGGATCAGCACATCCTATTTTTGAATTAGCCTGGATGCGAATACTGTTTTTAACCATCGTATTTTTTGGTTTGGCTTTTGTGAATGTTATTGGGGTCAAACAAGGCATTGGTTTGGTAAAAATCAATACGGTTGCAAAACTAATTCCCTTGTTATTATTGGTTATTTTTGGCTGGGAAGCGGTTTCGGTAGACAACTTAACCATAGAAAGTTTTCCTGATATCCAGCAATTAGGCAAAACCTCTCTTATTTTGTTTTTTGCATTTCAAGGCTGCGAATCGGGAATTGTGGTTTCGGGCGAGGTCATCAATCCCAAACGAACGATTCCAAAAGCTATTTTTATTAGTATTTCGGCAATTGTTATTCTTTATATGCTCATTCAAACCATCGCTCAGGGAGTGTTAGGCGATCAGTTACCAAAATTTACCGCTACTCCACTTGCTGCAACTGCTAATGTTATTTTTGGTCCAATTGGTTTTATCATTCTAACTATTGGAGCAGCTATTTCTATGTTTGGTTTTTTAAGTGGCGATATTCTAAACAATCCCAGAACGCTTTATGCCTTGGGTCGCGACAGAGTGATTCCGATAAAAGCCTTGGCTAAAATCCATCCTTCGTTTGCTACTCCATATATTGCTATTATTGTTTATGCTTTACTGGGTTTTACCATTGCGGTTACTGGAAGTTTTGAAAGTTTGGTTGTGATTGCCAGCAGCTCGATATTAATTGTTTATTTGGGAGTCGTTTTAGCCGTAATCAAATTGCGTTACACTCAAAAATCAAAACCAGATGAATTTACTATTCCTGGCGGACTTACCATTCCAATAATTTCCATCAGTATTATTCTTTATTTTTTATCGAATTTAACTCAAAACGAAATCATTGGAACGTTGATTGCAATTGGCGTTTTATCTGTTATTTATGCTTTGATTTATTTTTCGAAGAAAAAATAAAATTTCTTTTCTCTGGCCCTAAAGGGTGGAAATGTTCTTCAAAATTTATCAAAATTGCACCCTTTAGGGTTTGGGGAATTAATTTTGATGAATTTTAAACAGGCTCCTAAACAAATTACACCAATTTACACAAAATGCAATGGGCTTTAATTTCACTAATCAAAAATAGTTAAAGTGTGTTTTCCTTTAAACTTCTAAAAACATTCACCGCAAATTATTTTCACTTTCGAAGTCTTTAAATTTGTGAATTTGCGGTTGATTTTTCCTCGCTATAAAGTATCCTGCCTGCCATGCAGGATGAACATTTGCTTTCCATTTTCTTATCTTCGTTAATTCCAAAATTGAATCGCCTTTAATAAATTTGAATAGTAAAAGGGCATTCTTTTTGTGGAGACCAAGCTTTATTAACCTTTATTAAAAAAAATGAAAAAAATCTGTTTATTCATTCTTGCTTTATTAGCAATTACTCCAAAAACATTTTCGCAAAAAAACAATAAAGATCTTTTTCCTGATGGAACAAAAATTCCAGATTGGTTTTTAGATGCAACAAAAATTAATCCAAGCGATTTAGGTAAATTTTACTCCATTACCGATTATGGCACAGTTAACGATAGTACTATTGTACAAACGGCGGCCATCCAAAAAACGATTGACGAAGCTTACAACAATGGCGGTGGAGTTGTTGTAATTCCAAAAGGGACTTTCATGAGCGGTGCTTTGTTCTTTAGAGCCAATACGCATTTGCATGTAACGGAAGGAGCAACTTTAAAAGGTTCAGATAACATCAACGATTATCCAAAAATGCCTTCCAGAATTGAAGGACAAAGTATTGAATATTTCACGGCTTTGGTTAATGCTTATGGTATAAACGGATTCACCATTACAGGAAAAGGTACTATTGATGGAAACGGATTGAAATTTTGGGAAGCTTTTTGGCAAAGAAGAAAAGAAAATCCACAATGTACTAATCTTGAAGTTTCCAGACCACGTTTAGTATTCATTTGGAAATGTGATAACGTTCAGGTGCAAGATGTAAGATTACACAATTCGGGTTTTTGGACAAGTCATTACTACCAATGCAACAATGTAAAAATTCTTGATGTTCATATTTTCTCTCCACACGAACCAGTAAAAGCGCCAAGTACTGATGCTATTGATATTGACGTGTGTACAAACATGTTGATTAAAGGTTGCTACATGGCTGTAAATGATGATGCTATTGCATTAAAAGGCGGAAAAGGACCTTGGGCGGATAAAGATTTTAGCAATGGAGGAAATGAAAATATTATTATTGAAGATTGTGAATTTGGATTCTGTCATGCTGCTTTAACAAGTGGTAGTGAAGCCATTCATAACAAAAATATCCTGATGCGTAATTGTACTATTAATGATGCCAAGAGACTTTTATGGTTGAAAATGCGTCCAGATACACCACAAAATTACGAGTACATTACTGTTGAAAACATCAAAGGATATGCATACAGCTTGATTTATGTAAAACCGTGGACGCAATTTTTTGATTTAAAAGGTAGAAAAGAAGTTCCACTATCGTATTGTGATAATATCACACTAAGAAATATTGACTTAAAATGTGATGTTTTCTACGATATGAAAATCACAGAATACGACAAATTAACCAACTTTACTTTTGAAAATTTAAAAGTAGAAGCTAAAAATGATGCTATTGATAAAAGCATCATTAAAGGTTTAAAACTTAAAAATGTAGTTGTTAATAATAAAGTAATTAAATAATTATTTTTACTTATAGAAATTCTAATCACCAAAGGGTATAATATCATTATTATGCCCTTTGGCTTTTTTAAAAACCATTTCTTATGAAACTACTCCTCTGCTATTTTTCAATATTTCTTGTTTTTTTGACCGCTAGTGCTAGTGTTAAGGCTCAAAACACGCCTGCTCCTATAAAACTAGTTCAAATTATTCTAACCGCCAATCATCCCGATTGGAATTACAAACTCAATGAAGAAGCCATAATAAAAATTAGTGTTCTTAAATATGGTTCTCCAGTTAAGAATGTGGAAATTGAATACCAATACGGTCCGGAACAATTAAATCCAGAAAAAAAAGGAACTCTCAAACTAGCAAATGGTATTGGCGAAATCAATATTGGAACAACTAATACTCCTGGTTTTCGTCAATTAAAAGTGCAGACTAATATTGATGGTTATATTTATAAAAATGAAATCAATGTGGGTTTTGCTCCTTTTGAAATAAAACCAACGGTCAATTTACCAAAGGATTTTTATGCCTTTTGGGAAAAAGCCAAAGCCGAAAACAAAAAAATTCCTATGGATGCTGTAATTACTCACAAGCCGGAATTATCCACCGCGACTGTGGATGTTTATTTAGTTCGTTTGCAAAATTATAAATTAGGTCAATACTTTTATGGTTATTTAAGTAAACCAAAAGACGATAAAAAACATCCTGTTTTATTCAACCCACCAGGTGCTGGAGTAAAAAAAATAGTTCCTATAACTGCTTATGCCGAAAAAGGTTTTATCAGTTTTACAACCGAAATTCATGGTGTTTCTCCTGAAATCAACGATACTGATTTTGAAAATATGAGAGAAAAACTAAAAGACTATTGGGCTATCGACTTAGACAACAAGGATAATTATTATTACAAAAAAGTATATTTAGACGGTGTTCGCGCTATTGATTTTTTAACCAGTCTTCCTGAATTTGACCAAAAAAATGTAGTAGTAACAGGTGGAAGTCAAGGTGGCGCATTGACTATTGTTGCCGCTGGAATTGACAAAAGAGTGAATTATATTGCATCATTTTATCCTGCATTGAGCGATAATACAGGCTATTTGAACAATAGATCTGCTGGATGGCCTTTTATGTTTAGTGATAAACATCAAAACAATACCCCTGAAAAAATAAAAACAATGGAATATTATGATGTGGTGAATTTTGCCCGTAAAACTACCGTTCCTGGTTTTTATTCTACTGGTTATAATGATAATACCTGTTCACCCACTTCTACTCTTTCGGCATTTAATTCAGTAACAGCATCTAAAGAAATTGTTATTACTCCTATTTCTGGACATTGGCGATTTGGAGAAACCGATGATACATCCATCAAATGGTTACAAGAAAAATGTGGAATAGAATAGCCTAAATACCTTTTGAAAGATTAGTAATCCGTTATATATCTCATCCAAATTTGTTTTACTACTTTTACAGCTTCAAAAACTACGACTATGTCCACAGCGAAAAAAGACTATAAAAAAATTACAACAAAGTCCTTAATTGATATGAAAGCACACGGAGAAAAAATCTCCATGTTAACTGCATACGATTTTACGATGGCTAAAATTGTTGATTCTGCTGGAATCGATGTAATCCTTGTGGGAGATTCAGCCTCAAATGTAATGGCTGGACACGAAACTACTTTGCCAATTACTTTAGACCAAATGATTTATCATGCTTCTTCGGTAGTAAGAGGAGCCGAAAGAGCTTTAGTAGTAGTCGATTTACCTTTTGGTAGCTACCAATCGGATCCAAAAGAAGCCTTACGTTCTGCCATTCGAATCATGAAAGAAAGCGGTGGTCACGCCGTGAAATTAGAAGGCGGTAAAGAAATTAAAGAATCCATCAAAAAAATATTAAACGCTGGAATTCCTGTAATGGGACATTTGGGTTTAACGCCACAATCTATTTACAAATTTGGAACTTACACTGTAAGAGCCAAAGAAGAAGAAGAAGCTCTTAAACTAATTGAAGACGCAAAACTATTAGAAAAACTAGGTTGTTTCTCTTTAGTTTTAGAAAAAATCCCAGCAAAATTAGCCCAACAAATTGCCGAAAGCATCAGTATTCCTGTTATTGGTATTGGAGCAGGTTCAGGAGTAGACGGTCAAGTATTAGTTATCCACGATATGCTGGGAATGAACAATGAATTTAGTCCGAGATTTTTACGCAGATACATGAACCTTTTTGAAGGAATGACTTCAGCTATCAGCCAATATGTAAGCGATGTTAAATCTACCGATTTCCCTAACGAGAAAGAACAGTATTAAGATTTTCGACTTTTATTAGTCATTATTTATCTGAAAAAATGCTCGAAATAGCACTTAGCTTCATCAGAATTTCTGATGATAGTGAAGAGAAATTATTTCGAGCTTTTTACATACTAAGAATCCTTTTAGTAAAACTGTTATTTTTGTATTCAAATTAAAGCCATTAATGAAAGAACTTTCAAATAAAAACAACCTTCAGGTTTTGCACGAAGACAATCATATTATTGTAATCAACAAACGTGTTGGCGACATTGTCCAAGGCGATAAAACGGGAGATAAACCGCTGAGTGAAGTTGTTAAAGAATACATTAAAGACAAATACAACAAACCTGGCGAAGTTTTTCTAGGTGTAGTGCATCGTTTGGATCGACCTACAACTGGAATTGTAGTTTTTGCCAGAACCAGTAAGGCTTTAACCCGATTGAATGAGTTATTTAAAAACAGAGAAACTCAAAAAACCTATTGGGCAGTTGTAAAAAACAAGCCTTTGGAAAAGCAAGCAAAATTGATTCATTACATCAAAAGAAACGAAAAAAACAATACTTCCAAAGCACATTTAAAAGAAGTTCCAGATAGCAAAATGGCAAGTTTGGATTACCAAATCATCAAAGAACTCAATAATTATGTGGCATTGGAAATCAATTTACATACGGGAAGACATCACCAAATTAGAACGCAACTTTCCGCTATTGGCTGCCCAATAAAAGGCGATTTAAAATATGGATTCGATCGTAGTAATCCGGATGGAGGAATTCATTTGCATGCCCGAAAATTAGTTTTTATACATCCTGTTTCTAAAGAATCGCTTACTGTGGTTGCTCCGGTTCCAAATGAAGTTATTTGGAATGCAATTTAATTTTTAGAATACAGCAAAAAATAAAAACCTTAAATTTATACCATAATTACAAAAACAACTAGTGCCCCTAAAAATATGAAATCAAATACAGACCGAATTCAAGAATTAAAAACCAACGGATATTCTTTAAGTTTTGAAACTGTTTTCAATCTTGCCTTCGAAAATTATAAAAAAATTGTAATCTATGCAGGTTTGTTATTGTTGGTTTTATGTATTTTTTTCGGAATTGCAGCATCCCTAACTTTGGCTTTTAGTGTAGGAATTGAAAATCTCCAAGAACTGGCAAAACCTGAAAATTTAGATCCAAAAAACTTTTCTGATGAGTTTTTAGCGTATTACTTAGTGGGTTCTACTCTATTCAGCTGTCTTATAAGCCCAATTTTGGCAGGATTTATCAAAATGGCTCATAGTGCACAAATAGATGAAGAATTTCATGTTGCTACGGTTTTTAAATATTATCAATTTTCTTATTTTAAAGAATTGTTTTTAGCCACTTTATTTATCACAGTATTAAGTTTAGGAATTTCTTCTGTTCTTAATTTAACTGGACTTCCCATGCTAGGCTTCTTTGGTTCACTGACTATTTCTTTATTAAGTATTTTAGCTATTCCTCTAATAATTTTCAGCAATTTTACAGCCTTAGAGGCAGTAAATACTAGTTTTAGTTTAGTTTCTAAACAGCCATTGGTTCTTTTTGGGCTTTTTGCTGTTAGTTATTTGTTTTGTATTGTTGGATTTTTCTTTTTCATAATAGGTTTATTTTTTACATTGCCCCTTATGTTTTCTATGTATTATGCTATTTATAGTTCTATAATAGGTTTTAAATAAATAGACATTATTCATTGTTAGCAACTTAGCATATTTTTTTAACTAAAAAGATGTTTTTTTCTTTCTAATAGTCTTATTTTTAACAAAATTTAACAATCCAAAGATATTGTTGAATTCAGCTTATTAATTATAAATATATGATGCCACAATTCAGCTCGACGTTTGAAGCCTTTGCTAATAGCATGGGTTTTGGTGGTAATACTAATTTTTCGGCGATAAAAATGTTTGACATTATGGATCAGTTGCCTATCGATAAAAATCTTTATCGTACCATTGTGCCATTTGTCTTTTTCATCATTTTTTTGTTGATTTATAAATTCCACAAGATAAAATATGCTTTAGGAAACAAATTTATCAAAGATTTTACTCCTCAAAATTCTGAACATAAAGAATATCAACTTCATTTTCTTTTTTTAGGACTCATTGTTTTAATCTTAGAATTAACCTTTGAGTTTTTCAAACTAAGACCCAAAAGTCTTTTATTTACTAACCTTAGCATCTCTATTGTTTTAATTGCCATTGCTTACATTAGTACCAAATCCAATTTTGTTTTTAGAAACATCAAAAAAATATTTAGAGTTGTTTTTTGTATTGCTTTTCTTCAAGTGTGCAGAAATTTGGTTCAATTAGATGATGATAATATTCCATTTTTAAGTTTTTTACTCTTTGTTTATTTTTCTTATAATATTTTAAAACCAGCAAAACTCTATTGGTTATTTCTCTTGTTTTCTCTTGGCTATCTTATTGCTATTTCGTTATTAAAACTAGCCCCTTTAGATAGAATTACGTTTGTTTTTAATTACACTTTAATCGTTATTTTTATCAATTATATTCGCCACATGTCTATTCAGGACATCAATGATAAATTCCAGTTTAATAACCAAATTATCAATAAAGGGAATTCGCTAATTATGGCAAAAAACAAAAATAATGAGATTGTTTTTTGTAGCGAAAATGTAGAAAGTATTTTAGGCTATACTATAAATGAAATTATGGGTTATGAATATTATAAACTCACAGAAAGTCCTGAAATCACTTCGACTGAATCATTTGAAAGCCAAATAAATGATAAGATTTTTGTTCGAAAATTAAAATGTAAAAACGGAGAATTCAAATTCATCCAATGGAAAAACAAACAATTTTCAGACAATTTAATCATTGGAATTGGTCAGGATATTACCAATGAAATTCATATTCAAAATCAATATAAAAATCTAATTCAAAATGCTCAAGATTTTATCTATGAAGTTAATTTAGACGGAAATATCATTTTTGTAAATAATTATACACTTAAAGCCTTAGGTTATTCTGAAAGCGAAATTTTAAACCAGCATTACTCTAATTTTATTAAAAAAGATTATGTAATTACGCTAACCCGATTTTACAATAGCAATCAGGAAAATGATTTAGAATTTCCGCAACTGGAAATTCCACTTTTGAAAAAAAATGGAGAAATCATTTGGGTAGCTCAAAAAGTAATGATAAGCCACAACGATTTAGGAAAAATCACGGGTTATTCGAGCATTGCCAGAGACATTACATTTATCAAAAACATTGAATTTGAAAATGAGAAAAGAAACGAAAAAAATAAAAAATTCTCCGAAAGTTTAAAAAGCTTTACCGCAAAAAGTTATTCGAGACAAGAAACCTTAGAAACTAAGCTCAAATCCATATTACAAAATACAACCAAAACTATTGAAGCCAATAGAGTCAGTTATTGGGAATATCTTGGTGACAGCATTCATTGCAACCAATTGTATGATTTAAAAACTAATGAATTTTCTAATGGTTGTGTTCTGACTAAAGCACTTTATCCTAATTATTTTAAAGCCATTGAGAACAAAACACCTGTAGTGGCTTCTAATGTTATAAACAATCCTATAACCAAAGAATTGTATGATGATTACCTTAAAATAAATAATATTCATTCAATGATAGACACTCCTATTTTTATAAATGGAGATTTGATTGGGATTCTTTGTATAGAATCCACCTTTGTTATCAAACAATGGGATAATGAAGATATTAATTTTGCCAGATCTATTGCTGACAGTATTACCATTGCTTTTGAATCGAAAAGAAGATTAGAAGTTGAGCAAAAATTAACCTATAAAAGTGATTTGCTTTCGGCAATGAACTTATGTACTGAGCGCTTTTTGAATGTAAAAGACATCGACAATGTATTCTCGGATGTACTTATAATCATTGGAAAAGTAACCAAATCCTATCGCTGTTTTTATTACCTGCATGATAGTATCAATCAAACTATTAGTCAAAAATACCGCTGGACAAAAGGCAATGAACAGTTAACGGAAATAAATCCAGCGTATCAAAATTTACCTTATTCTTTTTTTGGCGATTTCAATCCTAATAAAGTAGAAAATAAAGTTTACCAAAGTGTTATTTCCAATGTAAAAGACCCATTATTAAAACAAAAACTCCAAACCTTAGAAGTTGCTTCTATCATACTTTTGCCTGTTTTTGTTAAAAACAAATTTCACGGTGTTCTTGGTTTAAATGATTTAGATGAGAATAGAATTTGGGCTGAGGACGAAGTTCAAATTTTACAAACTTTAACGATGAATATTGGCTCGTCTATTGAACGAATTGAAACTGAAATTGCCGTTAATGAAAGTGAAGAAAAATTCAGATTATTAGCTAACAATATTCCAGGAACAGTTTATCTCTCTGAAAATGACGAAGATTTTACTAAAATCTATCTTAATGATGAAATTGAAAAACTGACTGGATATCCAAAAGAGGATTTTCTTGAAAAAAGAATTCGATTCAAAGATTTAATTCATCCCGAGGATTTAGAAAAAACACTTATAAAATCGAGTGCTAAATTATCTAGACTAGAACCTTTTCATATTAGTTATCGCATATTAAACAAAAAAGGAGAAATTGTTTGGATTGACGAATTTATCGACACCGTAGTTAATAATGGCGAAATCAAATACATTGAAGGAATTATGCTTGATATTAGCAAGCGTAAAGATGTAGAAAAAGCGATTAAAGCCAAAGAATATGCTGAAACAGCCAATAAAGCCAAATCAGAATTTTTAGCGAATATGAGTCACGAAATTAGAACGCCACTCAATGGAATTATTGGTTTTACCGATTTGTTGATGAAAACAAAACTGAATCATATTCAGGAAAAACACATGATTACGGTAAATCAGTCGGCTCATACATTACTCGAAATTGTAAATGACATTTTAGATTTTTCGAAAATTGAAGCAGGAAAACTTGATTTGCATATTGAAAAACATGAAATTAAGGAATTAATGACTCAGGTTATCGATTTAATTCAATTTGAAGCCAATCAAAAAAACTTACAGCTGGAATTAAATATTGATGATGAAGTTCCTTACTATTTTTGGATTGACATTGTGAGAATCAAACAAGTATTGATTAATTTATTATCGAATGCCGTTAAATTTACCGAAAATGGAAGCGTTAAGCTCAATGTTACTATCAAACAAAAAATAAGCGATACACAAACTAAAATTCGTTTTTCAGTTGAGGATTCAGGAATTGGAATTTTAGAACAAAATCAGAAAAAAATATTTAAAGCCTTCTCACAGGAAGATAGTTCAACAACTAAGAAATTTGGAGGAACCGGACTTGGGTTAACCATTTCAAACAAGCTTTTGAACTTAATGAATAGTCATTTAAAGCTAAAAAGTGAAGTAGGAAAAGGAAGTTATTTTTATTTTGATATCGATTTAAAAACAAATAACCAGTTGATTAATCCAACAGCAAATACAAAACCAACTGTAACTGTAGAAAATCCAAGTATTTTAGAAATTAATCCTAATTTAAAGAACACTAAAATTTTGCTTGTAGAAGACAATAAAATTAATATGCTTTTATTGAAAACAATTATAAAAAATAGTCTTCCAAAAGCGAATATTTTTGAAGCTTCAAACGGACTTGAAGCCGTAAATCAATTTGAAAGTATTCTTCCTGATATCATATTTATGGATATTCAAATGCCTGTAATGAACGGTTATGAGGCTACTGAAGCTATTAGAAAAAGTGCGGCTGGAAAAAATATTCCTATCATAGCCATTACTGCTGGAACTGAAAAAGAAGAAAGAAACAAATGCATACAAATGGAGATGAATGATTATATTTCGAAACCAATTGTAAAAGGAATTATTGAAGAAACCCTTGTAAAATGGGTAACTAACAAGTAAAAAATACAATATTATGAAATGGAGAGGCAGAAGACAAAGTAACAATGTGGAAGACCGAAGAGGAATGTCTTCTGGAGGAAAAACGATTGTTGGCGGCGGAATTCTTGGAATTATCATTTTATTACTCAATGTTTTTGGAGGAGAAAATGGACAAATGATTGCACCTATTCTTGAACAAATGAACCAAGGTCAAAACCAACAAGCTACAGAACAAAGAGACTTAACCGCAAAAGAATTAGAAGAACAAGCCTTTGTAAAAACAGTATTAGCCGATAACGAAGAGGTTTGGACAAAAATATTTGAAGAGAACAATCTACACTATAAAAAACCAAATATCGTTTTATTCAGCGGTGGTGTTCAAACTGGTTGCGGAAATGCTTCTTCTGATTCTGGTCCTTTTTACTGCCCAGCCGATCAAAAAGTATATATGGATTTGACTTTTTTTGAAGAACTGAAAACTAAGTTTGGTGCCATAGGCGGAGATTTTGCTACAGCTTATGTAATTGCTCACGAAATTGGTCACCATGTGCAAACTTTACTAGGAACTTCAGCCAAAATGAGGCAAATGCAACAAGGAAAAAGTAAGGCTGAAGCCAATAAATTATCAGTAGCCCTAGAGCTTCAAGCTGATTTTTATGCTGGAGTTTGGACACATTACAACCAGAAAATGAATGATGTTTTAGAAGATGGCGATCTTGAAGAAGCTTTAAGTGCCGCTCACGCAGTAGGAGATGATGCCATTCAAGCTAAAATACAAGGTCATATTGTTCCGGAATCTTTTACACATGGAACTTCTGAACAACGTAAATATTGGTTTATGAAAGGATATAAATCTGGTGATATCCATCAAGGAAATACTTTTAAAGAGCTAGAATAAGCTGAAAAAATAGCTTTAAAAAAAGTAGCCGTCTGGGATTAGACGGCTATTTTTTGTTTAACTACAAATGTACTTATAGTTTTAAAAAACGATAAAATTTAAAGTAAGTCAAACTTACCGAATAAAAAAAGCTTAGCTAAACTGGGTTTAACTAAGCTTTTCTATATAATTATAAAGTCTTTATAGACAACTAATTCTTGTATTGATTACAAATACTCTCCGTGTTGAGAAATATCTAATCCTAATTCTTCTTTGTCTTCACTAACTCTTAAAGGAGTAATTTTGTTAACTACAAAGAATAAAATATATGAACCTACAAATGCAAATACAGATACCATTATTAATGCTGTAAATTGATTGATAAATAAAGTAGATTCGCCAAAGATAAGTCCTTGATCAGTAACCGCTGGATTGATATCTTTAGAAGCAAAAACTCCAGTTAACAACATCCCTACCATACCACCAACACCGTGACAAGCAAATACATCTAAAGCATCGTCAATTTTTCCTTTTGGAAATTTACTTACCATAAAGTTACTTACAATACTACTAAACAATCCAATAAAGATAGCGTGAGGAATACTAACAAATCCAGCAGCTGGAGTAATAGCTACTAAACCTACCACAGTACCAATACAAGCTCCCATAGCCGATAATTTATGACCTAAAATTTTATCCATAAATACCCAAGCCATACCAGCAGCAGCAGCAGCAACTGTAGTTGTTCCTAAAGCCTGAACAGCTAAACTATTTGAACCTAAAGAAGAACCTGCGTTGAAACCAAACCATCCAAACCACAATAAAGCCGTTCCTAATAATACATAAGTAATACGAGATGGGTTTACCTTTTGAACTTTTCTTTTTCCTAAAAACATTGCTCCAGCAAGAGCTGCCCATCCTGCACTCATGTGCACTACAGTACCTCCTGCAAAATCCAATACTCCCATTTTAAAGAAATAACCATCAGAATGCCATGTCATGTGACATAATGGAGTATAAATAAATAAAACGAATAAAACCATGAACAACAAATAAGCCCAAAAACGAACTCTTTCAGCAAATGCTCCTGTAATTAAAGCTGGTGTAATAACCGCAAATTTTGCTTGAAATAAAGCAAAAAGCATAAAAGGAATTGTTCCCCAAGCTGTAGTAATACCTACATTTTGAAACATAAAAAATTCTGTTGGATCTCCAATGATTCCTCCTATAGAAGTACCGAAAGATAAACTAAATCCGATAACAATCCATAAGATAGTTACAATTAGCATTGCCATGAAACTTTGTAACATTGTACTAATTACATTTTTCTTACCAACCATACCTCCGTAAAAGAATCCTAATCCTGGTGTCATGATCAATACAAGTGCTGTAGCAACAATCATCCAAGCAGTATCTCCAGTATCAAATGTAGCGGCTTCTGCAGGAACGGTAATCCCAGTTAGAATAGAACTTGAAAATAGTGTAACGATTAATAGCGCAATCATTATTACACTTAAACTAATTTTTCTCATTTTGTTTTGGTTTAAATTTTCGTCAAAAATATAAAACGATTAACAACCCCCATACAAAACAACAGTAAATGTTTTAACTTTTATTATTTATTCATTTTACCCCCATGAATTTTAGGGGCAACAACCATAAAACACATAAAAAATATCGATTTGTTAAATTCAAACCTACTTTAGATGCGTTTTATGTTAATTTTAGCAAATTATTTTACAGAAAAAACGTGCAAAAATTACAATTCCGCAATCTAGAATAGTTTTAGCCAATATTCTTTCCAATATAATCGGAATTCAATAAATAAAGTGCGCCCATATATTTTAAATTGAAAGACACTAAATCACCAATTTTATAATTCTTTTTGGAATAAGTAATATCTATAACTAACATATCCGAACTAGCGTCAATAATTGTTATGTCATCATCCTCTGGACTAAGATATTGTGGCTGCATGTCTAATAAACCAATATCTAAAATGGCTCTTAATGAAGTACTACTAAAATCTTCTATTTGTTGCATCGAAAAAGTATTTCCTGCCACATTCTCGCCTAATTCTCCTGTTGGCGTATTAGGTTTCTCGGTGATTTCAATAATTTCGGTATACAATTTAAAAACATCATTATGCATTCCGTCCATAGTTTCTCCGGTAAATAAATCTTTCCCAAAAAACAACGCCTCTCCTATCCTAAAGTGATTGACCGCCATAGGACGAGCATTTTTCAAAATCAAAGGTACAGCCACCGATGTTCCTCCCGAAACCCAGGGAATTTGAATATTAAACTTAGCTTCAATTAATTGTTTATATAAACTCAACTGAATCAATTTGTCCTGAGTAGGCATAACTCCGCTTAAACAATTCAGATTCGTTCCTATTCCACGGATTTCGATATTAGGCAAACTCAAAACATCTCCATAAAATTCAACCAATTCGTCGCCCATAACCCCTTCACGAAGATCTCCCATTTCAATCATAATAATAATCTTGTGGACTTTATTTTGCTTTTTAGCTTCTTTGGAAAGCAATTTAATGGTATAAATTTCAGTATTAAAACTCACATCAGCATAGCGAACAATACTTTCAATACTTCTTTGGGCTGGTGGTTTTATGTATACGGTTTGAATTTCGGGATCCAAATCCTTTATTTTTTTTAAGTTACTAATTCTGGAATCGTGAATTTCTTTTACTCCTAAAGCAATTATTTCTTTTAGATAAATGATGTTTCCACACAACATTTTAGAAACTACTCCCCAATTTATATCTCGGGATTTAAAAATTGTATCTAGAAACCGATAATTTTCTTCTAATTTTTTTCTGTATAATTTTACGAATGCCATTAGTCTATAATTTTTCTTGGAATTCTTTTAGAAATTCGGGTTAATAATTCATAATTCAGTTGGTTACTGTAATCACTAAAAGAAGCTATGGAAATGGAAAGCTCTTTTTGGTTTCCTATCAATACTACTTCATCATCTTTTTTAATATTTTCAATTTCTGTAATATCTACAGCAATCATATTCATAGTGACTACACCTACTACCATACAGCGTTGTCCATGAATAAGCACACGACCATGATTACTCAGTGATCGACTGTAACCATGAGCATAACCAATAGGGATTACAGCAATCTTCATATTTTTTTTAGCCATAAAACTTGTTCCATAACCTATAAAATCACCCATTTTTACCTTTTTAACATCCATTACAGCCGTTTTCCAGGCAATAACCCGATGCAAGGGATCTATTTTTACTTTTTTAGAATTCAAATAAGCTACAAAAACTTCCTGGCTGGGCCATAAACCGTATTGCATAATTCCAATTCTTACCAGATTCATTCTTGTTTTTGGAAACATAATTGAAGCTGCTGAACAAGCCGAATGTAAAATTTCAGGCTTTAATTCTTCTTTACATAAATACTGATAAATTTCTTCAAAACGCTTGATTTGGCTTTCTACTCTATAATAATTGGCTATACTTTCGGCACCAGCATAATGTGTACAAAGACCTTTAAAACTAAGGTATTCTTTGTCTTTTTTTAGAATCGAAATCACTGATTTCAGTTCGTTTTTTTCAAAACCAGTCCGATTCATACCCGTTTCGACTTCGATATGTACAATGGCTTTCTTTTTGAGTTTTTTAGCTGCTTTAGAAGCATTGGTCAATCTTTTTTTATCAAAAACGAAAAACTCTATATCATGCTCAATAATCCATTCTAAATCATCTTCATGCACAAATCCCATAATTAGAATCGTTGCTTTATTCTGTACAACCGCTTGAACTTGTCGCGCTTCTTCTACATCAAAAACAGAAAAATGATTGACACCACATTCCGATGCTATAGTAACAAATTCGGGAATTCCATGTCCGTAAGCGTTTCCTTTTACTACCGAAGAAAGAATTCTTTTTTTTCCAAATAATTGATTCAGAAAATCTATATTTTTTTGATATGCCGAACGACTCAGTTCTATAATTGAATTAGTTTGCATCTGTAATTTGTTTGCTAATATTGTTAAAAACACTAATTCCTGTTTGCAGAATATCATCTGGAAAATCATAATTAGGATTATGAAGTGAAGGCGTATCTATTCCTGCGCCTATACCAAACATAGCACCTGAATATTGTTGCGTCAACAATCCAAAATCTTCACCCCAACTAAAAGGATTTTCTTTTTCAAGAAGTTCAAAATGATTTATTTTTGCTGCTTTTCGAACAAAATTTACTGCTTCAGGATTGTTTTCATTGGCTTCAAAATTTTGTATCCAATCAATTTCGCAATCAAGTTGATGCTCTTTTGCAATTTTTTCAGCAATAGTCTCTAATAATGTTGTTGTTTTTTTCATCTGAAGTGTGCTGTTGCTTCTTATCGTAAAATGAACCTCGCCTTCCCCAGCTGAAATACCATACGCTTTTTCGCCCATTTGAATATAAATTGGCGTAATGATTTGATAATTGTCTTTAGAAATATCAGATTGAATCAGTTTGTTGTATTCCGAAATAATAGAAGCAATGGCTAAAGCTGGATTAATGCCATTTTCAGGTTCCCCAGCGTGGGCAATAATTCCTTTTAATTTTATAATAATACTACCAACGGCACAGCTAAAAGTATTGTTTTTTACAACAATTTGGTTTTTAGGATAACCGGGTAAATTGTGTAACGCAAAAACATAATCAGGTTGGATTGATCCGAATTTATCATCACTAATTACTTTTTGTGCTCCACTGCCATCCTCTTCAGCAGGCTGAAATAATAAAATTACTGATCCCGTTTCGGGTCTTTTGTGATGCAAGGCGATAGCTAAACCACATAAAATAGCCATGTGTCCATCATGACCACATTTATGCGAAACTCCTTTATTTACTGATTGATAATCAAAGTCATTGTTTTCCTCAATAGGCAACGCATCAAGTTCAGCTCTAAACAATACTTTTTTTCCTGGGTTTTTACTGTTGTAAATTGCTGCAACCCCTGTTTTACCAATATTTTCGATTATTTTGTCCGGAGGATACTTTGCTAAAAAAGAAACAATTCGTTGTGCTGTTTTTTCTTCTTCGCCAGAAACTTCAGGATTTTGATGCAACTCTTTACGTAACGAAATCAAAGTGTCTAAATATTGATTAAAGTGCTCCATTTTACATTATTTAATGAGACGCATTTCTAGATATTTATTTGTAAATCCTAGTTTTTCATAGAGTTTTTTAGCGGGATTATTCGGTTCAACATGCAAAGCAATATCACCATCGGCAACAGAAATTGCTTTTTCCATTAAACTTTTTCCATAGCCTTTTCCTCGTTTGCTATTATCAACAGCAATGTAAACCAAAATGTTTTCGGGTATAAAGCCCTTCATCCCTGTATTATTCAAAATCACAGCACCTACAATGGCATCGTTATCAATTCCTAGAATAATATTTCCTCCTTTTTCAGGATGCATTACATAAGCCATACATTTCAAAATATCTTCTACTTTATCGCCATATTCTTCTAAATGCGTATAAAGAAAATCAGCTATAACTTGATTTGAATATTTTTTGTCTTCTCCTGAAGTATAATTAATTTGTTTGAAATCCATTTTTTATTTTTTTATTATGATAATAAATTGATAATGTGACGAATAAAATAAGAGAAACACTTATTCCATAAATATTAGCATCTAAATTTTCAGAAAGTTGTATCCCTAAAGGTAGTTTATTATTTGTAACTATTAGTCCAATTGTAGTTGCTCCACCCAAAAGCATACTCCAAAAAGCCGCAATGGGATGGCTTTTTTTCCAAAATAATGCGCCAATAACCGGAATGAATAATCCAGAAACCATAAAAGCATAGGAATAAAGCATAAGTTCCAATACATTTTGCATTTGGGACGCTAATAAAATAGCAAATAAGCCCACTAATAAAGTCACTATTTGCGACAGCTGTAATTCCTTTTTATGAGTTAATTCTTTTTTAGAAAATTTAGCAATAATATCGGTTACAATATTTCCGGAAGCCGCCATTAAACAGCTATCAGCAGTAGAAAGTATTGCCGAAAAATAAGAAGAAAGCATCAACCCCATTAACCCAACGGGTAAAATAGTAGCGAGCAAAATAGGTAATCCCATTTCGCTATCCATATTGGCAGCATCTGTAATTCCTGTAAACATTCCTTTTGTTGCGGCTACTTTGGCAAGCATTCCTAATATTACGCCCATAAAAGCCATAATAGGCCACTCGAAAACACCTGCAATTAACCAGGCTTTTTTAGCTTCTTTTTCTCCTTTACTGGCATAAATACGTTGGTACAATGTCATTCCTACAAACCAAATAGGAATAATTGTTACCGACCAGTTTATAATTTGATAAATAGAAACATTGGTTAACGATAAATATTCAGGAGCTAAAGTACTTTTTATAGCATCATAACCTCCTACGGCGTTGTAAGCAACGGGAATTCCAATAAAAACCAAACCACTAATAAGTACTAACCACTGAATGGTATCGGTATAAATAACTGCTTTTAAACCGCCTATTGAAGTATAAGCTACCGCAATAACTCCCATAACAATTAGCGCTGTTTGAATGTCTAATTCTGGAATGGTAGCCGAAGCTAATTTGGCTCCAGCCAAAACCTGCGAACTGGTAAAACCAATATAACCAATTGCCGAAATAATTCCTGCTAAAAAAGCCACTCTCGCATTGTAAAAATGACTGAAAATTTGAGGAAATGTGAAAAATTTATGTTTATGTCCTAATTTACTAATAGTTGGAATTAAAAATACTGCACTCAGCCAAGCACCTAATAAACCGGTAAAAAGCATCCAGGAACCTGATAAACCCATAGTAAAACCCAGACCTCCCAATCCTATAGAAAATCCTCCTCCCACATCGGTAGCAACAACAGATAACCCAATGTGCCAGCTACTCATACTTCTTCCACTAACATAAAAGTCTTCTGCAGTTTTATTTTTGTTAAAAAAATAAAGACCAACACCTAGCATAGCCAGCATATAAACAAAAAAGATTACATAATCAATTATGTGCATTTTTTCAATTTTCAAGATTTTTAATAGCCTGTACATGGAATTTTTCCAAAGGCAAAGATGTAGCATGCTACAAAAGGTGATTTTTAAAATTATTTCAAGAAAATGAAATAGTAGATAGGCTTAAAAACAATGACAATAAATCATTTTTTTACCATTTAAAAATCAAATAACTTTTGCAAATATAAGAAAAACATCCTAAAACTTAATATTTAAACCATTTTAGGCTTGATACAAAACCAAACTCAAAAATTATTACACTTCAAAATTTATTAAAAAACTGTTGTTTCATTTTAAATCAATCCTCAATATCAAATAATTGATAGAGATTATTTAACAAAAATAGTTTTGTAAGAAAAAAATAATTATTTTTAAAAATTAGACTACAAAAAAAATATTCCTGCATCATTAAAATTAATTATGAAAGCAAGAATACATTCTAATTTTTATATAAAATATGAAAGATAAAAACACGGTTAACTGGGGAATTATAGGACTAGGCAATATTGCACATCTGTTTGCAAAAGAATTACAAATGGTTGATGGTGCAAAATTAGTAGCAGTCGCTTCAAGAAGTAAAGATAATGCGATTGCATTTGCTGATATTTATCAATGTCCAAAGGCTTATGATACTTATGAAGACATTATGAATGACGATACTATTGACATTCTATATATCGCCACACCACATGATTCTCATGCTGAATTATCCTTAAAAGCATTAGAAAACAACAAACATGTTTTATGTGAAAAACCAATTGCGTTGCGGTATCAAGATGCCGAAAAAATGATTGCTGCTTCAAAGAAGTATAATAAATTTTTCATGGAAGCTTTCTGGACAAGATTTAATCCTTCTTTTAGAGAAGCTTTTATAAAAATTCAACAAGGAGAAATTGGAAAAATACGTTACATCAATGCTGATTTTGCCTTTCCTGCTGAAGAAAAAAAAGGAAATCGGATGTTTGATTTAAAACAAGGAGGTGGTTCTTTAATGGATATTGGTGTTTACCCATTATTTTTATCTTATGTTATTCTAGGAATTCCAGACAGCATCTATGCAAAATCAAATTTTCATTCCTCTGGTGTTGACACCCAAACCTCTATGATATTACATTATAAGGAAGCTCAAGCGGTATTATACTCTGGAATTTCCCATACATCTAACATGGAAGCCACCATAAGCGGGACTGAAGGCAGAATCAATTTGAGTTCTAATTGGCACATGACTGAATCCTATACTTTGATAAAAGACAACAATGAAACTAATTATTCTTTGCCCACAAAAGGCATGGGCTATACGTATGAAATTGAAGAATGTCATCAATGCATTCGAAATAATGTTATCGAAAGCAACTTATGGTCTCATAAAAATAGCCTAGAACTAATTAAGATAATTGATGAAGTTAAAAACCAAGTAGGATTGGATTTTTCTATTTAAAACCAAATTGAGAGTATATAAGCTTAGTGTAATATTGTAATTCTATTTTTTATGTTAGTAAAAGTATTTGGAAGTGCCGTTTTTGGTGTAGAAGCCACAACAATTACTGTTGAAGTAAATATTGATAAAGGTGTAGGTTATCATTTAGTTGGCTTGCCTGACAACGCCATAAAAGAAAGCAGTTACAGGATTGCCGCTGCCTTAAAAAACAATGGTTATATGTTGCCAGGCAAAAAAATAACCATCAATATGGCTCCCGCTGATTTACGCAAAGAAGGCTCAGCTTACGATTTGACACTTGCCTTAGGCATTCTTGTAGCTTCAGGACAAATTAAAGGAGACGAAATTGACAAATACATCATCATGGGCGAATTATCACTTGATGGTAGTTTACAACCTATTCGTGGTGCTTTACCCATTGCTATCAAAGCAAAAGAAGAGGGTTTTAAAGGTTTTTTTCTTCCAAAACACAATGTAAAAGAAGCTGCCATTGTAAAAGGACTGGATGTTTACGGAATTGAAAACGTACAAGAAGTAATTGATTTTTTCGAAGGAAAAGGCGATTTGGAACCCACAAAAATTGATACTCGTGCCGAATTCTATAAAGATTTAGATTTTCCAGAATTTGATTTTTCAGATGTTAAAGGACAAGAAAGTATCAAAAGATGTATGGAAATTGCCGCTGCTGGCGGACATAATATTATTTTAATTGGTCCTCCAGGAGCAGGAAAAACCATGCTTGCCAAACGTTTACCCAGTATTCTTCCGCCAATGACCTTACACGAAGCCTTAGAAACTACTAAAATTCATAGTGTCGCTGGAAAATTAAAAGAAGTCGGGTTAATGAATCAAAGGCCTTTTCGCAGTCCACATCACACAATTTCGAACGTAGCACTTGTCGGTGGGGGGAGCTACCCTCAGCCTGGCGAAATTTCGATGGCTCACAATGGTGTTTTATTTTTAGACGAATTACCCGAATTCAAACGCGATGTACTCGAAGTAATGCGTCAACCGCTGGAAGACCGAGAAGTAACTATTTCCAGAGCTAAATTTACGGTAACTTATCCTTCTTCTTTTATGTTGGTTGCCAGTATGAATCCAAGTCCTAGCGGATTTTTCAACGATCCAAGTGCCGCACAAACTGCTTCTCCTTATGAAATGCAACGTTATTTAAGTAAAATTTCAGGTCCATTATTGGATCGAATTGATATTCATATTGAAGTAACTCCTGTTCCTTTCGAAAAATTATCTGATAATCAAAAGGCTGAAAACAGCATGACCATTCGAAAAAGGGTAACTGCAGCCAGAGAAATTCAATCCATACGATTTGAAAAAATGGATAATATTCATTACAATGCCCAAATGAATACCAAACACATTAGGGAATATTGCGTCTTAAAGGAAGAATCCAAAACCTTATTAAAAAATGCCATGGAACGATTGAATCTTTCAGCTCGAGCCTACGATAGAATTTTGAAAGTAGCCAGAACTATCGCTGATTTAGAAGCTTCCGAAGAAGTAAATGCATCTCACATTGCCGAAGCCATTCAATACAGAAGTTTGGATCGAGATGGTTGGTTGGGATAATTTAGACATTACAATAATTTACAAATAGAAAAAACACTTAACAATTGAAAAAAATAAGTAAAATATCATATTTAATAATATTGTTTGTCTTATCAAATTGCGGAAAAACAGATGTTGAATTTAACAAACAACAATGGAATGAAAAATTTGATGGATTTTATGAAAACCGTGAAAATATGGTAAATGATCTTTTTAAAAATCATTTAAAAAAAGGAATGAAATATAAAAAACTAACTGATTTAATTGGAGAACCTCAAAATTACGGAACACAGAAAAGTAACACAGTAGTTTATTTAATAATGGAAGATTATGGCTGGAATATTGATCCAGTCGAAACAAAAATTCTAATTATTACACTATCAAAAGATTCTTTGGTTGAAAATTATGAAATTCAACATTGGAAAAAATAAATCCGTTTTTTTATCTGTGCAATCTGTGGCCTCTTTTTATTTAAATTTTGCAATTCCCGCTTTCAACCAATTATAATATTCTTCAACACCCACATAACTAATTGTTGGTTTTTCGGTGTTTAAACTATTTCCTTCTAAATCGGTTAGTACATACAACGGTTGCGTATTGGTTTTATATTTAGAAATCATAAAGTCAGTCCACTTATCCCCTATGGTTTCAATTTCAGAACCTGTTGTTGGAGAAATAAATTGTTGTTCTTTTGGTAATTTTCTTTTGTCGTCCACATAAAGTGAAATCAAGACAATTTGGTCATTCAAAATAGGTAAAACGGTTGCGTCCGACCAAACGTTATTTTCCATTTTTCGACAATTTACACAAGCATAGCCTGTAAAATCAAGCATAATGGGTTTATTTACTTTTTTGGCGTAAGCCAAACCCGATTGATAATCTTCAAAAACAACTAATCCATGTGGCCCTAATTTTGCCCCTTCAGGCAAATCAGTTTTGGCATCCCTTCTACTTGAACCACCTAACCCCATTGGACTTTCGCTATATTGCATTGGTGGTGGGAAAGCACTAATTATCTTTAAAGGAGCTCCCCAAAGTCCCGGAATTAAATAAATGGTAAAAGTCAGCACCAATAATCCCATTCCTAATCGTCCCACTGAAATATGAGACAACGGACTGTCATGTGGCAACGTGATTTTTCCAAATAAATACAAGGCTAAAGTTCCAAAAATTGCAATCCAAATCGCTAAAAAGACTTCTCTTTCTAATAAATGCAATTGCAACACCATATCCGCATTCGATAAAAACTTAAAGGCCAAAGCCAATTCTAAGAATCCTAAAAATACTTTTACGGTATTCAACCAGCCACCTGATTTTGGTAATGAATTCAACCAACTTGGAAATAACGCAAACAACATAAATGGTAAGGCTAAAGCCAATGAAAACCCAAACATACCAACAATTGGAGCGATTCCGCCATTAGATGCTGCTTCTACCAACAAAGTTCCCACGATAGGTCCAGTACAAGAAAATGAAACAATTGCTAAGGCTAGAGCCATAAATAAAATCCCAACTATTCCACCTTTATCGGCTTGACTATCTACTTTATTCGCCCAGGAATTAGGCAACATAATTTCGAAAGCTCCTAAAAAAGAAGCTGCAAAAACAATCAATAACACAAAAAACAACAGGTTAAACCAAACATTAGTTGACAAAGCATTTAAAGCATCGGCACCAAAAATCCAAGTAACCAGACCCCCTAACAAAACATAAATTACGATGATTGAAACACCATAAATAATTGCATTTCTAATTCCTTTAGCACGGGTTTTACTTTGTTTGGTAAAAAAACTCACCGTCATAGGAATCATTGGAAAAACACAAGGAGTCAATAAAGCTGCAAACCCAGATAAAAAAGCAATAAAAAAAATCGACCAAACGCTTCTTGGAGCGGTTTCGGCAGTTTCAGGCAAAGCGTTTTTTTCAACAGCTTCCACCACATTACTTGCACCAAGACTTGGTGTTGGAATGGAATCTATTTTTGTACCATCAGCAATTTTTGCATTCTGAGCTGCTCCTTGAATACTATCTTTTTTTATTGCTGGAACAGCTGCCATTTTAGTAGCAGGAATTTGGAAAGTAAATTTCTTAGATTGATTAATACACACTTCTTTACAAACCTGATAATTAAGTTCTACTTCAACCTTATTTAGCTTTGAATTCGTTAACTTAATTTCTTGTTGGATTTGCGCTTTTCCTTCAAAAAAAGTTTCATTTACCTCAAAAATATCGTTATAAGCCGTTCTGGTTTTACTTTCTTTGGCTTTGCCTGTTAAACTAAAATTCCCCGCCTGATTTTTAAAAATAACTTCCATAGCTAGCGGTCCTCCATCGGGAGTAAACTGCGAATACATGTGCCAGTCTTTTTCAATCACGGCATTAAAAGTCAATACAAAAACGCCTTCTGATTTTTGTTCGATTTTAGTCGTCCATTTTACTGGATCCAGAATTTGAGAATTTACATTGGTGAAAACCAAAAAAGCGGTAAGTAGAAAGAATAGTTTTTTCATTATTGCAATGCTATTTTTAATATATTTTTTGTAGAACTGTCGATTCTAAATCGTTCGTCTTGCCGAATACCAATTACCCAAACAATTTGATTTTCAGACCATAAAACCCAACAATTCTCTTTTTCTAATAAAGATAATTTTTCGTCTTTAAAAAGCTTACTTAACTTTTTAGACTTTCCATTCATTCCAAAAGGCTGAAAAGAATCGCCCTCATTCCATTTTTTTAAAACCAATGGATAGACTAATTTATCTTGGTCAACAAATATAATTGAATTTGAAGCTCCTGAAATGTTGTCTGCTGTAGAAAAAGTAAGATTTAAGGGAATATTAACTTCTCTAACATCCTTTTCTATAAAATAGAGCTCATTATCCTCCTGATGCAGTATCGGACTTAAAATTAACTGCTCTCTGTCTTTTAATAAACGATAATTTGGAGCAAAAACCTGTTTCCCTGATTGACTTTCTACCAAAGCATAAACATCTTCCCAGGCAGTAAAGCCAAATTCATGTAGCCATTGGTACAAATAGGATTTATAATTGGGTAATCGTAGCAATTGATTCAAATCAAAAACTATGGTTTCTCCTGCTTCTTTGGCTACTTGTTGATAGACCATAATAGCTGCATCTTCAACTAATTCCTGAGATTCATTCAGGTACGATTGTGTTTTTTGAAACGATTCCATAAACTGCGGATTCAATTCTTTCAACAATGGAACCAAATGATGCCTGATTTTATTTCGCAAATATTTATCCGAAGCATTGCTGCTATCTTCTCGCCACTCTATATTATTCTCTTCGGCATAAGCCAAAATTTCTTCTCTCGAAAAAGGCAAAAGTGGTCGTACAATTTTATCGTTTTGAGCTGGAATTCCAACCAAACCTTCTAATCCAGTTCCACGACTCAGATTAATTAAAAAGGTTTCAATATTATCATCGGCATGATGTGCTGTTAAAATGTAATCGTAATTTTCGGTTTCTAACAATTCATAAAACCAGTTGTAACGCAATTCCCGGGCTGCAATTTGAGTCGAAAGTTTGTAATCATTCGCAAAAGCTTCTGTATCAAACTGAGTTAAAAAAAGCGAAATTTCATTTGCATTAGCATATTCCTGAACAAAATTTTGGTCGCCAAAACTTTCCACACCACGCAATTGAAAATTGCAGTGAGACAATGCAATAGAATAGTTTAATTGATGTAACAAATCAACCATTACCATACTATCAATTCCTCCGCTTGTAGCCAAAAGCAATTTGCTTTTTTCTAAAAAAGGAAAGTTTTGATCGATATGTTTTTTGAACTTGTTGAGCATGACTAAAATTTAGAAATTATTTTAAAACTTCAAACATCGCTTTGGCTTTCAGAAAACATTCCTGATATTCATTTTCAGGAATTGAAAGTGAAGTGATGGCACTTCCTACCGAAAAAGACAAATACTGATTTTGCTGATTGTACAATATGCTTCGAATCACCACATTAAAATCAAAATCGCCTTCGGGTGTAAAATAACCTACGGCACCGCTGTACAAACCTCTTTTAGTTTCTTCCAGTTCTTCGATAATTTTCATCACCGAAATCTTGGGTGCTCCAGTCATACTTCCCATTGGAAAAGTATGTTTTAAAGCATCAACAGCAGCATATTGTGGATCTAAATTTGAAGTAATAGTAGAAATCATTTGGTGGACTTGCAAGAAAGAATAAATGCCACACAATTCTGTTACCTGCACCGAACCTTTTTGTGCCGTGTGCGATAAATCATTGCGAACCAAATCGGTTATCATAATGTTTTCGGCACGTTCTTTAGCATCGGTGGCTAATTTATTTTTTGATTCTTCGTCTTCAATGGGATCTAAAAATCGTTTGGCTGTTCCTTTTATTGGTTGAGAAATCAATAAATCGCCTTCTTTTTTCAAATAACGTTCTGGCGATGCTGACAATAAAAATTGCCTGTGATTTTTAAAAAATACAGCAAAGGGTGGTTTCGAAATTTCATTCAGCTTCAAAAAAGTCTCCACGGGTTCAATTTGCGCATTTTCGGCATAGAATTCCATACAAAAATTAGCCTCATACAAATCGCCATGATGAATGTGTTCTAGCATTTTAGACACTTTTTCCTGATAGGATTCAGCCGAAATTCGTTGTTGGATATTGACCTTAATATCTAATGTTTCATAATCAGTCGCAACGGATTTAATTTCTTCCCAATCGGTTTCAAATTCATCATCACAACAATACAAATACCGAATTTCGAGTTGATTTCCTTTGGCTAAAAAAAGCTTTTTAGGTTGGTAGAAAAACAAATCAGGAAATTCTAAACCATCAAAGTTTTTCGATGTTAATACTTCTGTATCATTCTTTAAATCATAAGACAAATAACCAAAAATCCAGTCTCTGCTGGTTTGCTGGTATTGTTTTAAATCTTCAAACGCATTAAAATAGTCTGTTTTTATAGACGTGAAAGCATCAACAGCCAGAATCCAATCGTAATTTGAATACTCTTGTTGGTACTGATTGCTATCCATAAAAGTCACTTCTCTAAATTGTTGTGACCACAATAAAAGCTGTTTTTTGAAATCGACGAGATGTGTTATGTCTTGTAAAAAGGATGTTCTCAAAGTAAAATTTTAAAAAGTAAAATTACAATAAAAATAGGACTTATTTTTATTGGTGTTCATGATTTAGCCGATTCCTTTTAAAAACAAAACCGAATTAAAAAATCATAATTTCACATTCAAATCCTTATTTGGATGATAAATTGATTATTAAATTAACAATTTAATGAATAATAATTCTCTTATATAAGAAAAATCAGTTCGCTTTTTTGTAAATTTACTAGGAGTTAGAAAACGACAAACTATCTTTTCTACTTAAAACGGTTATCTAGGGAGAGTTTTTACTAATGATGAAAGTGGGACCGCAATATAATTTTTTTGATTTGTTAACCAATAAAACCTATATATCATGAAAATTGCAACCCTTATTGTTCGTTCTTTACTAGGGATATTATTTCTCTTTACTTCGGTTAGTTATTTTTTACACCTGAACCCTGAGCCCGCTTCCACAGGAGATTTTAAAGCATTCCAAGTGGGTCTGGTTGCTTCAACCTATTTGATACCTTTAGCCAAATCAATAGAATTGCTTTGTGGTTTATCCTTTGTAACAGGAAAATTTACCACCTTAGCCAATATTATCATTTTTCCGGTAATCATCAATATTTTATTAATTAATTACTTTTTAACACCCGAAAATTTACCACTTGCTATTGGAGTTTTTCTAGCCAATATTTTCTTGATTTACAGCCATTGGGAAAACTATAAAGGATTGTTTAAAATGAATGGCTAAAAAGAATAAAAAAACAAGAAACCCGTCTCATTCACTAGAACGAGGCGGGTTTCTCTGTTTTATAAACTAGCTATTAAACGTGTAACGCTCTGTTATCAGTTGCTGCTAATGCTGCTTCTTTTATTGCTTCCGCAAATGTAGGATGCGCATGAGACATTCTCGAAATATCTTCAGCAGAAGCTTTGTATTCCATTGCTACTACTGCTTCAGCGATTAAATCTGCTGTTCTAGCTCCAATCATGTGAACACCCAAAACTTCATCCGTTTTAGCATCAGCTAAGATTTTCACAAAACCATCTAAATCAGCACTTGCTCTTGCACGTCCTAAAGCTTTAAATGGGAAACTTCCTGATTTGTAAGCTACTCCAGCCGCTTTCAATTGCTCTTCTGTTTGTCCAACAGCTGCAACTTCTGGCCAGGTATAAACCACTCCAGGAATTAAGTTATAATCAATATGTGGTTTTTGACCTGCTAATATTTCAGCAACCATAGTTCCTTCTTCTTCCGCTTTATGAGCTAACATTGCACCACGTACAACGTCACCAATTGCGTAAATATTAGAAGCTGAAGTTTGTAAATGATCGTTCACTTCAATTTGACCTCTTTCCGAAATTTTAACTCCTGCATTTTCAGCGTTCAATCCATCTGTATAAGGACGACGACCAACAGAAACTAATGAATAATCTCCTTCAAGAGTAATTATTTCTCCTTTTGCATTTTCTGCTTTCACAGTAACTACATCACCAGCTCTTTCAACAGACTGAACTTTGTGAGAAGTATAGAATTTCATTCCTTGTTTTTTCAAGACTTTTGTCAATTCTTTAGACAAAGCGCCATCCATTCCCGGAATAATTCTGTCCATGAATTCCACAACCGAAACCTGAGCACCTAAACGTAAATATACTTGTCCTAATTCGATTCCAATAACTCCACCTCCAATAATTACAAGGTGTTTTGGTACTTCAGTTAATTTTAAAGCTTCAGTAGAAGTAATGATTCTTTCTTTATCAATTGAGATAAATGGTAAAGAAGATGGTTTAGAACCTGTAGCAATAATTACATTTTTAGCTTCGATAGTTTCTGAAGTCCCATCTGCTTTTGCAACTGCAACGTGTGTAGCATCAACAAAAGAACCTAATCCTTCCAGAACTGTAATGTTATTTTTGTCCATCAAATATTTTACTCCACCAGAAGTTTGATCAACAACAGCTTGCTTACGAGCAATCATTTTCTCTAAATTTACTTTTACTTCACCAGAAACTTCGATTCCGTGATCGGCAAAATGAGCAATTTCGGCATAATGATGAGAAGAAGACAACAAAGCTTTTGAAGGAATACATCCTACATTAAGACAAGTTCCTCCAAGTGTGGAATATTTTTCGATAATGGCTGTTTTAAAGCCCAGTTGCGCACAACGAATCGCTGATACATATCCTCCAGGTCCAGAACCTATAACGACTACGTCAAATGAATTCATAGTATATTGTTTTTTATTATTTTTTAAAATGTCGAAGAGCAAAAATAAGGAATTAAGTTTTGTTTAAAGTTTAAAAAATAAGATATTTTGTTAGGTTTTTGTATTCAATTATCTTTTTAACATAGAAATTACAACTAATTTTGGATAACATTTAAATCAAAACATATAACCGTTTTTTTTGTCAATCCTTAGCTTCTCTATTTAAAAAATACGCTACCATTTGTAATAAAATCTTGATTTTTTAATTTATATTAACACTCTTAACTTTTATTTTTAAATACGGAGCAGTATTTTTGTTGTTTTTAACAAAGAAGTGATTTTAAACTTTTTCGCTTCAATCAAAAAAGCTTCCATCACTTCAAAATCAAATATCTTTTGAAATTACTATTTAGAACTTTATCATTTGTATTTTTAACCCAATGCATTTATGCACAAGACGCCAAAATAGTTTATCCACACCAAGTTTTCTGGCACAAAACAGAAATAAATGAATTTTTCAATGAAAATTGGGGTGTTGGTGCTGATTTTGTTTATCGCAGTAAAAATGAATTAAATTCAGGTAGTATGTTTGATAGTCACCTTCGAACAAGCATTAGGCCTTGGATAAACTATCAATTCAGTAAAAATGCAAGATTGTCTATTTCTCCTTTAGGATATATGTACACCAATGAATATATAGGAAAAGAAGAAGATTATTCGAGAGAACCTTACCATGAATTACGAACCACTTTCCAGTTTTTTCATCATCATAAACACGAAAACGGAAAATGGATGCACACTTGGCGTTATCGATATGAACTAAGATGGCAAGAACAGGCCAATAGTGATGATTATCGTTTTCTAACACGTTTTAGACTTCGATACCGTTTGCGCTACATGATTAATTCGAATGATTTTTACGAAAACAACACCTTATACGCTGCAGTTTCAAACGAAATTGGATTAAATATTGGCAAAAATGTAACTTATAACACATTCAATCAAAATCGTTTGTATGTTGGTATAGGATATCGCTTCCTGAATGCAGCACGTTTAGAAGTTCGTTATGTGGACAGATTCAGGACTAGAGGTTCCACAGGCATAGAATTCGACCATGGAAAAGGATTAATGATTGGCTTTTACATTGACCAATTGAGCGGTTTATGGAAACCACATGAACAAGGCGTTCGATATGCTGATTAATAAAATATTACAGTATCATTAAATCAGTTTATTGCTAAACAATTAAAAAAAAAAGCAACAACGGATATATTCTATAAAATAAACTTCATATACATGAAAAGAAACATTATTATACTATCAAGCGTAATTTTGGCATTACTATTATTAATTTGGTTTCAACATCACCAATACAATAAGAAAGATGAACTTCAAAAGGAAGCTTACCAAAAACTTGTTCTTGAAAATAAAAAAACAGATTCTTTATGTCACTATTACCAAACGGTGCAAAAAGCGCAATATTACTTTTTAAAAAATGAAGATTCATTAGCTATAGAAATACTTAAACCTTATGGGAAACTTCCAGATTCTATTCAAAATCTAATTCAACACACTAGAAGATTCAAAACATTAAATTCAGTTGTTGAAAAAAGTTACCAACCCACAATACACGAGCTATCCCAGGATAAGAATGATTGGGTTGATGTTGTTTTAGCTGAAAACAGTATAGTTAAAAGCGAATTAGCGTTAGTAAAACAAGAATTAGACGAATTGAAAACCCCAAAAGCGATGCTAGATTTAGTAAGTTCCAAGGGAGTAAAGTTTCAATACATCGGACAATTTAAAAGAGGAAACGCTAACGGTTATGGTATCGGACTATTTGAAAGCGGAAGTGTTTACAAAGGCTTTTGGAAAGATAATAAACGACAAGGAAAAGGAGTCTTTACATGGAAGGATGGTGAACGCTACGAAGGAAATTATGTAGAAGATAAAAGAGATGGCGAAGGGAATTATTATTGGAAGAACGGCGAGATTTTCAAAGGTCAATGGCAAGATGACAAACGCAATGGTCCCGGTAAGTTGTTCAAAAAAAATGGTAAACTAAAAAAAGAAGGGATTTGGATTAATGATGAATTCAAATCTTCGTAAAATCATACACTAGTAATACTATTTAGAAGCTCGTTGGCTGAAATTGTTTTAAATCAATTTACCCTTATATTTGAAAAAAGGCTCCGATCATAAAATCGAAGCCCTGACTTTTCAACTTATACACTTTTTGGGACATTGTCGCCTGATCAAAAAAGAAACAAAAAAACATTCATGTGTTCCTATTACTTTTTGGTATTCATGAATCTTCGATTTCAAGTTTTACACTTTCTCGTCGGTCAAATTAGTTTTCGAATTAAAACAGGCAAATAAGAGATATTTATTATAGCCAAAAAAAAATGCTAAACTCAAGATTTGACTCTTAAGTTTAGCACTAAACCAATTTATGAAAATATTATTTTATTTCTGATAATCCACGAGTTAACCAACCTCTTTTGTTTGCTGTAGCAATGGCGTAAGGAGCAATCCAAAACAAACCGAAAGTATAAAAAATACTATACGAATATGCCCAAAAGGATTCTGACCAATTGTATCTTTTTCCATAAAATAAAACTGGAAAACTAGATAGTATTAATATTCCCAATAAGGTGGAGCTTAAAAACAATAATGGATAGCTCACTATAAGGAATAACATAAACAACAAGAACGGATAGGTCATAATAATTCTAAACGACTGATTCAAAAACAGCAATCTTGAGCCAAATTTTGAACCTTCTCTAAAGTTTTTGAAGACGTATTTTGCCATCATAATGTTTTCACGTACATTACTTCTTCCCCATCTGATAAACATTTTATACAAACCTTTGTATTCTTCAGGAACATTTGTAAGTACAATTGCATTTCTTTGAAATAAAACATGATGTCCTTGTTTTAAAATCATGTTGGTCATGGCTCGGTCTTCGCCAATGTCCGAAGGTTGCCCCATAAAGGTTTGATTAATCCAATCTTCAAGACATCCAAACACTGCTTTTTTACTGTAAGCCGCTGCTGCTCCTGGCGTACACAATACTGATCCTAAACTACTTTCTACAGAACGCATGAACTCAAAACTCATTACAAAACTCACATTCAGCATTTTAGGAATTATTGCTTGCGAATTGTTTAAAACTTGAACATTTCCTGCCACAGCACCACAGTTTTTATCAACTACAAATGGGCTAACTAAATTTCGCAAAGTATCTTTTTCTACAATCGAATCACTATCTACTGTTACAAAAACATCTCCTGTTCCTAATTGAAATCCACGGTAAAGTGCGTGACGCTTTCCTTTGTTTTCTGGTTGTTGAAAGATAGTCAAACGATCTCCTAACTTAATTTTTGCTTGTTGCATCCAGTACCAAGTATCGTCTTTACTTCCATCATCAACTGCTAATATCTGCATTTTTTCAGCTGGAAAATCACTTGCTACTAAACTTATTAAAGTATCCCAAACCTGTTTGCTTTCGTTGTAAGCTGGAACAATTACGGTAACTGTTGGCAACAAATCATCAGTAACCGATTCTATAGGCTTATATTGAAAATAAAGATAAACATTGTATAAAAACAGTCCCACGTGAAAAAAGAACAACGCAAGCGTTACTATAAGAAAATAAAATCCAAAACTAGAATTGATTCTATTAGTATGAAACTGATCAAAATCGGGTTGTAACAAGTAAACAGAATAAGCTCCCACAATCATTACTATAAAAGTACTTATAAGAACTACTAAGTTTAAAGGTCTTGCTTTTTTTGTGTCATTTTTTTTAACTGCTTTTTCTTTTTTTTCTTTTACATTGAAAATAGAAGCACGAGTTACAGTTGTATCCGTTATATTTTCAGTGGATGAAAAAAATTGTTTAGAAGTAATTGTTTCACTTTTCATTTTTGGTCTTATTATTGATTTTATTAAAATGGCTTATATGTCAAATTTTCGTCTTTTAATTTGTTTTTCTTTTAGAAAAACAGAATGAAGAGAAAATCATTCCCATACTCAATAACAAGTGTTGTACCGTTTTAATTTACATCTGAAAACTAGCGAATTACGTAAAATCAATATTTTTTTAGTGTATACTATTTTATACAGTTGTGTAAAAATTACACACTTTTAACTTAGTTGGTTGTCTTAATTATCCAGAATAAAACTTTTTTATTTTTCTGTAGCTTATATAAACTTTAAACAGCAAAAAAACCAATTTACAGTAATTACAATCCTTTTAAACATACAATTAATTTCAAATAGAATATTAACCAGACTAATGATTGTGGTAAATTTTTGAGGTCTTGTTTATTAGAATTTTACCGCAAAGTTCGCAAGGTTTTCATAATAATCATGTTGATAAAACGCAGAGTTCACAAAGCTTTGTAAACTTTGCGTTTTTATTTAAACTTCTATATAGAACCTTGTCTTGTCCTAAAATAGGTTTACACAAAAGTGTAAACCTATTTTAGGACAAGACAGTCGGATTTTTTTAAAAAAATTCGTGCAAAAATCACCACTACTTGCAGAATTCTTTTTTAATTTTTTTTTAATTTTTTTGTGATCTTTATACTGAATTCAGGTTCAATGGAATTTATAAAATGTAACCACCCATATATTCTATCACGAGTAATATCTATTTCATTAATTATTAAACTTTTGATTTCTTGATGTTTTAATTGATGTTTTTTAATTTTCAATTTCCGCATAATATGTTCTTCATATCCATATTTTCCAATATAATATGCTTCTAATCTTAATTCTCTTTTTATTTTTTTAGGAATTCTCGGGTAATTATCATCAAATACAGAAAGTCCTGTAACATATTGTTTTTGTCCCCTTTTCATCAATTTGGTTTTTGAATTGTTTATTTCAAAACCATATTTAGTAATGATTTTTGTGATTAATTCGAGGTTGAATTGAGTTGAATTACTTGAAAAATATAAATCATCTGCATAACGAGTATAATTAATTGTTTCATCAATATTTTCAAGAATTTCCAAATCCATTTCTAAAGCAACAATATTCGCTAGAATTGGACTTGTACTAAAACCTTGTACTAAATATCCATTTACGCAAGCAATATTAGAAACCCATTCAGAAACTTGAATATTTATACCCAATTTAATAAGTGATTCAATAATTTGATTTTGGGTGATTGTTTCAAAAAAGTCCTTAATGTCTAAAGTAAGAATTTGTTTTTTTGCTAAATGTGCAAAAGCATTTGTTTTAATGTTTTTTTTAGATACAAAACCTTGGACACAATCTAAAGGTTTATAAATATTCGATAGTCCAGTATTTAATATTTTTTGACAATGTTCTAATTCGTGATTTAAAGAATTATGTATCGTTCGATAACCTAAAGTTGGATTTCTTTTCTCGATATAAAATTTCTCAATAACTATTGTACTTTCAAGTATTTCGAAATCAACATTCTCATTCTTTTTATGGTCAATTATCACATATTCTCTTAAATTGACAGAATCTAAAAAAGATTCCCGACATCTTAAAAAGAATAAAAATTGTTTTTTCGTTTCTATTTGAAGTAAATCCATTTCTAATAAATAAGTGGGCGTTAGGGTAAGGTAGATAGTAATTTATTCTAATAATCGGATACGAACTCATATCCATAATTTTACCCTAACTACCCACTATATTCTCTTTTTAAATTGGTTATGTTGATTTTTTTATTATCAGTTTTTTTTCTTCCTAAAAAAACATTTTTATGCAAGATATTAATAACTCCTATTTTTGGAGAGATCAAATTGAAGTTTTTTTCCATTCGATCATCTTTTTTATCACTTTTTAAAATGCTATACAGAATGTAATTTAGGTAATCTATTATTGAAAGGTTAATTAATTCTTTACCTGCAATGTGATATTCAAGGTCAAATGTCTCGTCAAAAGATTCAAAAACATCTTTCACAATGTTTCTTAACGATTTCTTTGCAATCTCAATATTCTCAAAATAAAAAATATTTTTATCGTTCTTATTACTTTCTATTCTGTCATTTATTAGTTTCCTTAAAAACATTTCAAATATTTCAAAATCTTCTTTGTCTGTTTTTAAATTTTTAAAATAATCCGTTTTTTTATTTACAACAACAAAATATGCTCTAAAATTAAAATAATGTAAACGCTTGTAATAATGCTTCCTTACATCAGGATGATTTTCTACAGCATGAAAACCTTGAAGTTGAATAGCTTCAATATCTTCAATAAAATAGTCGTCATTTAGAATTTCTTCCTTTATTTCATTTATTGTTTTTAATAAGGTTTCTGGTGAATCTGTTTTTATACATCCGTGTATAAAAATATTTGAGTCGTTATTTATGTGACCCGCTTCATCGATATAGAAATAATTAGTTTTTTTCATTTCTTCTTTTGACTTCTATCTTTTGCAGATTTTTATAAAATTTCTGACCAACCAAAAACATACACAAGTTTATACAACTTTTCTCAATATACAAAACAAAATTTAAGTTTATTCTCATTTATAAAAACACAAATGTAACTCAAAAAAAAGCTAAACTCCTTAAATGAAGAATAGCTCTTTTACTATTGATTTTTGAAATTGTTATTGTTATTGCAATTGAATTTTAATTCCTCAAACAACCTTTTAAAATAGAAACTGGATGTTGAGCTTTTCTGCTCGTTCCGTCATAAATTTGATGACGGCAAGAAGTTCCTGCTGCGGCAATAGCAACATTTTCATGGGTGGATCTGATTTTTGGAAACAAAGTGTCTTCGCCCATTTGCATACTTATTTCGTAATGCTCTTCTTCATAACCAAAAGAACCTGCCATTCCGCAACAACCCGAATTATAAATAGTAACCGAATTGTTTTTAGGGAGATTCAACATTGTAAAAGTAGCTTCTACAGCGCTCAATGATTTCTGGTGGCAATGGCCGTGAATTTTAATTTGCTTTTCGTTGGTCGAAAATTGTCCTGCATGAATTTTCCCTGCTCCAATTTCTTTCTTGAAAAACTCTTCGATAGTCAAAACGTTTTTAGCTAATGTTTGAGCCGCGGTTTTGTCTTCTGCTAATCGTAAATATTCGTCTCTAAAAGTCAATATTGCCGAAGGTTCAATTCCTATTAACTGGCAATCGTCTGAAATAATAGGTGCAAAAGTAGCGACGTTTTGAATAGCAATCATTTTGGCTTCTTCCAGAAATCCTTTCGAGATATAAGCTCTTCCGCTTTCTTCATGCTCCACAACAATTACTTCGTAACCTAATTTTGTCAGCAATTCGAAAGTATCAATCCCAACATTTACATCATAATAATTGGTAAACTCATCACAAAACAAAACTACTTTACCATTTGTATATTTCTTATTGCCATTGTCATTGTCATTGCTATTGACATTGTTATTGCCATTTTTCTCAAGCCATTTTCTAAAAGTCTGTTTGGCTAACAACGGAACTTCTCTTTGTTGCGCCACTCCCATTCCTTTTTTCACCAAAGAAAGATTAGAAATAAAATTAGTCAACGACGGAAAAAGACTTCCCATCTTATTCATTTTCGCATTATTAGCAAAGATTTTATTGCGGAACGAAAAACCATTTGCTTTTTGGTATTGGTACAAAAACTCGGCTTTTAAAGTCGCCACATCTACATTTGACGGGCATTCGCTGGCACAGGCTTTACAACTTACACACAATTCGAAAACTTCGTACAATTCCTTGTGGTCGAATTTATTATCTTTTTCCGAATGCGTTAAATATTCGCGTAAAGCGTTGGCACGGGCACGAGTCGTATCTTTTTCATTGCGGGTAGCACGATAACTCGGACATAAAGTTCCGCCCGCCGAAGGCAATTTTCGACAATCTCCGGAACCATTGCATTTTTCGGCAGCTCTTAAAATTCCCATACTATCAGAGAAATCCTGAATAGTTTGAATATCAGGTTCTACTCTACCGGTTTCAAAACGGAAATTTTCATCCATTTTTAACGCATTGACAATTTTCCCCATATTCAAAACCGAATTCGGGTCGAATGCTAATTTGATGCGCTTTAATAATTCGTAATTCTTTTCGCCAATCATAAAAGGCAAAAATTCTCCTCTTACAATTCCGTCGCCGTGTTCTCCACTCAATGAACCTCTATATTTTTTGACCAAAATAGCGACTTCGGTAGCGATATTTCTAAATTGGTAAACACCTTCTTTCGTCTTTAAATTCAAAACGGGACGCAGGTGCAATTCTCCCGCTCCAGCATGTGCATAATAAATGGCTTCTTGTCCGTGACGTTCCATCATAGCCGAAAAATCAGCAATATAATTAGGCAAATCGCTCAATTCTACCGCTGTATCTTCAATAGAATCGGCCGCTTTGTCATCACCCACAATACTTCCTAAAAGTCCAAGACCAGCTTTACGAAGTTCGTTTACTTTATCAACATCTGCTCCGTATAATTTTACCGAGGCATAACCAAAATTATTGTCCTCTAAATCCTTAATCAAAGCATCGGCTTGTTTTTCAGCCTCATCCATATTGATATAGGAAGCTACTTCAAACATCATAATCGCTTTGGGTTCACCCTGAATAAAAAAGCGGTTTTTGCTTTGTTCTTTATTGTTTTTAGTACAATCTAAAATGGTATCATCGATCATTTCGCAGGTGTACAAATGATGTTTCATCGCAATCATTACCGCTTCTAAACTCTCTTGAATACTCTCAAAATGAGTCACCACCATAATATTATTCGTTGGAGGCAAATCGTCTAATTGTAAAGTCACTTCGGTTGTAAAAGCCAGCGTTCCTTCGCTTCCACAAAGTAATTTCCCCACATTTATGGTTGGTTCAGTTCCACCAAATAAATCTGATTTTAATAAAATATCAACGGCGTAACCAGTATTTCTTCTATGAATTTCTGGTTTTGGAAATTCGTTTTTTATCTCTTGTTGGTTGGCTTCATTCGATAATTCTTCATATAAATTCCTGTAAATCGAACTTTCGAGCGAATCGCCTTTGGTTTTTTCTAAAAAATTAGCCGAAGTAATAGTATTAAAAACCACCTGAGAACCATCAGCCAAAACGGTTTTGATTTCAATAATTTTATCACGCGTCACTCCATAACGAATAGATGTTGTTCCCGAAGAATTGTTCCCCACCATTCCACCAATCATACAACGATTAGAAGTAGAAGTATTAGGTCCAAAAAACAATCCGTGTGGTTTTAAATACAAATTTAATTCGTCCCTGATTACACCTGGCTGAACCGTAACCGTCTTTTTTTCGGCATTAAGCGAAATGATTTTTGTAAAATATTTCGAAACATCTACCACAATTCCGTCGCCAATAGTTTGTCCTGCTAAGGAAGTTCCAGCCGTTCTGGGAATTAAAGTTGTCTTATTTTCAATAGCATAACGCACTAATTTTACAATATCCTCAGTTGTTTTAGGCAATGCCACCGCCAAAGGAACAATTCGGTACGCCGAAGCATCCGTAGCGTATAAGGTTTTATGAAGATTGTCGTACAAAAGTGTTCCTTCTAACAAATCAGACAATTGCTTTAATGAATGGGAATGAGACATACTAGGGCTATCTTAGGGTATTTGAAAAATTATTTGACAAATATAAATATATCCATTTTTAAAAAATGATAAATAAACTATTTAAAACAAAAGAGCCTGTTTAATTTATTTTAAAAAAGAAATTTTCTTATCCCGTCCCTAAAAGGTGGAAATTTTCTTGAAATTTATCAAAATTACTCCTTTAGGGTTTGGGGAAATTAATTTTGATGAATTTTAAACAAACTCTAATAAAAACCATTGTCGTTTCGATTTTGGCAAAAAAATTGTGATGCCAATAGCATCGAGAAAATTAATGCTGATTTATCTCGGAAACTTCACTAAAAAAACTATTTTTGGTAGCAATAAAATCCATCATTCAATGAATCCTAAAAATCCAATCTTCTTATTTGTTTCTGTCTTTCTACTGTCTTTTGGCTACAGCCAAGCACAATTAAAAACCTCAAATCCTAAAAATGAATTCAGAGCCGTTTGGATTGCAACAGTGGCAAATATTGACTGGCCAATAAGCAATACCGATGCTGTAGAAAAACAAAAAGCCGATTTTATTGAAATTTTAGATACCTATAAAAAACTGAATTACAATGTAGTTATTGTCCAAATTCGTAGTGCAGGCGATGCTATGTATCCTACAAATTTAGCACCTTGGTCTAAATATTTAACTGGAAAACAAGGACTGGCGCCTTATCCTTTTTACGATCCTTTGGACTGGATGATTACACAAGCCCACGATCGTGGTTTTGAATTTCATGCTTGGTTGAATCCTTACCGAGCAACGATGGATTTGAATACTACTGCATTAAGCAGAACTCATGATGTGATCAAACATCCAGAATGGATGATCAAACACGGTGTAAAATACTATTACAATCCTGCACTTCCAGAAGTGCAAACGCATTTAATTAATATCGTTGACGAAGTAGTTACGAAATACGACATTGATGCCATTCATTTTGATGATTATTTTTATCCGTACAGAATAAAAGGCGAAGAATTTAATGATTATGCCTCTTTTAGAAAATATGGAAAAGGCATGAGCGTGGAAGATTGGCGTCGTGATAACGTCAATGTTTATTTGAAAAACACTAATGCTGCTATCAAAAAACTAAAACCTTGGGTTCAATTTGGCATCAGTCCGTTTGGAGTTTGGAGAAATAAATCTGTAGATCCAAGAGGTTCGGACACACAGGCTGGACAAACTAATTATGACGATTTGTATGCCGATCCAATGGCGTGGATGGAAGGCGGCTATATTGATTACCTTTTGCCACAATTGTATTGGAGTATCGAACACAAAACGGCTTCTTATGCTAAATTATCAAAATGGTGGTCGGAAAACACAAAAAATGTGGCGCTTTATATTGGAAACGGAACGTATAAAATCAATAATGATTCGGATAAAAAATGGTCTAATCCAAACGAAATTCCAAACCAAATTGATTTAACTCGTCGCTATGATAACATTAACGGAAATGCTTTTTTTAGTGCCAAATGGTTTATAAACAAAAACAAAGCAGTAACCCAATTGCTCCAAGAAAATCAATACCGCTATCCAGCCTTACCATATGTTGTTCCTAATTCGAGACAAGAAGTTAAGGATACACCTAATGTAACTAACATCAATAACCAAAGTGAGAATACCGAAATTACACTCCGTTTTCCAACCCAAAGTAAAATTCGTTATGTAATGGTTTATGGCACGACTAACAAAAACCTGATTAATATTAATGATCCAAGCCAGATTATTGATAAAATTGCTTTCAAAGAAACCAAAGACAGTATTGCTATCAGTATTCCAAAACTATATCTGGAAAAGCACAATAACTGTGCATTAACATTTGTGGATTATTTTGGAAATGAAAGTCAGGCTACTTTACTGAAAGCAAACAACCAAAACCTAAGTACCAATGAAAGCAGATAATACACCCTGGTATTGGATTCCCTTATTAAATTTTGCATCGGGTTTTCCGTATGTAATCATCATTTCTGTTTCGGTTTTGATGTACAAAAACCTTGGTATCAGCAATGAAGACATTGGTTTTTACACCAGTTTATTGTACTTGCCTTGGGTTATTAAACCCTTATGGAGTCCGTTTATTGACTTGCATGGCACCAAAAGAAAATGGTTTTTGAGTATGCAATTATTCATTTCCATAGCATTTCTAATTGTTGGATTTATTATCCCAACAAGCCATTTTTTCATGATGAGTTTGGCTATTTTTTGGGTTGCTGCCTTTGCTTCTGCTTCGAATGATGTAGCCAGTGATGGTTTTTATTTATTGGCGTTAACCAAAGACCAACAATCGTTCTTTTTAGGAATTCGAAGCACTTTTTACAGAGCATCGATGTTGACTGGAAATGGATTAATCATTCTTTTTGCGGGTTATTTAGAACATTTATACGGCGATAATCAAAAAGCTTGGTCCTACACCATGATTTTGGTTGGATTGGTAATGTCATTTTTAACGGTTTACAACTATTTTGCTACTCCAAAAACTGAATTACCAATTAAAATAGGAGAAACCGAAGAGAAAAATTTCGCTACTGTTTTTGCCAGTTTTTTCAAAAAGAAACAAATTGGATTAATCCTTGCCTTCATCCTTTTATTTCGTTTAGGAGAATCACAATTGCTTAAAATGCTGACTCCTTTTTTAGTCGATAAAACAGCTGTTGGCGGAATGGGATTAGAAACGGAAGACGTAGGAATCATATATGGAACTTTCGGATTAATTGCCCTTACTGTAGGCGGAATATTAGGTGGAATTGCTATTTCTAAACAAGGTTTAGGAAAATGGATGTTACCTATGATTTTGATTATGCATTTGCCAATTCTTGGTTTTGTCTTGTTAGCTCATTTTCATCCCGCTTCGGTTTATTATATTTATGTAGTCGTTATTCTGGAACAATTTGGTTATGGATTTGGTTTTGCTGCTTTTATGATGTATTTAATTTATGTTGCCGAAGGCGAATCAAAAACATCCCACTACTCTATTGCAACAGGTTTTATGGCACTCGGAATGATGCTTCCGGGAATGCTGAGCGGATACATTCAGGAATATTTAGGATATGGTAACTTCTTTATTTGGGTTTTCTTGGCTACTATTCCAGGAATTATTTTATCCCGATTTTTGATTTTTCCAAAGGATTTTGGGAAGAAGGTTGAATAATGTCTTTTTAATTCCATCAGATTCGATGGAATTAAAAATATAAAATAGAAATAGTATGGCTAAATCAAATAAAATAGAAGTAAAAGGAAGCGAAATCAATATACTTTCAAATTCAGAGCAAGATTATATTTGCATTACTGACATTGCTAGGCATAAAGATCCAGAACATATTGATGATATTATAAAAAACTGGTTACGAAACAGAAACACGATAGAACTTTTAGGCTATTGGGAAATTCTAAATAATCCTAATTTTAAACCCGTCGAATTCGACGGGTTTAGAAAACAAGCAGGCTTGAATAGTTTTACAATGACTGCGAAAAAATGGATTGAATCTACAAATGCCATTGGAATAATATCTAAATCTGGACGATATGGAGGGACTTATGCCTATAAAGATATTGCTTTTGAATTTGCTTCTTGGATTTCTATTGAATTCAAACTGTACATCATTAAAGAGTTTCAACGTCTAAAGGAAGAAGAAAATAGCAGTAAAAAACTTGAATGGAATTTACAACGAACCATTTCTAAAATCAATTATAGAATACATACTGATGCTATAAAAGAAAATCTAATTCCGTTAAGTTTATCAACAAACCAAAAGAATTTTATTTATGCTGATGAAGCCGATATACTTAATGTAGCACTATTTGGTAAAACAGCTAAAGAGTGGCGCACCGAAAATCCAAACGAGAAAGGAAATATTAGAGATATGGCTACAATCGAACAATTAGTCGTATTATCAAATCTTGAGAGTATCAATGCTATGCTCATACAACAAGAAATAATACAACAAGAACGGTTAATAAAATTGAATGAAATTGCTATTAGCCAAATGAAATCCCTTATCAATACCAACGCATTAAGTAAATTGAAATAATTTTTACCAATGCCAAATTCTAAACAATGACATTAGAACAAAAAATAGGACAATTCTTTTTTCCAGCTGTTTTTATCAATGACAATGAAGAAAATATCCAGGCAACCGAAGCACTAATTAAAAAATACAATATTGGTGGATTGACTTTTTTTCACAGTCGTGCTAGTGCTGCGACAAATTACGAATCGAAGAAAAAAATTGAATTCAACGATGACAGTTACCTTCGATTGAAAGAATTAATTGTCCGTTATCAAAAATGTGCTTCTACTCCACTTTTGATGAGTATTGACGCCGAATGGGGTTTAGCTATGCGTGTCGAAAAAACACCACAATATCCTTATGCCATTACGCTTGGTGTTTTACCAGAAGAACAAAAAGGATTGGTTTACGAAGTTGGAAAGCAAATAGCATTAGACTTAAAATCAGCGGGAATTCATTATAATTTGGCTCCTTTGGCTGATATCAATAATAATCCAAATAATCCAGTTATTGGTTATCGTTCTTTTGGCGAAGACAAAAATAAAGTTGCCAATTTTGCATTAGAATATTTACGCGGAATGAATGATACTGGCGTTTTAGGCTGTCTAAAACATTTTCCAGGTCACGGAAATACCAATGTCGATTCGCATTTAGGATTGCCTATTTTAGAAGAAAACCTAGAACAATTATTAGGGAACGAATTGCATCCGTTTATCAAAGGAATTGAAAATAATGTCGATTCGATTATGATAGGACATTTGGCTGTTCCAGCTTTGAACGAAGGAAAAGACACTTCGGCAACCTTGTCTAAAAATATTATCCAAACACTTTTAAGAGAGCAATTGGGTTATGATGGTTTGGTCATTTCAGACGCTTTGAACATGCACAGTGTTTCTAAATTATACAACATTAAAGGCCAACTGGAATGGGAAGCTTTTAATGCTGGAAATGATGTATTGTGTTTTGCCGAAAATGTTCCCGAAGGCATTCAGGCTATTTTAGAAAATGCTTCTGCGAAACGCATTGACGAAAGTTTTAATCGAATTTGGAAATGCAAAGAAAAAGTTGGTTTATTCCAACCAGAAAACAATAATACCGAATTAAATTTCGAAAAAGCCGCAGTGTTAAATGCTGAAATTGCCAAATATAGCATTACAAAAATGATTGATACTGTTGATTTTGAAACCATTCAAAAAGCAAATCAAGAACAAAAAGTAGCACAATTATCTTTATACAAAAATGTAGCAAATGATTTTTCAAAAACCATTCATTCTTCGTTGCAATCACCACAATTTGCAATTGAATCAATAGTGAATTTTGATATTTTAGCTTTCGAAAAAGAATTAGAATCTTTTGATTATCTAATTATTTCATTGTTTGTTCCAAAAGCAAAACCGCTGAATAAATTTGAAATTGATGCTATTATCTTTGAATTATTAGAAAAACTATTGGCTACCAAAAAATGTATCGTTTATGTTTTTGGAAACCCCTATGTTTTGCCTTTAATTCCTAATTTAAACAAGGCTTCAAGACTTATTCAGGCGTATCAGGATTTTAGCGAATTTCAAATTGTGGCTGCAAATCAATTTTTATTCAATTATGAATGTAGCGGAAAATTACCCGTATTAATTGACATTCAATAATTTAAAGTATCAATTTTGTTAACTATAACCAAACACTATTATTAAATAAATATTAATAATCAACTACTATTACCATAAACCTTTTTTAAGGCTTATTTTTGCACCAACAAATAATAACTTTAAAAATAAATACTATGTCTTTAGTAGGAAAAAAATTCCCAAGCATTGCAGTTGACGCCATTTCTGAAATGGGTGATAATTTAAAAATCAACATCTTTGAAGAAGCAGTAAACAAGAATAAAAAAGTACTTTTATTTTGGTATCCAAAAGATTTTACTTTTGTTTGTCCAACTGAATTACACGCTTTTCAAGCTGCTTTGCCAGAATTTGAAAAAAGAAATACAATTGTAATTGGTGCTTCTTGTGATACTAACGAAGTACACTTTGCATGGTTAAACACTGCAAAAAACAATGGTGGAATTGAAGGAGTTACTTACCCACTTTTGGCTGACACAAACAGAAACTTATCTAACATTTTAGGAATTTTAGATATCGATTCTACAGAATACAGCGAAGAAACAGACTCAGTTATCGTTGAAGGTTCAAACGTAACTTTTAGAGCTACTTACCTAATTGACGAAACTGGAAAGATTTTCCACGAAAGTGTTAACGATATGCCATTAGGTCGTAACGTAAACGAATACTTGCGTATGGTTGATGCTTACACACACATTCAAGTAAAAGGTGAAGTTTGTCCTGCAAACTGGGAAGCTGGAAAAGAAGCAATGTCAGCTGACAGAAACAGTACTGCTGCTTACTTGAGCGCTAACTAAAAATAAATTTCAAATTTTTAAAATTCCAAATTCCAATTTTGGGATTTGGAATTTTTTCTAAAAGAATCACTAACATTCTAAAAATTAAAATTTACTAAGTTCAATCGTAAGATTTGGAATTTGGAATTTAAATTATTGGAATTTAAATTAAAAAATATGTTAATCGAATTAAACGAAGATACATTAGCTAATCTAGTTAATGAAAATGAAAAAGTAGTGGTTCAATTTTCGGCATCATGGTGTGGCAATTGTCGTATTATGAAACCAAAATTCAAAAAACTAGCTACCGAAAATGAATCCATCACTTTTGCATTAGTTGATGCTGAAAATTTTCCAGAATCCAGAAAATTAGCTAATGTAAGTAACTTACCAACTTTTGCCACTTTTGTAAATGGGAAATTGGTAAACGAAACACAAACGAACAAGCAAGAAGTCTTAATCGAATTGGTTAACGAAATCGTTTAATAAATAATAGAGGTGAAAACTTCTGACTTCTGACTTCCAACCTCTAACTTCTAACTTTATGAAACTACCCGTAATAAAACAATTAACTCAGTTTATCGAAGAAAACGACCAGGATTATATCATCGAAACTATAGAAGTACTAGAAGCAATGACTGAGATTTCTTCACTTAAGGATGAAGAATTAGATGTTATTGGCGAATTAATTTCGAATATGTACGGCGCACTTGAAGTACATAAACTAGTTCAAAATGGAACTGATAAAAAAGAAGCACTGAATACTTTTATGAAAAGAGTTTTGGGCTCTATCGATAAATAATACTTTTTATATAAAAATCGCAAGTAAAATGCATCTCAATCAGTTGCATTTTTTTGCATTTAATGCTCTTTCTAAAAGAAACATTGCATTAAAAATGATTCTTCAATGATTTAAAATCTTAAATCAGAAATCCTAATTCTTAAATAATTTTCATACTTTTGAGGCTCATTAAAAAAAATAATTATGGCTTCAATTACATTAGGAGGAAATCCAATAAACACTGCAGGAGAATTACCAAAAGTAGGTTCAAAACTTGCTGATTTTAAATTAGTACAAAACGATTTATCAGTAGCTTCATTAAGCACTTTCTCAGGTAAAAAATTAGTTTTAAATATCTTTCCAAGTGTTGACACTGGAACATGTGCTACATCAGTAAGAAAATTCAATGAGGCTGCTGCCAAATTAGAAAATACTGCTGTTTTATGTATTTCAAGAGATTTACCATTTGCTCAAAAACGTTTTTGTGGAGCAGAAGGAATCGAAAATGTAGTTAACTTATCTGATTTTCAAGAAGGAAGTTTTGGTAAAGCAAACGGATTAGAAATCGTTGATGGACCTTTAGCAGGATTGCATTCAAGAGTATTAATTGTTACTGATGCTGATGGAACAATTTTACATACTGAACAAGTTGCTGAAATTGCTAACGAGCCTAATTACGATGCTGCCTTAGCAGTACTTTAATTTCTTATTGATGGCATTTCAAAAAGACAATACCTTTCTTACCGGACGATTAAAAAGTGTTAGCTACGCTCTAAAAGGCTGTATCAAGCTGATCACTACGGAACACAGTATAATGGTTCAAACGTCATTAGCAGTTATATTAACTGTGGCTGGATTTGTTATAGGAATTACTACTACCGAATGGCTTTTTCAAACTTTAGCTATCGGTTTAGTATTGAGTATTGAAGGATTGAATACTGCAATAGAAAAAGTAGCCGATTTTATTCATCCAGATTATCATGAAAGAATTGGTTTTATAAAAGACATTGCTGCTGGAGCAGTATTTTTCTCAGCAATTACGGCAATAATTATTGGTTTAATCATATACGTACCTCACTTTATTTAGAGGTTTAGTTACACTATAGAATGGCAAAAACAACAAAAAAAGAGACTTTAGATTCGAAAAATAATCCAAACCCTAAAGTTTTCAAATCATGGGAAATGTCTAAACAGCATAAAACAATTTTAGGCTGCCTTTTAGTCCTATTTTCTATTGCTTTATTAGTTGCTTTTGTTTCTTTCTATGTTTATGGGCAAGAAGACCAAAGTGCTGTTTTAGAATTAACTGACAGAACAGAAACTGTAAAAAATTGGCTAGGAAAGTTTGGTGCTTTCCTGGCTGATTTAATTGTTTATAAAGGCTTTGGACTGGCTTCTTTCCTATTTGTTCGCTTATTATTTTTAACTGGAATCTTTTTAATATTAGGCATTTCGAACCGAAAACTAAAAAACATTTGGTTTTGGGATTTATTTGTTATGATTAATTTATCGGTTTTATTCGGTTTTTTTGCCACTTCCCTACCTGAATTAGGCGGAATTATTGGTTACGAATTAAATATCTTATTTCAAGATTACATTGGAAAAACAGGTACGCTGTTAGTATTAATCTTCGGACTGATTATTTATGTTATTTTCAAAATGAAATTATCTCCTGAAAAGATTCAATCTTTTTTTGAAAGCAACAAAAAAGCAATTATTCCTGTAGAAAACAACGATGCTACCTCTACTTCCAGTGCATATAACTTAGAAGAATTTGCTATAACAGAAGAATCTGAATTAGAAAAAAATTCAAAGCCAAAAGTATCTCAATTCGAAATTAATAAAGAATCACTTAAGCCAACAATTAGTCATTCCTCTGAAATTGATTTGAATCCTGTTCCTAAACCAATTCCAGTTGAAAAGCCACTTCCAGTTGTAGCTGTCAATGATGATTTTGTAATTGAAACTACTGCCGAAGAAGAAGTAATAGAAGAAAATCTGGCCGCAAGACTAGTTTCTGATTTTGGATTATTTGACCCAACATTAGACTTATCGAATTATAAATTCCCAACAATTGACTTATTAAAAGAGTATTCTACGGGTGGAATTACCATAAATCAAGAAGAATTAGAAGAAAATAAAAACCGAATTGTAGATACACTTCGCAATTATAAAATTGAAATTGCCCAAATTAAAGCGACAGTAGGACCTTCGGTAACTTTATACGAAATTGTTCCTGAAGCAGGAATTCGAATTTCTAAAATTAAAAGTTTAGAAGACGATATTGCGCTTTCGCTTTCGGCACTTGGAATTCGTATCATTGCACCTATTCCAGGAAAAGGAACTATTGGTATTGAAGTTCCAAACAAGAATCCTACTATGGTTTCGATGAAATCGGTTATTGGTTCGGCTAAATTTCAAGAAGCTGAAATGGAATTACCAATTGCTCTTGGAAAAACCATTTCTAATGAAACTTTTGTTGTTGATTTGGCAAAAATGCCTCACTTATTGATGGCTGGTGCAACTGGACAAGGAAAATCGGTTGGATTGAATGCGGTTTTGACTTCACTTTTATACAAAAAACATCCAGCTGAAGTAAAATTTGTTTTAGTTGACCCGAAAAAAGTGGAACTTACGCTTTTCAACAAGATTGAAAGACATTATTTAGCCAAATTACCGGACACCGAAGATGCCATTATTACTGATAATGCAAAAGTTGTCAATACTTTAAATTCACTTTGTGTGGAAATGGACAACCGTTATACTTTATTAAAAGATGCAATGGTTCGAAACATAAAAGAATACAATGACAAATTCAAATCACGAAAATTAAATCCTGAAAACGGACACCGATTTTTGCCCTACATCATATTAGTAGTTGACGAATTTGCCGATTTGATTATGACTGCAGGAAAAGAAGTCGAAGTTCCTATTGCACGTTTGGCGCAGTTAGCCCGAGCCATTGGTATTCACTTAATTATTGCAACTCAAAGACCTTCGGTAAATGTAATTACAGGTTTAATTAAAGCCAATTTCCCTGCCAGAATTGCTTTTAGGGTAACTTCTAAAATTGATTCCAGAACGATTTTGGATACACAAGGAGCTGATCAATTAATTGGTAGAGGAGATTTATTATACACTAATGGTAATGATGTAGTTCGTGTACAATGTGCTTTTATCGATACTCCCGAGGTAGAAAAAATTACTGATTTTATTGGATCTCAAAAAGCGTATGCTACCGCTTACCTGCTTCCAGAATATGTGGGTGAGGAAAATGGCATCAATCTTGATATGGATATCTCCGACAGAGATACATTGTTTAGAGAAGCTGCCGAAATTATAGTCAACGCACAACAAGGCTCGGCCTCTTTGTTACAGCGAAAACTAAAATTAGGATACAATAGAGCTGGTCGATTAATTGATCAATTAGAAGCCGCTGGAATTGTTGGTCCTTTTGAAGGAAGTAAAGCCCGCAGCGTAAACATTCTAGACATGCATGCTCTGGATCAATTTTTTAATAATGAAGAAAACAACTAATACAATGAAAAAGATTATCCAAATTGCATTTATCTTATTAATTTGCTTTTCTACTCAAGCGCAAGACAAAAAAGCTAAAAGCCTTTTAGATGAAGTTACCGCTAAAGTAAAAAGTTATAATAATATTGTAATCGATTTTAAATATTCACTTAATAACAGTAAAGAAAACATCAATCAAGACAGCAAAGGAAATGTAACCTTAAAAGGAAATCAATATGTTCTAAATTTCATGGGTATGACTAAGATTTTTGACGGTAAGAAAACCTATACTATTGTTCCTGAAGATGAAGAAATAAACATATCAACTGTAGATGAAAATGACGATAGCGCAATTACACCATCAAAAATGCTAACGTTTTTTAACAGTGGTTACAAATATTCGATGAATATTTTACAAAATGTTAGAGGTCGAAAAATACAATACATCAAATTGATCCCTACAAATCCAAAAGATCAAAGAAAAGAAATCTTGTTAGGTATTGATGTACAAACCAAACACATTTACAACTTGATTGAAACAGGAAAAAAAGGAACAAAAACTACTTTGACCGTTAATTCTTTTAAAACCAATCAACCTTTGTCAAAAAATCAATTTACCTTTGTAGCTAGTAAATATCCAAATTACTACATCAATAAATTAGATTAATTCATTACGTGAAAATTCTCGACAAATACTTATTAAAAACATTCTTGATTACATTTACTACGGTATTTCTAATCTTGTTTTTTATATTCATACTTCAAACGATTTGGCTTTTTATTGCTGAACTAGCTGGAAAAGATTTAGACTTTCCTTTAATCATCAAGTTTTTACTCTTTTCAATGCCGCGAATTATTCCGTTGGTACTTCCTCTCTCTATTTTACTATCATCCATCATGACTTTTGGTAATCTGGCTGAGAACTACGAGTTTGCTGCAATGAAATCTTCAGGGATTTCTTTACAAAGAGCCATGCGAAGTCTTACCGTTTTTATTGTAGTCTTGAGCATCATTGCTTTCTTTTTTGCAAACAATGTAATTCCTTTTGCCGAATATAAATTCATTAATTTTCGAAAAAACATTGCCCAACTTAAACCAGCAATGGCAATTACTGAAGGCCAATTTAGTGATGTAGGGTTCTACAACATTAAAGTCAATAAAAAATCAGGCGAAAACGGAAACAAATTAGACGGAATTACAATCCACAAAAAATCAATCAATAGTGATGGAAGTAAAACCGTAATAAAAGCAAAAAATGGCGAATTAATAAGTAGCGAACAATCTAGTATTTTACAACTTGTTTTAAATAATGGTAATTATTACGAAGACATTACTCCTAAAAAATATACGGATAGAAAAAAACTTCCATTTGCTAAGAGTTCGTTTAAAAAATATCGAATAAATATTGATTTATCCCAACTCAACAATGTGGATGTAGATGATGAACAAGTAACCAATTCCAATTCCATGTTAACTGTAAATGAACTGAATTATACCTTAGATTCATTACAAAAAAATTATAAAACCGAAATTGATTCTTACTCTGAAAATATCAATTTAAGAACCATTATCGAAAATAGGACTTTTAATGATATTGGCAATAAAGAGTTAGTTCAAAAAAGAAAAGCACTTCCTTCTGATATTTTGTCATTATTTGATAAACACAAAAAAGCAGAAATTTTAAAGATAGCCAGTACTAACCTGAGTAGTATTGGTTACAGTATTGATGGTAGCAGAACCAACTTAAAAGCAAAGCAAAAAAACATCAACAGTCATTTATTAGCATTATATGATAAATTTGTCATTGCTTATGCTTGTTTTATGATGTTTTTTATTGGAGCACCACTTGGAGCCATCATTCGAAAAGGAGGACTTGGACTTCCTATTATTTTTGCAGTATTGATTTTTATTACCTTTCATTTCATCAATACTTTTGGAAAAAGATTTGCACAAGAAAACGGAATTACTCCATTTTTAGGAGCTTGGATGTCCTCTATCATATTAACACCATTAGCCATTTTACTGACGTATAGAGCCACAAATGACATTGGTTTGATTAACATGGATGCTGTACTAGCACCACTCCAAAAATTAATACAAAAACTTATAGTTAACAAGAAAAAAATAACCGATAATGGTCAAAGATAAAATACAATTAAATACAATTGAAGAAGCAATCGAAGATATCCGCCAAGGAAAAATAATCTTAGTTGTTGATGATGAAAATAGAGAAAATGAAGGTGATTTTTTAGCAGCTGCCGAAAAAGCAACTCCCGAAATGATCAATTTTATGGCTACACACGGTCGCGGATTAATTTGTGCTCCTTTAACTGAAAGCCGTTGTAAAGAATTAGGACTTCACGTTATGGTGGGCAATAATACAGATCCGATGGAAACTGCATTTACCGTTTCTGTCGATTTAAGAGGAAAAGGAGTTACAACAGGAATTTCTGCTTCAGATAGAGCCGAAACTATTTTAGCATTAACAGATCCTGCTACAAAACCACATGATTTAGCCAGACCAGGACACATTTTTCCTTTAATTGCAAAAGAAGGTGGTGTGTTAAGAAGAACGGGGCATACTGAAGCAGCGATAGACTTTGCAAGATTAGCTGGTTTTAAACCCGCTGGTGTTATTGTAGAAGTAATGAACGAAGATGGGTCGATGGCACGCTTGCCTCAGTTAGTTAAAATTGCTAAAAAATTCGATATCAAAGTAGTTTCTATAGAAGCGCTTGTTGCTTATAGAATGCAACATGATAGTATCATTGTTAAAAAAGAAGATTTTGATATCAATACTCGTTTTGGAACTTTTCGTTTAAGAGCTTACGAGCAAATAACAAACAAACAAATCCATATTGCTTTAACCAAAGGGACTTGGAATTTAGGAGAGCCTATCTTAACCCGAATCCACTCTTCTCAGGTAAATAATGATTTGTTGGGAACATTGACTAATAATGTCGATCAACAATTAGATTCCATGTTTAAAATAATTAATGAAAATGGTCGCGGGGCAGTTATATTCATCAACCAAGATATGTCGGCTGTAAACCTACTGAATCGTATCACCGAATTGAAATCACTTCAAGCCGAAGGAACAATGAAAGCTCCTAAAGTAGTAATTGATACTAAAGATTACGGAATTGGCGCGCAAATATTACACGACATTGATATTTCAAAAATCCGATTAGTATCCAATACTGCTCAAACCAAACGTGTAGGAATGATTGGTTATGGCCTAGAAATAACTGATTATGTAAACTATTAGTTCCTATTTTAAAATAAATTTAAAAACAATTATAAGCTAACTATCACAAAATAAAATCATTAAATCAGCTATCAAAAAATAGCTGATTTTTTTTTCGAAATAGTTTGGATTTAAACGAAAAAACGCCTTATATTTGCACTCGCAATCAGGAAATGATAGCAACATACTGGAGAAATGGCAGAGCGGTCGAATGCGGCAGTCTTGAAAACTGTTGACTGTAACAGGTCCGGGGGTTCGAATCCCTCTTTCTCCGCTGAAGGCTAAAAAAGAGACTTTTCAAAGTTTTCAAAAAAGCCTTAAAAAAGCGGTAAACCCTGCAAATCAAACGATTTGCAGGGTTTTTTCTTTTATACCACTTTTCAATATTTATAAAATCACGCAAAATCTTTATGGCACATTCGTGGCACAGTATGAGATTTTAAAATTGTGCCACAAAATTTTATCTTAAGTCCTATTATCAGAGGGGTTAAGCAGGTTTACATCTTGTCTAAATTAAGTTATAATTCTACATTTACTAATCTAATAAGTTGAATTATGCTAGAGAAAAGCTTTGGGCTAATTTTCTTTTTGAAAGTACCCCGCCATGAAAGTAACATTAGAACCGTTTATTTCAGAATTACCGTTGATGGTATCCCAAGAGAAGCATCAACCAGACGCCAGTGGGACATTGAGCGCTGGAATCAGAAAACTGAGAGAGCAGTAGGAACAAAAGAAGATGCAAAATCGCTGAATTTTTTCCTGGATTCACTCACTACGAAAATCCATGAAATCAAAACAGAAATTATGTATACAGGAAAACCCATAACCTCCCAAAAGATTATGGATCATGTTATGGGAAGAATAACACCCAGAGCTCGGGTACTTGAAGAATTTCAAAAACACAATGATGAAATGAAAGCCCTAATTGGTAACGGATATACAGAAGCCACACTAGAGAGATTCAGTATCACTAAAAACCACGTTACAGCATTCATTAAATTAAAATACAATGCCAGTGATTTTGAATTTGCTGATTTAAATTTTGAATTTATAAAAGATTTTGAGTTCTATCTTCGTACAGTAAGGAAATGCTCAAATAATACCACACTTAAATATATTTCCAACTTCAAGAAAATTGTAATACGAGCCATAGATAAAGAAATCATTATCAAAGATCCATTTAAGAGTTTTAAAGGAAAGAAAACTAAAATTGTAAAGAAGCCTATTTCTGCTAAAGAATTAGCTGAACTTGAAAGACATCAATTTTCAACAGACAGACTCAATACTGTGCGTGATATTTTTGTTTTCCAATGCTATACCGGACTTGCTTACATTGACGCTTTTCAGCTTCAGAGAGCCGACATAAAAGATGGTGTTGACGGAAATCAATGGATTTTATATGAAAGACAGAAAACAAATTCTACGGCAAGAATTCCGCTTCTTCCAAAGGCTATCAAAATTCTTGAAAAATATAAAGACCATCCCTTATGCCTTAAGCGCGGAACCGTACTGCCTGTTTCTTCTAATCAGAAAATGAATGAATACCTTAAAGAAATTGCTGATTTATGCGGTTTTCCCTTCACGCTCAATACGCATATGGCACGCAGAACATTTGGGAGTACAGTAACATTAAATAATAACGTCCCTATTAATGTTGTAAAGGAAATGTTAGGGCATTCATCAGTGAAACAGACGGAAGCTTACGCTATCACAGAACAAGCTACTATAGGTCGGGAAATGACACTTCTAAATAAAAAACTAAAGCTTGAAAAAACTGAAATATCACAGGAAGATTTAAGTACACTTAACAGATTGGAGAATGAAATAGAATTAATTAAAGAGAAATATAATATTTCGACACTATCCTAAAAAAGAAAAGAGGTTATCTCATCGATAACCTCTTTTGATTTAATTCAACTTCACTTCTATAACCTGGATGGTAGGAAGGTTTATACTTAATATACCCCAACTCCTGAAGCTGTTTAAAATATTTATGATAAGTTGGAATTGTATTAATATGTGACAATAACATAATCTTACGTCGGCTGACTCTAATCCTATGCCTTTCTTTCTGCCTATATCCCAAACTTAAAATTGCTGTTAAAATAGCCAAATGCCAAACATTTAGCTGTGGATCATCCATATAAATGGATAATTGATCTATTATTTGGTCTTCTGTTTTACTATTTGTTTGATTCATCTTTAAAAAGTTTTAGCAGATCATTTTTATTGTAGTAATAAGAACCAAGAACTTTCTTAAATCGGACTTTCTGCGTCATCCTTAAATTCTGTACTGAACCTGCAGAAATATCCAGAAGCTTTCTCACAGCCTTACTTTTCAGCCATTCAAGCTCTAATATTTCGGTTTTATCATTATTATTTTCTTGGATAATAGTTCGCATACTATCAATTAATAATATACCAAACTGTCTTAAATCTTCTTTAGTTACAATTTCCCCCATAACATATCTATTGTTTTTATTTTTTCTTTTTTGGAACAATAGCTTTTTTATCAGCCATTCATATAGCTAATGTAATAGAGTAACAAATAAATAATCGATATGGTGTTCTGAATGGAGTTTTTTGGCTTTAATTGACTCCTACCATAATGTATATCCAACATATAAACATCAAATCCTCAAAGCACATTTATTCATCCGCTACTCTACTTCATAAAAGAGCTTAATCGGATACCTAATAAAAGCATCTTTAAAAATCCAAATCTTCACCCAAACAGTATTTTTCAAGATCCTTTTACATGGCTTTCATAGCCATATATTTAGAAAATAATGACACTTAAAGTTTTTAGAAAATCTCATTAATTGATTTTTTCAAATCACATTGAACTATTTATTCAATGCCTTTTTCATCGCTTCCACTGTTTTTTTTATTCAAGAGCCAGTATGCTGTTTTGTCCCATTTCAAGAGCAAAGGTATACTAGTGTTCTTAACGCAGAAACAAGGTCATGCCCTACGGGTTTGTCAAAAAATCTCCACCCATTCGGGTTGTATTTGTTTGACAAAACCTTGCTCCTGCTAAACACTAACCTTTTATGCTCCTGAAACGAAACAAAGCATACTCCGGCTCTTTAGACGAATAAAAAAAATGTCAATAATGGAAAACAAAAGCATTAGAAATGGTAATAGAGTGAAACGAAACAGCTCCTCCTCTCATTACCGAATAAATAAAATAAAAATTTAACTCTAAAAAGTAAAGATTATGAACATTATCGGAAGACTGACAAGGGATGCGGAAATACGCACAACGTCAAAGGAAAAACAAGTAGTCAACTTTTCAGTAGCTACTAACGACAGCTATCGCAACAAACAAGGCGAACGTATAGAACAAACTACCTATTTCGACTGCTCTTACTGGATAAGTCCAAACGTAGTAAAGATACTAACTAAAGGCACTTTGGTAGAGCTTACAGGTAGAGTTAGCACAAGACCGTGGACAGCTAGTAACGGAGAAATAAGAGCAAGTTTAAACTTCCATACCTCAACTATCAAATTGCATGGAGGCGGTAAGAAAACAGAAAACGCTCAGACAAGCACCAAGGAACAGAAAACTAAAACTCCAAATCAGGAAGATGGAGACGATTTACCTTTCTAACACAAGTCATTTAATCTTTTTCAAATTTTAAAATCTCAACATCATGGCACATAATTTAAATTTCAACGAAAGAACTGGACGTTATTCTTTTTTAAGCGTTCAGGAAAAAGCATGGCACGGTTTAGGACAAATTGTACAAGATTATCCGACAAGTGCAGAAGCAATCCAACACGCAGGACTGGATTATGAGGTAATCAAAAGTCCGCTATACACTAAAGGTTCAGGAATTATTGAAAACACAAACACCATAGAAATTAGAGACAACGAACTAAACGTACCTAATTATTTTGCTACTATGCGTACTGATAACAACACCGTTTTGGGTGTGGTAGGCAAAGACTACCATATTGTACAAAATCGTGAGGCTTTTAGTTTTTTTGATGCTATTGTGGGTGGAACTGATGGAATCTTATACGAGACCGCAGGAGCTTTAGGTAATGGAGAGCGTATTTTCATAACTGCAAAACTACCTGATTATATCCGTGTTGGTAATGGCGATGATGTAACAGAAAAATATATTTTTCTCACTACTTCGCACGATGGTAGCGGAAGTATTACCGCAGCCTTTACCCCTGTTCGAATTGTTTGTCAAAATACGCTTAACGCTTCACTTCGCAATATGAGTAACGTGGTACGCATCCGCCATACTTCGGGAGCTAAACAACGTTTGGACAATGCCCACAAAGTAATGGGATTGGCTAACGAGTTTAGCAATCAATTGGAAAACATCTTCAATGACTGGGCGAAAGTAAAAGTAAGTGATAAGGAGGTAGAAAAATTGATACAGTTGGCACTTTGTCCCAATAAAGAAACCCTAGAGCATATCAAAAAGGGTAATAATGACGAAATCTCCACCGTGTTCAAAAATACTGTTGAAAGTGCTTTTGCTTATGCAATGACTAATGAGACCCAACAAATAGAAACCACAAAAGGAACTTTATTTGGGGCTTATAACGCTGTGACTGGCTACTACCAAAATGTACGCAATTATAAGGATGATGAAGCCAAATTACAATCCATTGTATTAGGTGGTACGGCACAGATAAAGTCCCAAAAAACATTCGAACTATGTAGCTCATTTGCAAAAATTGGTGCGAACGCTATCAACATAAATTTTTTGATGAATGGAAGTAATTGATTTGAACGGTTACGCTATTGAGGTAACCGACCTTGATGAAGCTATCAAAATAACGGCAGAATACAAAGACTACCAACAAGAGGGTAACGATTTTTCAGATTTCAATGAAAGACAAAAAGCCTATTGGCTGGATATGCACGAAAAGTTAACAGCAATTAAAAACGGATTAAACAACACTTTAAAAATTTAAAAGATGAATACTAATTTTTTCAATCAGATAGCAGAATTAGAAATCACTGGCGACTTACAGCTAACTATATCAAGAGGAGTAGAAAACAAACTGGTCGTTTCTATTCTACTGCAAAACGAACAATGCGGAGACAATGCCAAACAACTAATCCCACCTCTTAATCTTAGAGGGACAGCAGAAGAACTAGACGAGGGATTTTTTGAAAGTATTGCAGTACCCTTACAAACTGCTTCGGGTTTAATGGTCAATATGGAAGCCTATATGAAGCAATTGGAAAATGCCCAAAAACAATCGGCAATGGAAAAGGAAAAAACCGATAAGGAGAAAAAAGCAAAGGACGAAAAAGAAAAGAAATACAAAGAAGCTATGGCAAAGGCTGATGAATTGGACAACGATGGCAAACCCCGTGATGCCTGGATGAAAGTACCTAATCCTAACGATTATCCTGAATATGCCGAAGTCATACACAAACGTAAAAAAGAACTATCCGATAAATTCGCTTCGCCTAGTCTTTTCGGAGCAGAGCAAGAAAATGTTTAACGTCTAAATTGAATCATTATGTTATTAGCCACACAATTAGAAAGAGTATTTCTGTTTAACGATAAAGGACAAGAAATCAAACTCACAGACCCCGAACCAAAATGGAGTGTACAAGCCGTGTTAAACTTTTATTCGAATACTTATCCCATCCTTACAACTGCAAAAATTAGCACACATGTAATAAAGGATGATATGGTACAATACCGCTTTGAAAGTGCTATAGGGACAAAAGGTTAAACCAAAAACTATAAAAAATGACTTATGCAATCACATATCATAGCGGGTACGATACAGCTACCCAAAGAATCCAAACAAAAGCAACTACACCGTCAATTAGGAGAGTTCGCAAACCGGATGAAACGAACAAAGGATGCAAACGAAATCCGCAAGGACAAACAGCAGTCCGTACCAGTACCAATGTTGCCAATGGTTTTTTAAGAACTTCATTCCTGCCAGTTTTGGCAGAAACGAAAACTGCACAAGCTTGTAAGAAAACAGCAAACACGGAAAGAGATTTTTACCAATCTCTTTCCCAACTTGCAACACATTATAATATTAACCCCATTCACACCCAACCTTTTGGTTATCCATACAATATCGCTTTGGCTTTATGGGACACCAAAGAAAAACTAAAAGATAAGGTGAGGGATTGGGAAGAAATCAAACTCGTACAGGATAACCAAAAAACTTTTTTTACAAGTGAAGAACGATACAATACTAACTCTACACTCTATTATATTCCAGTAGTACCGCTTTATCGTTTGTTAAAAAACAATAAACGAAAACACAGTGCACAGCTTTTATTATCGGTTTGTAGTTATCTCTATCATAGTGTCAACATACCTTATTACAGACAGGAAAATAGTTTTCTTTATTATCAATACGAGATGTTAAAAGAATGGCAACTAACTGATGATGATTCCGAAGAAACATCCATTTATTTGAGTGAATTCGAACAAGCAGAATGGATTGGCGACAAAATGGAACAAAAAACCTTCAATACTGCCAATCTAACTTTTTTCAAAAAACGTTTAAACCGTTTTAAATTTAAGGACGTTTTTGAACAGGATTGTTTAAAATTAGCTCAAGAAGCCTATGCCCTTTTAGAGCAATATCCAAATGAAAATGTATTTCGAAATGCAAGACCCAACGATGAAGCAGACGAAAACGAAGAAGAAACAGATAACATTTTAACAATGGATTACTACATATCTTTTTATGCTGATGGAAAAGGTTGGCTAAATGAAAATATTATTCAATGCGTAAATAACGAATTACAAGAATACGGACAAATTGAAGAGCCTAGTATCGTTAAGCGTTTCGATGGAAGTGACATCACAGCAAACAATCTTGATTTTGAGAATAGATTGTTTGCCCTTATCGGAGAATTAATTTACCTATTAAACAATTTTTAAAACAATAGTGATGAAAGACATTACAGAAAATTTTGGAACGCTATACCATCCTAAATTGGCATTAGTATTCTACCAGACTAAAGGAATGAATTCAGACACCTATGTAGAATCTTTTGATATGGATAAAAATGGAAATCCTATTAATGCCCATCCCTTGACTGTAAGAGAAGCAAACCAACTGGTAAAAACATTAAAGACAGCCAAAGAAGAAAAAGAACCTTGTTTAAAATCAGACGGAATAATTAGCAATGCTATTTTACATATTAACCTTAATCAAAATAAGGTAATTTGGTTTACCAAAGCCATGCAAAGAGAACTGTGTTTTACAGAAAATCTAGGTATTCCAAATGGCAAGGCAAATGTCCCTCCTATGTTATGGATTGCCAACAAAAATAGTCTTTCTGTTTTTGCTTTGGGAAGCAGCCGCAGACCAAACGAAAATACAAAATTGTACAATGCTCCTTTTTTTAATGTATATGAAAATGGTAATGTTTGTATGGGAACGGTAGATGTTCAAATTAAGAAAATTGCTTCATTAGAAGAGTTTACAACCGCATGGGAAAGTTATTTTTTCAACAGCTACTTCAGTCATTTGATGCAGGACTATAATCCGATAAACGGAAACTGTGTAATACTTTGGGAAAGCCTTGTCAATACAAACAACACTTTTCCAAAAGAAGTATTAAAAAAGAATGATAAAACCTTAAAAGATATATTGTCATGAATATCGAAAAAACAAAAGTTCATTTAACGGACAACTATTTAATAAATCCCACAAACCCAATAGTGGTAAATCTTATCGGTGCAGGTGGTACAGGATCAAAAGTATTAACTTCCCTTATGGAAATGAATCACAGCCTTATTGCATTAGGTCATGCAGGTTTAAATGTTCGTCTTTGGGATGATGATATTATAACGGAAGCCAATTTAGGCAGACAACGATTTGCAGATTCTGAAACAGGACTGTACAAATCAGTGGCATTGATAAACCGTGCCAACCGTTGGTCGGGTACAAACTGGAAAGCGGAAACCATAAAATTTGAAAAAGACAGTTTGGATAGATTACCCGAAAATGCGGGAGCAACTATTTTTATTAGCTGTGTGGATAGCGTGAAAGCTCGTTTTGAAATTGCTGATATTTTGAAACAACTTAATAACAGTAGAGCTTATGCTAATCGTCCTCGTTATTGGATGGACTTTGGCAATAGCCAACACACAGGACAAGTGATACTATCGTCTATAGGTACTATTAAACAACCCAATTCAGAGAAATACGAAACCGTTGCTAACTTACCATTTGTAACCGAAGAATTTCCCGAACTGCTGAAACAGTCCGAAATTACAGATGACACTCCAAGTTGCTCCCTTGCGGAAGCATTGGAAAAACAAGATTTATATATTAATTCTGCACTTGCACAAATGGGAAGTTCTCTTTTATGGGGTTTGTTTCGCAATGGACTAACCCAATACAGAGGCTTTTTTCTCAATTTGAAAGACTTTAGGTCACAGCCCATCCCAGTTGGCTAAGCCAACCCCGATAGTTATCGGGGCGGGCTGCAAAAAGACACTCCTTTCCAATGGTCAGGAAAGTCTTTTTGCAGAAAAAAAGGTGCAAGCACTTTGGCAAAATGTGAATCCTCCCATTTCACCAAAAAGCTTGTAAATTATGCGTGAGGATACACACTATCCTCTTTATTTATTTTGTCCGACTTCTTTTCTTTTCACATAAGCGACCAAAGAAAAGAAGCAAAAGAACGTCGCTGAATTATTTATGATGAAATCAGAGTAAAAAGACACTCCCTCTCGATGGTCAGGAAAGTCTTTTTGCAGAAAAAAAGGTGCGAGCACTTTGCTAAAATGTGAATCCTCCTATTTCACCAAAAAGCTTGCGAGTTTTACATGAGAATATTCATTATCCTCTTTATTAATTTGGTCTAACTTCTTTTCTTTCCAAATAAGCGACCAAAAAAAAGAAGCAAAAGAACGTCGCTTTATTATTTATGATGAAATCAGAGTAAAAACACACTCCCTCTCGATGGTCAGGAAAGTCTTTTTGCAGAAAAAGGATACAAGCACTTTGCTAAAATGTGAATCCTCCCATTTTACCAAAAAGCTTGCGGATTTTGCATGAGAATATTCATTATCCTCTTTATTGGTTTGGTTTAACTTCTTTTCTTTCTACATCAGCGACCAAAGAAAAGAAGCAAAAGAATGCCGCTTGATTATTTTGGATTTTGCTTTTCAATTAAAACCACTTCTTCTTTTTCTTTCTTTTGTCTTGAATAACTCCAGAAGAACAAAAGTCCAAAAACAATCAAAATAAAAGCAATCCATTTTCCGGTACGCTCCAGAAAAGAAATCAATACTGATTTTTCATAACTCGAAAAGCCTTCCGCTCCCATTGGGCTTCTTCTATAAAATTTTCTTCTGTTAATCCAGTAACGAAGACCAAAACCACTTAACAAAGCTAAGGTGCTTAAAAACAATGTTGGATTCATAATGAGTACGTTTATATTTCACTCTTTTAATTTTAAAAAACGTTTCTTACCTATAACTTATTGTTTTTAAAAGGTTAAGAAATAAATATATTCAACAAATAGCAAGAGGCTGCCTCACCAAATGGTGAAACAGCCCCTTTTATGTTTTCTATTAAAATCAATTAATCTTTAACTTCATATCCTTGATAAGCTTTGCTTTAACCAAATCAGAATTTTCAATTTCTAATAGCTGATGTCTGCCACCGTTTTTTTCGAAAATTTCTATAAGGAGTACTTTGTCATTGGCAATAGTAAATAGATCCAACAGAAATATATTTCGCTCTATTGTATTACCTATAATTTCATCCAGCGGTTTATATATTCGCAATGGAGTTAACATTCTTTCTTGTATTACAGTACGTTTAGCCAGCTTTTTATCTACTACTTTGAAATCAATAAAATCAATTCGGAACGGCACATTGGTAAGATTACTAACCTCGGTATGGAAATAGAATTTATCGTCATGGATATAGATTCCTTTTAATAAAAATTGAATCCCAAAACTCTTAGTCTCAATATTTTTTATGAGTTGTTTGTCTTTTTTATAAATCGTTTCCATCAACTCACCTACTAATGATGGAGCATTTTTTCCTAATTCCTCAAAAAGAACATCATTACCATTCTCTCTACTTATTCCCTTTTGCATTTCCAAAAGATTGTAATTCATAGTAACTGGAAAAGAGTTGAAAAGCACATTGAAATTATAGAAACGTCCATCATCGGTAATCACCGAAAAATTAGTTTCTTCATCAAAATCGCGAACTGCTGCCTTTACTCGTAATACATTTTCTGCATCTTCCGCTTTGGCTGCAACCAGATAATCACTTCCTAAATCCACGTAGCGGATAACAGCAGGAAATATTAAGTGGGAAGTTTTACTGTAAGTTACTTCTATCTGGTAGGGCTCTATTTTTCCCAAGTCCAACTTTGTGATATTGTGAACACTATTTTGCGCTTGAGAGGGCATAGCATAGCCAAATACTAAAACCAATACTATTAGGATGTTTTTCATTGTTGTTTTCATATTGTATAAAGTTTAAAGAATTGAAATATTTATTTTTTAGAAACAAGGAACACTTGATGTCCTGCTTTGAGTGTTACTTTTGGAGTTCTCATTTTTTTAGAAAAATATCCAGAAACGCCCTGTACCAACCCACGACTCAAGTCTCCCGCTATTTGTTGTCCGGCAGAATTTGTCATCATAATACTGCTTCCCGAAGTCTGTCCCATATTAGCAGCCATTTCTTTGAAAGCACTCATTTCGGGAGAATAAGGCACAAACAAACCTTCTTGCCCATCCAGTCCATACACTATAATGTTAACCGGAATAATATTGCCATGCTGTTCTATCGAAGTAATTTTCATTTGGACACGTCCTTGTTGGAATTTTGAATTTGCAGTCAATACTGTACCTTGAGGAATAATATGATTTCCTATTTTGGCTGATTCTAATAAACGTAAACGAACACTACTCTCCTCTGTTAGCAGCTGTGTTTGTTGCACAACAGCACGGATACTATTTTTGGGTTGTATTTGCTGTTCCGTTTTCCCAACCGTATAAAATCCAAGGTTGTGATTTTCGCTCCAATTATCTATAAATATGCTATCCGTAGGTACTCTATATAAAGAAGAAACGACATTTTTACTGGCAGGAACAAATGCAACAAAAGTTTCTTTTTGGTTTGATGAACCAGAAAGTGCTGCTTTTTGTTCCTTTGGTTGTTCCCCTGAAACCCCATTTGTTGGAAGATATTTTGCAGCCATCTGATACGATTTCTCCATCAATTCCAATTGGCTTTCCACAGGATCAATTGCTGTCTCATTCTTTTTAACCAGCTGTTCTTTTAGCTCATTCAGTTGTTTACGCAGTTGCAATGTCTCCGGATTATCATTCTGATAAAAAGTACCCACTGCATTTTGTGCATTACGATAACTGTCTAAAGAAGAATTTGTGTTTCCTGCAATAGTATTCGAAGCTTCATTCCCATCTTCTGAAAGAACTGGAGTTGTACTATCAATATCGTCTTCTTTCCAATAATCAGAAAGAGACAATAATGATTTACGTTTTTCCAGATTCTTTTGCTCTAACATTGCCTCTTCATAGGCTTTTTGCTTATCATCCTGTAAACCATTATCAGTAGCTTCAGGAACCGAATCATTGAGACCTATATCTTCTGTCTTTTTCCTATTCTCGGATGGTTTAAATATTAAATACATACACCCTAGAAATACAATACTCATCAGCGAAAAAATAAGTGGCTTTTTAAATTTATTGACTTTATTTAAACTGCTTTCCAGCACTATATCCGAAGTATTATTTTGACTACCATCTGTAACAAAGACGGTATTTTTTTTATTTTCATTTTCTTTCATGACTTTTATTTTTTATGATTTTTAACAATGAATCCTGGATCGATATAGCGGATTCTTTCTTTTTAACAACTGGATTTTCAATATGCTCGATAACCAGACTGTGATTGGATTTACCTGTATCATACCAAACCTTTAGAATTACAGCTACAGTAAGAATCAGATAACCCAGAAAACAGTATAAAAGATAATTGTACTGTTGTTGCACAGGAAGTTCCCTCCATTGTTTATCAAGCTTTTCAAACCAAGTGTTTATATTTGCTCGTAATTTTTTCATACCTTAATTTTTATCGGATTTCACAGTTTAAACCGCCTGCTTCGGGAAGACAATTGCTGTTTACATGTATCTGACACCTGAGCGATGGCCTCTTTTGCTGTCGGAACTGAACTAGCTGTAAGAGAGGTCAGTTTAGATTGCTTTAGTAATTGCCCATAACCATCTATTCTTCTTACATACATTTCCATTTGCTGTAAATCGAATTTCCCGTTCTGATATCTTACACACATATTACACTTAATCTTTGGTTTGTCTTCACCATTCCATTGGAGATAAGTAGATAAATGCAGATGATTTTCTAACAATGGAACTTCTTTACCATTGTCCCAAGCTTCCAAAAACTCACCGATGCTATCCTTTAGTTTGCCTGCACAACAACCCTCCGTATGGAAATAGCCGTCATATCCTTTATCTGTGAGGATTTTTGAGAATGTATCTAAATCAAATTGCTGTTCCATATTCTTTGACTTTAACGTTCCATAATTTCGATATCATTATTGGCTACTACATTGAACTTTTCTATGTTGAAGCCTTGTGGATTGTTATCTGAACGAACTGAATTCACGAGATAACATGATGTTACTAGATTGCGCTTAGTTACATTACTGGATCTAATAATAAACTGTATAGCGTATGTTCTTACAGCATAAGGATAGTTGTCGAAATTGCACGCCACACTATCTATTTCTATACGTTGTTGTACATTCCCAGAAATAATGCGATTGTAATAGCCTTTTTCAGAAAGGTCTTTGTAGTAATCAAAAGCACTTTTGTCGGCGAGATTAAAAGCTCTTTTCATATTGCTTTCAATTGCATCCTTGTCGGGTGCCAGAGTGAAGAAAAGCTCGTGAAAACGTCTGACGTGTTCCCTGGCTTCAACAGGGCGATTGATGGAAGCATCCTGTGCCAAAGCCAGCATTAATGATTTACCATTGTCCAATACATACACCTTTTGTCTCTGCAACTCTGCAAAACAGTAGGATTGCCATACGGCATATCCTGTTACTCCTATACACAACAATGCAAATACAATCGCATACAATCTGATTTGCCTGAAACTATTTTCGATATTCCTTAAGGTTTTAAATTCCATTTTAACACTATTTAATATTATTACTTCATTAGTCTTCCTCCGATATTGCCCGCAACTGCTCCCGTACCAGCCCCTACAATATTTCCTGTTTTTGTGGTGGTTTGGTTTACATTTCGCATAAAATTACCTGCTCCCCCAGCCTGAATTATCCAACCCGTTACGGTAGGAATTGTGAAATATCCAATGATGCCAATGATCATAAAAATGATATACACCGTATTGGATGAATCAGGAATAAAATTAGGATCTGACAAACTTTCAATATCCTTCTGTAGTATTAAGGATTGTATCTTGGACAACATCGCACTAAAAAGATCAGCAACAGGCAACCAGAGATACACACTGATGTATCGGGTAAGCCATTGCGTCAATGTCGATTGAAATCCATCCCAGACTGAAATGGCAAAAGCTATCGGGCCTAATATAGATAAGACTATCAGGAAGAAAGTCCGTATCGTATCAATGACCAGCGCAGCAGCCTGAAACAGTATTTCCAAAAACTCCCGAAAACCATCACGAATTTCTTTTTTGACTCCGTACATTTCTCTTTCCATGTACATTCCAGACATGGTAACCAAATCTGAAGGAGACCAACCCAGTTCATCAAGTTTCTTATCAAACTCTTCATCTGAAACCAAATAAGCGGTTTCAGGGTTGCGAAGCATTGCCTCTCTTTCCAGTTGGTCTTTCTGTTGCTGTAAGGCATTCAAATCCAAAACTTGATTTTCTAAGATACTATGTGTCCCTTTAACCACAGGACTCAATACTGCATTGAGTGTCCCCAACACCATCGTTGGGAAAAACATAATGCAAAGTCCCAAAGCAAAAGGTCTGAGGAGCGGATAAACATCTATTGGTTCTGCACTGCTAAGTGCCTGCCATACCTTTAATGCTACATAAAATAAAGCTCCCAATCCCGCCAGACTTTTAGCTACTGCTGCCATATCAGCTGACAATGGCATCATCTCATCATAGAGCGTACGTAGTACTTCATGAAGGTTATTGAATTCCATGATTACCAATATTTTTGGTCAGCTGTTCCATAAAGTTCCAATACTCTTTTACTGTTATTGGCTTTTTTAGCTCTGAGATAGCTGACTGAAATATTTTTGTTGGTAAAGTAACGAACCAGATTGTGGTACTCCTTTACCTCCTTATAAACACCGTCAATAATATCCATACGCTCTTTATCATTCAAGGACAAAGTAGAAGCATTTACAATTTGTTTAAGCTCTTTCAGAAGTGATACACTCTCATTCAATAAGACAGAGTATCCATTGGCAATTGCTGAAAGTTCCTGTGCATTGAAATTAGGATCGTTCATCATTTTTCCAAAATTCTTTACATAAATCTCTGAAACATCTCCAACAAGTAGTACAGTCTGTTGTACTTTTCGGGCATCTTTAACCAAATTATTTACCGCCTTTAGCTTGTCATAATATTCTTTTCCCTGATTATACACTTTTTGGACTTCCTTAAAGTTGTTAATCATATTGGTCGCTGTGGTAGAAGTCTGTACAATTTGTCTCGCAGTATTGACAATACCCTGAGCCAAATTAGACGGATCTGTTACCACCCACTGCGCTTTAACGGTTGGTGTAACAGCAAATAGCAACGCTATATACACCATGAACATTAAATTTTTCATTGTTTTCAATTTTTAAAATGATTATTATTTATTTTCTTTTTTCTCAAGGACTATCCGTTTGATAGCCTGTTCTACATTTCCATCCAGTTCTCTGGCAAGGCGCATCACTTCTAACTTTTCGGTTTCTTCTGTCGTATAAGCCAAATACTCCTCCAAACTCACTTCTGTAGCATATACTGCTGAATGAGTACCTCCCAACCCAATCCAAACTTCTTTATATAACCTTCTGGGATCGTTATTCATGTTTATGGAAAGTACCTGTGCTTTTTCTTTTTCAGTGAGGCCAAGCATGGCTTGTATATCATCAAATTTGTTCATGTATTTTCGCTGATCCAACAGTATTTTACAATCCGAATTATTGATGATACTTTCCTTTACGATGGGTGATTGAATAATGTCATCCACTTCCTGAGTTACTACGATGGCTTCTCCAAAAAACTTTCTTACTGTTTTAAACAAATATTTGATGTATTCCGCCATTCCTTCTTTTGCAATAGCTTTCCAGGCTTCTTCGATAAGGATTAGTTTTCGTACTCCTTTCAGACGACGCATTTTATTGATAAAAACCTCCATTATAATGATGGTTACAATCGGAAAAAGAATTTTATGATCCTTTATGGCATCAATTTCAAACACAATAAATCGTTTAGAAAGTAAGTCTAATTGCTTGTCAGAATTCAGTAGGTAATCGTATTCACCACCTTTGTAATAAGGTTCTAATACATTGAGAAAATTGGCAAGATCAAAGTCTTTTTCCCGTACCTGTTTTTCTTCTAATACCTTTCTGTAGTCAACCTTCACGTATTCATAAAATCCATTGAACGAAGGAGATTCATCCTCTTGTTTAATGCGTTCGATGTAGCCACTCACGGCATTGGACAATGCTACTTCTTCTGAGCGGGTTGGTGGCTCGTCATCCCGTTTCCATAAGGTCAATATTAACGTTTTGATACTTTCTCTTTTCTCTATATCGAACACACCATCATCGGTATAGAAAGGATTAAAGGCTATAGGATTGTCTTCTGTATAAGTGAAATAAACGCCATCCTCCCCTTTTGTTTTCCCTTTGATGAGTTCACACAATCCCTGATAAGAATTCCCTGTATCTACCAGCAACACATGAGCACCTTGTTCATAATATTGTCTGACCATGTGATTGGTAAAGAATGACTTTCCTGAACCTGAAGGCCCTAGTATAAACTTGTTTCTATTAGTGATAATTCCACGCTTCATTGGTAAATCGGAGATGTCCAAATGGATGGGTTTCCCTGTAAGCCGGTCAGCCATCTTAATCCCAAAAGGTGATGGAGAACTTTGATAATTTGTTTCTTCAGTAAAAAAACACAGAGCTGGTTCTGTGAAGGTGTAAAAACTTTCTTCACTCGGAAAATCCCCTGAATTGCCTGGCATTCCTGCCCAGTAGAGTGTGGCTACATCTGTGGTGTTGTGCCTTGGTTTGCATTCCATCAGTGCCAAAGCACTACCCGTATCATTCTTTAACTGTTTTAGTTCAGCAGGATCTTCCGACCAAGCCATTACATTGAAATGAGCCCGAATAGATGAAAGCCCAAAAGAATGTGCTTCATTCAGATAGCGTTCTATCCATTCCTTATTGATTTGGTTCGCTCTGCTGTAACGTGCCAACGAGTGCATGTTTCTTGCTGATTTCTCAAACTTACGCAGGTTATCTTCGCTGTTATCCAGAAAAAGATATTGGTTGTAGATGTGATTGCAGCTTAACAACAATCCTACTGGTGCGGCAAAAGACAAAAGGCAATCACTTCTGTCTGTAGACAGTTTTTCATAACGAGTATCTGCCGAAACTGTTCCCGGTAAATCATCTGTATCTGATAAGGTATGCAGGCAAAGTCTTTTGTTTCCAATACGAACCTCTTCTGCTCCTAGAGCAATGTCTTGCATGGGAGTTTCTAATCCCCTTGAAAGGGTCAGGTATTGCTCCAATATTCCTTGCTTGTCATCCGTTCCAATGATGTCTTCTTCACTTAATCGCTCTAGTTTTACAAAACCACTGTCATTTATAATTCGTTCAAACTGCGCAACGGATTCCATAAAACGATGGATTGTTTCTTTATCTCTTATTTCTTTTGGAATAAGTACCCCTTTGCAAAGCGAAGAGAAATTACTCTGCATTCGCATACGTTCTTTAGTTGTTTTGGTAAGAAACAAATAGCAATAGTGATTCAGAAATGGACGCTCATTAAAATGTTGCTGGTAGGATTTTGCTAAAAAACTCAAATCCTCCTGAACAATATCAGGAGCATAATTTTCTTTGATGTACCAATCCTGTTTGTGAACTATCGTAAAATCCGGTAAAGTCTTAATAGCCTTATGCCAAGCAGAATGAATGGCTTCGTATTCCGCAGAAGCAACAGTGAAAAGTTCTGGAAGTCCAACCCTAAAACAAGCTGTGATATCCGCATCCTTTGATATAATGCAATTATTTTCTACCGCTAACAATGGAAACTTACTTTCCAATGTAGTCGCTTTTGATTTATTTCTCATGCGTACTTGGATTTAGTTTTGAACTTGAAATAACGGTGTATCCGCTTGCGACAGATGATATATTGAGGATGCCTTTTCTTGGCACTTATTTTCATTAATCCATGTTCTCCATGCTTTTTGTTCAGCGAAAAAGTCTGCCACACAATTAACAAAGCACCACCAGCTCCCAGAAATAGACAGACAAAGGAATTGACTCCGACCATGTACAAAATCATTATCAGGATAAGAATCCCAAGCAATCCTCCAGCGAAGAGGAACAGGTATTGCGCTTTCAAACCTTTAAATTCTACCGTCCTCCCAATGCCTTTGTTGATGTTGTAATTATTCATCAGCCAAAAAATTAAAGAAAGAACGAACGCAAAATGGTAGCCGACACAATCAGGAAGATACAGGCTCCAAACCAGCTTGCCGCAGTCTTGCTGGTATCAGGATCACCGCTACTAAACTTGTTGTACACTTTGACACCTCCGATAAGACCAACTACCGCTCCGATGGCGTAGATGAGTTGTGTAGCTGGATCAAAATAAGAGGTTACCATTTGAGTCGCCTCATTGATTCCTGCAGCACCGTTTCCCTGTGCCATCACACCAAAAGCTGACAGCGTTGACATAGCCATCAGCAATTTTTTTTTTCTTTGTTTTTCCATGATTTTGAATTAATTTGTTAGACATTCCTGCTCGTTGCAGGATTTTGGAGCAAATGTCTTTTGGAAACAGGAGTGTACTAATAAATTGTCCTTAAGTGGAGTTATTTGGCAGAAGAAGACGTATTCATTTATTTTATGATCATAAAAGATTGAATTTAAACCAATAAACATCTACATATCGCAAATCGAAATATGCGATTGGAGAAGAAATATTTCAAATCATCAAAGACTAAATAATACGGCTAATGATTTAAAAGTAAGCGGATAAATTCCTATAAACTAGTTCAAAAATGAATAGGTTTTAAGATCTAAAATATTTAGTTTTACCAGAATATAGAATTACACTACATAAAAGTAATTCAACTTTCAATAAACACTAAATGGCAATAAATAAGCATCAGATAATCAGATACAATAGACTGGATCGTTGTTTTAAAAATTTAGGTAAGGAATATAGCATTGAACATCTTTTAGAAGCTGTCAATGAAGCTATATTAGAATATGACTCAGCCAGTTCAGGCATAGAAATAAGAACGTTGCGTAAAGATATAAGCTTCATGAAAACTGCTTATAATGCACCTATTGAAGCAATTCGTGGTTCAAATGGTTTTTATTATCGTTATGATGATATAAAATTTTCTATCAATAATAGCCCATTAAATGACACCGAAGCTGAACAATTAAAAAATGCGGTATCCATTTTACAACGTTTTGAGGGTAGTCCTGAATTTGAATGGGCTAATCAATTAGGACCACTTATTAATGATAAATTTGGTCTAAAAAACCAAGATAAAAAAGTGATGTCATTAGAATCCAATATCGACTATAAGGGCTATAATTATATCACACCATTATTTAACGCAATTATTAATAAAACAGTAATTAAAATTAATTATGAACCTTTTGGTAAAGAGTCTTATAATATAATATTCCATCCTTATTTTCTAAAACAATACAACAACCGTTGGTTTCTTTTTGGATATAACGAATTCAATCAAAATCCGCATTGGAATTTAGCATTAGACAGAATCAATGGCAACATTGAAACTACAAATGAAAAATATAGAAACGACGATACCGACTGGCAAGAGTTTTTTGATGATATTATTGGAGTTTCAAAAGATCCAAATAAACAAACTGAAGAAGTCAAATTGGTTTTTAGTGAAGAACAAGCTCCTTACATTCAAACAAAACCATTACACTGGTCTCAAAAAAGTAAAGTATTAGAGGATGGAACACTTGAAGTCAGAATAAATGTTATCATTAATTACGAATTAGAAATGCGAATTCTTTCCTTTGGCGAAAAAGTAAAAGTAATTTCCCCTGATTCACTAATAATCCAAATAAAAGAACGAATACAAAAACAATTAAATAATTACTGATTTACTGTGCATGTATAATGCACAATAAAAACATAGCTTTACAAAACAAATTAACACCCCATGATAACAGGCGAATTAAAATCCCAAATTGACCGTATATGGAACGACTTCTGGACAGGAGGAATTTCCAACCCATTGACTGTAATCGAACAATTTACATACCTTATCTTCTTAAAACAACTAGACGATAAGCAAATCCTGATTGAAAAAGAAATTGCAATGCTGGGTGGTACCACCAAGAAAATGATTTATGCCGATAGCCAAAAGGAATTACGCTGGAGTTACTTCAAGGACAAAGATCCTGAGGTAATGTTTGATTTGTTCAGAAAGCCACAACGCCATTTAAACGATTTAACAGCCTTTGATTTTATGAAAACATTAGGTGCAGATGGTGGTAAGTTTACCGAATACATCAAAGGTGCTACTTTTATGATAGACACGCCTAAGTTGTTAGACAAAGTAGTACAGCAAATCGACAAACTACCGTTGAGCAATCGCGATACCAAAGGCGATTTATACGAATACATGCTGGGCAAAATTGCCGAAGCGGGTACCAACGGACAATTCCGTACACCTCGCCATATCATTCGCATGATGGTAGAACTAACCCAACCCAAAGCAGACGATACCATTTGTGACCCATCACTAGGTACAGCAGGTTTCCTGGTAGCGGCTGGACAATACTTTCACGACAAACACGATAAGATATTTTTAGACAAAAACTTCCGTGAACATTACAATACGAACATGTTTAACGGACTGGAAATTGACCCTTCCATGATGCGTATTGCCTCTATGAACTTGCAATTACATGGTATCGAATCACCGCAATTAGTCGGCGGTTCTGCGTTGGCGGAAAACAATACGATTAACGGAAAGTATTCGTTAGTACTAGCCAATCCTCCGTTTAAAGGAGCATTAGATTATGACGAAGTAGAAAGTAGTTTGTTGCAAATTACCAAAACCAAAAAGACCGAATTATTGTTCTTATCCTTGATTTTACGTATGTTAAAATTAGGCGGAAGAGCAGCAGTGATTGTACCTGATGGTGTATTGTTTGGAAGCTCAGGCGCGCACAAAAACATTCGTAAAGAATTGGTCGAAAACCAACAGTTACAAGGTGTTATTTCTTTACCTAGTGGGGTTTTTAAACCTTATGCCGGAGTAAGTACCGCTATTTTACTTTTCACTAAAACCAACTCAGGCGGTACGGATAAGGTTTGGTTCTACGATATGCAAGCCGATGGTTTTAGCTTAGATGACAAACGCAACCCTCAAATTTCAGAAGAAGTTTTTGAGCAATGTTTCAACAATCCTGAAAGTGTCTTAGAAGAGTTCAGAGGTAAATGTGACATCCCAAACATTTTGTTGGATTGGAAAAGCATCAATGAAAAACGACCAACCGAAAACTTTGGTGACAGAACTCAAAAATCCTTCCTAGTCCCAAAAGCTGACATTGTAGCTAATGATTATGACTTAAGTATTAACCGTTACAAAGAGATTGTTTATGACGAAGTGGTGTATGAAAAACCACAAACCCTGATAGCTGACATCAAAGCAATTGACCAAAAACGTATGGAAGCAATGAAAGATCTTGAAAAAATGTTAGGCTAAAAGTGGAGAATACCGGATTCTACACAAAGTAGTAAATTATAGAGAACAAGGGATTCTATGCTAACAATGACCTCTGGGTTATGAATCCTGCGCCCTGTCAAAGTACTATGACCGCGGAGAGGTTCGAACTGAAAACCCCAAATTTTAGTTGTGACCTCGACAGCATCCTGAGCTTGTTGAAGGGCAAACCGGTAACCTTTGTAAATGCAGAAGGATTCGAACCTTCGACCGACTGCTTAGAAGGCAGGTGCTCTAAAATTGTGCTCTTTACGAGCGGTTGAATTAATAATTAATGCGAATATATAAAATAAGAATTAATGCAAAAAGTTAAAATAGCTGAAGTTTGTACTATGCAAAGTGGAGGGACTCCTTCAAGAAGCAAATCAGAATATTACAATGGAACTATTCCTTGGTCAAAAATTAGTGATTTAGAGAAAAGTAATGATGGATACATTTATAAAACTGAAGAACATATAACAACTGAAGGCTTAAAATCAATAAATAATCGTTTTTTCAAAAAAGGTACACTTCTTTTGGCAATGTATGGCTCTGTTGGAAAAACTGCTATTGCTAAAATTGATTTGTCTACAAATCAAGCAATTCTTGGAATAAACATTAAAGATGAAGCAAAATTAGATGTTAGATATCTTAGATTTTGGTTTACAACAATAAAAGAGCAATTATTAAATAGAGCAGTTGGAGCAGCTTTGGCTAATATTTCATTAGGAATAGTAAAGGATTTAGAAATCCCTCTCCCTCCTCTCCCCACCCAACAAAAAATCGCAACCATCCTCGACAAAGCCGATGAACTACGCCAATACAACAAACAACTCATAGAGAAATACGATGCGCTAACGCAATCTTTGTTTTTGGAGATGTTTGGAGATCCTGTGATGAATGAAAAGGGTTGGGAGAAAAGGAAATTGAATGAGTTTTTAGAAGTATTAGTTGATGTTGGTTCAAATGGAGGGAATGATTGGGTTTCAGCTAATATTAAAATGAAAGATGAAGAGGATTATGCTATAATGATAAGAACAACCAATTTAAACAAAAATGATTTTAAAAATAATTTAAAGTATGTTTCTAAGGAAACGTATGATTTATTTAAAAAGACAAAAGTGTTTGGAGGTGAAATTATAATGAATAAAATCGGAAGTGCAGGTGATTTTTGGTTAATGCCTATTTTAAATAAACCTGTTTCTTTGGGATTGAATCAATTAATGATGACTTTTAATAATCTCGATAAAATATTTTTCTTTTTCTTCTTTTCTACAGATTATGGAAAAAAAATTATTAATTCAAAATTAAATGGAGCAACTACTAAATCTATAACTAAAACAGCATTAAGAGATTTAGATATTTTATATCCACCTATCAACCTCCAAAACCAATTTGCAGAACGAGTACAACTCATAGAAGGCCAAAGACAACAAGCCCAAGAAGCCTTAGCAAAAAGTGAGGAATTGTTTCAGTCTTTGTTGCAACGGGCTTTTAAGGGGGAGTTGAATTAAAATAGAATAACCAACAAAAATACTAACCAACCATTATAATTTATGAAAAATAAGATTATCAACTTTTTTAAAAGAATATTCGAATGGGTTAAATCATTTTTCAAAAAATTTTCTTTTAAAGTTTTATTTCTAACTTTTTTAGATACAACAATTACTTGGTTACAATCCATTCATTCCTCATTTTCTAATGACAAACCGGAAAATAACGCATACTCATCATTATCTCCTATTGATAATAGTGATGAAGACGGTAAATATTCAGAAGCATTACTTTGGGCCTTAAAAAACAGAAAAAAAGAAGATATTAAAAATATTGCCTTAACAGGACCCTATGGTTCTGGAAAAAGTAGTATTCTTAAAACCTTTCAAAAAAATTATAATGGTTGCGATTTAAAATTTTTGAATATTTCTTTAGCTACTTTCAAGGAAGAGAAAAAAGTCAACAATATACAAGAAGAGAAAAAAATCGATGACCAACCGGATGAGAAAAAGGATAAAGATGAAAAGAAATATAATGACCAGAATGTTAATACGACTGACTTATTACGTTTAATAGAAATAAGTATTCTAGAACAAATTTTTTATCACGAAAAGGACAGCAAGATTCCCGATTCCCAATTTAAAAAAATAAAAAGCTTTAGTAAAACAACATTGTTTTTCACTTCAATCGGATACTTACTTTTTATAGTTGCTATTTACAACTATTTTAATCCCTATTTTATTCAAAGCATTCTAAAGGATTTCCCAATAAACAATTCTGTATGCGATATTATTCATTATACTAGCATCGTAATAATTATTATTGGAATCTATTTTATAATTCGAAAATCAATTCGACTTATAAGCGCTATTACAATTAGTAAACTTAAAATTCAAAATGCTGAAATAAGTATTGGTGATAGTCTAAATAAGTCAATTCTTAACCATCACATTGATGAGTTGCTCTATTTTTTCTCAGTTTGCCCTTATAATGTAGTCATTATCGAAGATTTAGACCGTTTCGAAGAAACTGAAATATTCACCAAGTTAAGAGAACTTAACTTACTACTAAACAACTCAAAAAAAACAAAGAAAAAAGATATTGTATTCATATACGCTGTAAGAGATAATATGTTTACAGACAAAGAACGTACCAAATTCTTTGATTTTATTATTCCCGTAATACCTATAATCAACTCGTCTAATTCAAGTGAGATTTTATTAAGGAAAAGAAATAAATTCAATTTAGAACTTACTGATGCATTCATTGAAGACATTTCTTTCTTCATCGACGATATGCGGTTGCTTCATAATATCACTAACGAATTCCATCTATACTCCAAAAAACTAGAACCAAAATTAATTCAGGATAAATTATTCGGGATAATCATGTATAAAAACATTTATCCAAATGATTTTATGAAGTTGAGTAAAAATGAAGGAGATCTCTACGATATATTCTCAGTCAAATCTAATTACATAAAAGAAATTGTTACCAATACTGATCTCAAAATAAAAGAATATAACAAACAAATTACTTATCTTGAAGAAATATTTTTAGATAATACAACGGACTTACGCAAATTATACCTAGCGCAAATAATTTCTCAATTACCTGGATTTAGTTCTTTCGTAATCAATAGTGTTGCTGTTGACATTAGTTTTGCAACAACTGATGAAAACTTTGAATATATAAAGTCTATTAATTTTTCATATCAGCAAACTACGTGGGATATTTATAATGCAATAGAGAGAATCCAAGTAAAACAACCAAATTTAAGATTTACAACAATTGAGAAATTAGTTCATCCTTCAAAATTATACTTAGAAAGAGAAAAGGAGATTACTGAAATTAAAAATGGTAAAATCAGTGCTTTAAAAAATAATGTACAGGAACTAGAACTTCAAAAACAAAAAGCGAGAAACTATAAATTATCAGAACTAATACTATCTAATCAATTATCTGAAATTCAGATTAGTGAAAATCTTAATAAAGATCTTATGTTGATTTTATTAAGAAATGGTTATATCGCCGAAGATTACACCGATTATATTTCGTTATTTCATGAAGAAAGTATTACACGTACCGATTACCAATTCCTTATTAATATAAAAAATAAAAACAGGCAACCATTTGAATACAAACTGTCAAAACTTGAAAAATTAACAGCTAGGATTAGTGCTTACGATTTTCAAACAGAATATACACTGAATTACGATTTATTGGATTATTTACTCTTAAATTCTGGTAATTATAATATACAAATAAATTCAGTTTTTACTAGGCTTAAAGACGAATCTAAAATTACATCCGATTTTATTAAAGGATATTATGAAATAACGCCAAATCTTGAAAAATTTATACAAAAACTGTGTGATAAATGGACTAATATTTGGGAATTTATAGCATCGAGTCCAGATTATTCAGATGAATTAAGAACACGTATTTTCAAAAGCATACTGGAATTTGCTGATGTAAATGCTATTATAAAGATTGCTGATCAATCTTCATTCAAAACAAAAATTTTATCCGATTCATTATTTTTAAATAGCATTGAAAATACTACCAAGCTCAAAAACATCATAGAGGAATTGAACTTATCATTTTCAAAAATTGATTTTGAAAACTCTAATGATGAAATGTTAACTTACATTTACCAAAATAATCTTTATGAATTTGATATTCAAACTATTGCTTCGATTATTAAAAAGTTTGGTAAATTTAATCAGATAGATTTTGATAATTCAAATTTCTATGCAATAAAAAATTCTGAAGCCAAACGTTTAATACAATACTTAGAACTGAATTTTGAAAAATATATTGAAAACATTTATATCAAAATTCCAACTAACTGTAATGAAAAGTTAGAATCATTAATTGAATTGCTTAATGAAACTACTTTAAAAATTAGCCATAAAGAATTGATTATTTCGCAAGTTAATACCAAAATTGAGAAACTCTCAAAAATAACTAACGAAGATTTATATGAAATACTATTAGATAATAATAAAATACTTGCAACTTGGGAGAATCTTTTATTTGCTTACAATAGCGAAAATCTTACTGAAGGCAAAGAAGAAAAAGAAATTCCCAATTCCATCATAAACTTTATAAACATCCTAGAAAATGCACAAGAGCTAGCAACTACCAAAATCCCAAAAGAAACACAAGAGTACAAAATATTTTGGAAAAAAATACTCGAATCAAATGAAATGGATAATGAGTCATACAATTTAATTACAAAAAGTAGTTCTTGGTGGTACAGCTCATTAAAATTTGAAAAACTATCTCAAGAAAAAATAATATTATTAATAAATAATAATTGCATTCATCCAGTAAAAGTAAGTTATGATAAAATAAAAGAACACTTTGATGGTTTTAATATTAAATTGTTTGAAAAGCGTAAAACAGATTATTTTAAAATTCTCAATGAACTAACTTTCGATAGTAGCGATTTAAAATTAGTGCTACTCTCAACAATCTTTGAAAATCCTGAAAAATTAAAAATTATAAATACTTGTTCTACTGACATAATAAAAACTAATGCGAACTTAGAGCTAATAGCTTCGATTTTATTAAAAGATGCTTCTTTTACTGTAGATGATGAAATCATAAAATCCATACTCATTAACGGGAGTGTTCCCACTGATAACAAAATCAAAATTTTTATAAAATATTCCTCTAAGTACGACAACGCATTTATAGATTCATTCCTTAAAAGTCTGGGAGGTGATTACGCTGAAATCACAAATACAAGTCTAAAAGCAAAACTTGTAAAGTCAGAAGACCATAATAAATTACTATTTATAATTAAGCATAAAGGATATATATCTTCGTATTCAGAAAAAGAAAAACACTACATGGTGAATCATAAAAGAAAATAATAACCTTAATTTTAGAACTCTTTTTCAATTGTAAAAAAAATATAATCATGGCACTACCAATAAACATAAGCGATTTAGTCAACGGACAATCCATAGAATGGGAACGACTGGAATTCAAACAAGGCTGGAATCCCGAAGAAATTGTACATACCATGTGTGCCTTTGCCAATGACATTAATAATTGGGGTGGTGGCTACATTATTGTGGGTATTGCTGAAAACGAAGGAAGACCTGTACTGCCTCCGATAGGTTTAACCCCTGAGAGTTTAGATAAAATACAAGGTGAAGTACTAAGCCTTGCCTACCAACTGTTACCTAACTATTTCCCGTTAATACAACCTTATGTGTTGCAAGAACAACACATTTTAGTACTATGGTGTCCCGCTGGTGACAACCGCCCTTACACCGCACCCATCACCCAGGGAAAAGGAACGCAACGTGCTCCTTATATTCGTTTTGGTTCCCGCAGTATCATTGCCAAAGAAGATAATTTAAGACGATTACAAGAACTAACCGCCCGTATTCCATTTGACGACAGGATAAACGGTAAAGCCGTTATCGATGATTTAGATTTAGGATTAATTCAGGCTTTTCTTCAGGAAGTAAAGAGTGATTTATACGAAGAAAGTAAACAAATCCCTTTTACAGATTTATGCCTTAATATGAAAATTGTAAATGGACCTAAAGAGGCTTTGCGTCCGCTAAATGTGGGATTGTTGTTTTTTTCCCGCAATCCCGAAAAATATCTCGATCGTTCCTGGATTGAATTGGTAATTCATAAAGACAAAACCGGTAAAAATTTTTCCGAAAAATATTTCAAAGGCCCTATTCACCATCAACTGAGAGCTGTTTTAGATTATTTCAAAAACAACGTGATTGAAGAAGTAGTAGAAAAAGTGTCCTATAAAGCCGAAGCTAACCGCTATTTTAATTTTCCTTATGAGGCTCTTGAAGAAGCCTTGTCTAATGCGGTCTATCATAAAAGCTACGAAATGGAAAAACCCATCGAAGTACAAATATGGCCGGACAGAATTGAAATTCTAAGTTTTCCTGGCCCGGTTCCTCCAGTAGATGCACAAATACTAAAACAAAACAAACGCATTGTAGCACGCGATTATCGCAACCGCAGAATTGGCGATTTACTCAAAGAATTGCACCTGACCGAAGGTCGAGGCACGGGTTTCCCAACCATCAGAAACGCTATGAAGGAAAACAATTCGCCAGAACCTGTTTTTGAAACAGACGAGCAAAGCACATATTTTCTAACGCTTTTATTCGCAAATGAAGAAAAAACTGTGGCCAAAACTGCGGTACCTTTTATCAATTTAGACGAGCTTAGTTATTTTTTGAACAGCCTGAGTAACCAAGCTAGTGACCAAGATAAACCCAATAAAAGCAAGGTATTAGAGGTTTTAAACAATTGGAACGACCAAGCTAGTAACCAAGCTGGTAACCAAGCTGTCCAAATTATAGAAAGTGAACTTCATGACAAAGCATTGGCTATTTTAGATATAGTAAGCGAACCAAAAAAGAGAGTGGAAATATTGGAAAACTTAGGTTTAAGTAACCAAACCAAAAACAGGGAAAAATACTTGGATCCCTTACTTAATTTAGGATGGATAGAAATGACTATTCCCGAAAAGCCAACACACCAAGACCAAAAATACAGACGTAGCATTCAAGGAGAAATACTTTACAATTTGGTTTCTGGTATAAAATAATATAGTATTTTAGAGGCAAATATTACAGTCGTTATGAATAGTAACTTTAGTTTTCTTCAAAAAGAGTTTCCGGAAATCTTCAAAGAGGTACAGGAAGCCGAAAAAAATACTTTTACAGCACCTCGCTATGCCGCTCTGTTATGCCGAAGTACTCTGGAGAAAACCCTGTTCTGGTTGTATAAAAACGATGAGGATTTAGAGTTGCCTTATGACACTAAACTTGGAGCTTTGCTACACAATGATAGCTTTAAAGCCATACTCAAACCAAGCATGTTGGTAGAGCTGGATGTAGTGCGTTTGTATGGCAACAATGCCGCCCATGGAAAAACCGTAAGAGCTTTAGAAGCCTTACAATCGTTAAAAAACACCTTTCGTTTTCTATCTTGGTTAAGTAAATATTATAGTGCTAACAATCCTGATATTGCTTTATTTGACGAACGTTATATTCCCTATGGAGACAGTAACGATAAAAACGCCAAACAATTACAGGAATTGGCTACTGCTATAGAAAAAGAAAGAGAGGAAGCCAAACGCTTAGAAAAAAAACAGCAACTCTTAGCCGAAGAAAACGAAGCACTTAAAAAGCAACTAGACGAGCAAAAACAACTTATTGCCGAACGTAAAGAGAATAGAAGTCAGGAATTTACTTTTGAGCAAGCCGTTCCCGAACTAACATCCGAACATCAAACCCGACTAGTTTTAATCGATTTATTACTCAAAGAAGCGGATTGGGACAATCTTCGTGAACACAAAGAATTGGAGTATGAAGTAATTGGAATGCCATTAACGACTAATCCTACTGGAAAAGGATTTGCTGATTATGTATTATGGGATGATAACGGCAAACCATTGGCGGTTATAGAAGCTAAAAGTACACTCCATGATGCCCGAAAAGGAAAACATCAAGCGAGTTTGTATGCCGATTGTTTAGAAAAAATGACTGGTCAACGTCCTGTAATTTTTTATACTAATGGATTTGAAACCCACCTTTGGGACAACCAATTTTATCCCGATCGATTAGTTCAGGGATTTTATACTAAAGAAGAACTACAAATACTAATCAGACGCCGTTACGAACGTCAGGATATAAGAAACTTTGTAGTGAATACTAGCATTATTGAAAGACCCTATCAATTAGAAGCCGTAAAACGTGTTGCCGAAACATTGGTAACTACGCATAATAATACATTAAAAGGTAAAAACAGAAAAGCATTATTAGTAATGGCAACCGGCAGCGGAAAAACCCGAACTGCTGCGGCTATTGTAGATATGTTTACCAAATGCAACTGGGCAAAAAGAATCTTATTCCTAGCGGATAGAAATGCCTTAGTAACCCAAGCCAAAAATGCCTTCAAAGAACATTTACCCCATCTTTCAGCAGTTAATCTGACTAAAGAAAAAGAAGAGCTAGGAACTCGTGTAGTGTTCTCTACCTACCCTACGATTCTAAATAAAATTGATTCATTAAAAAATGAAGACGAACGTTTTTACGGTATCGGACATTTTGATGTTATCATCATCGACGAAGCACACCGTTCCGTTTATCAAAAATACCAAGCCATATTCGATTACTTCGATTCCATATTAATTGGACTTACGGCAACACCTAAAAAAGATATTGATAAAAACACCTACAGTCTTTTTGAGATTGAGGATGATGTTCCTACGTTTTCTTATGAATTGGATCGTGCCGTTGCAGAGAAACATTTGGTACCGCCAAAATCCTATAAAGTTCCTCTTAAATTCCCTCGAAAAGGAGTTAAATATTCTGAATTAAGCGAAAAAGACAAAAAACGTTACGAAGAATTATTCGGCGTTCCAGGCGATGAAAAAGAAACTGGAATAGCCGAAATAGCTAAAACAAAAATCAATTCGTTCTTGTTTAATAACGACACTGTCGATACCGTTTTAGATTATCTAATGCGTTTTGGTTTACGGGTAGAAAGCGGGGATAAATTAGGTAAAACCATCATTTTTGCAAAAAATCATACTCATGCTGTTTTTATAGAAGAACGCTTCAATAAAAACTATCCTGAATTTGGCGGTAGTTTTTTGAGAGTCATCGATAATTATGAAGACAAAGCTCAAGATTTATTAGAAAAATTCTGTTTCTTTAAAGGTGACGAAGTTGAACCACAAATTGCCGTATCCGTAGACATGATGGACACAGGTGTGGATGCACCAAGGGCATTGAATTTGGTTTTCTTTAAAGAAGTGAAATCCTATTCCAAATATTGGCAAATGATCGGACGAGGCACGCGAAAATGTCCAGATATTTTTGGTCAAGGATTAGACAAAGAGTTCTTTTTAATCTTTGATATTTGTGGTAATTTTGAATTTTTTGAAGAATTTCCTAATGGTTATGAAGGAACGACAGCCAAACCGCTATCCCAACAATTATTTGAAGCACAATTAGAAATTATTACGGTCATTCAAAACAGTCAAAATATTACGGAAAGTGATGATTTGATTGCAAAAGGATACACCAATGCTTTACATCACAAAATAGTTGAATTAGACCAAACCCGATTTGAAGTAAAAAAGCATCTGGAATTTGTCCTTAAATATTGTAAAAGAGAAAATTGGAATAGTTTAAATCAATCAGATGTGTTGGATATTCAAATGCATTTATCAAATTTAATTGCTTATACCGAAGACAAAGATGAATTTGCGAAGCAATTTGACAAATTAGTTTATCAGTTGCAATTGGCGGTACTAAAACAATCCAAAAGACAAGTTTCACTAATTCAAAACATGGTTACCATTGGTGAATTATTATTTGTAAAAAGGAACATCCCGGCAGTCAATCAACATATTGACACCATCAATAAAATCAAAACTGAAGAGTATTGGTCAACGATTTCTTTGAATAAATTAGAGCAACTAAGAACCGAATTAAGAGGATTAATTCAATTCTTAAAAGACGACAACAAAGAGAAACCCATTTATTCTGATTTTGACGATGAATTAATCGAAGCTAATGTTCAAGAAACGGATATTTTAGCCAGTTACACCCGATTACAAAGTTATAAAGATCGTGTAGAATCCTTTATACGAAAAAACAGAACCCATTTGGTAATTGATAAATTATATAAAAATATCCCAATCACACCTTCAGAATTGGAATTATTAGAACAATTCTTGATGCAAGAAGCTGAAAGTAAAGAACGATTGTTTAAAGAATATGAAGAGCAACCTTTAGGCATGTTCATTAGAAAAATATTAGGTTTGGATATAGAAGCTGCTAACAAACATTTTGCTTCATTTATTCAAGAAGAAAATTTGAATGCCAATCAAATTACTTTTGTAAACACTATCATTGATTACCTCAATAAAAATGGAATTCTTGACACAAAAATGCTTACTCAAAGTCCATTTAATGCACAAAATGACAATGGAATAATTGGAATTTTTCAAGATGAAGACGAGAAAATTCATAAAATAATCCATTTACTAAAAGTGGTAAATCAAAATGCTTTGATTGGTTAGTTTGTCCTAAAAATAAAAACTTCAATACTGTGCAGTTGTATTGCATACATCTATATAATATTTGCAGTATTAAATCTTAAATACTGTAAAATGAATAAAAATCTAGTTGTAAGGGCGCGTAAAGCAATACCACAAGGTATTTCTAGAAAACTTTGGGTAAAATCAGGTGGTCGATGCCAATATGATGGCTGTAACATTCCTCTTTGGAAAGATAGCTTGATGCAAAAAGACTTAAACAAATCATATATCTCTCATATTGTAGCTGCCAGTGAAGACGGTCCACGTGGAGATGCTATTTTGTCTGAACAACTAGAAACTAGCTTTGATAATTTATTACTCCTTTGTGATGAATGTCATCGAAGGATTGATAAACGTGAAGTGGTTACTCATACAAGAAAATCATTGACTGCTATGAAAATAAAGCAGGAACGAAATATAGAATTATTAACAGGTTTAACACCTGATAAAAAAAGTCAAATCGTTTCATTTACTGCTAAAATTGGCACTTTTGAACCAACCATTAACTTTAATGACTGTGTTGAAGCAATACTACCAGCTTATTATCCAGTTAGTGATAATATAATCCAACTTGGCACTTCAAATTTGGCTATTAAGGATAATAAACAAAGCTATTGGGACATTCACTCTAATCAGTTAGAGGATATGGTAAAGCAAAATATTAAACCTTTAATAACTCAAGATAAAAAAACTCATTTTTCAATTTTTGCTTTAGCTCCACAACCACTACTGATCAAGTTAGGAACATTATTTTCTGAATTATCAATAAGTGAAATATACCAACTCCACCGTGAACCAAAGCAATCATGGAAATGGAATAATGAAGAAGATGCGTTAGATGTGAGATTATATGAACCACAAAAAATTCTTTCTAATGCGGCATTAGTAATAAGCTTAAGTGATAATGTTATGGACGAAAGAATATTCGAAACTTTAGGTAATGATGTTTCTATTTGGAAAATTACTGTTGAAAATCCAAATCGTAATGTTTTGCAAAGCAGACAAACACTCAATAATTTTAAAAATCAAGTTAGAAATGCATATAGTAAAATTAAGCTTCACTATTCAATAGATCATCCAATTCATATTTTTCCAGTTATGCCAAATTCATGTGCTATAGAAACAGGTAGAGTATGGATGGAAAAAGCAGATTTACCATTAATTTTATACGACCAAAACTCAAATAATAATGGTTTCAGTAAAGCAATAGAAATTAAAAACCAATAAGTATGTTCGAATTAACTAACAGACCAAACAAAATAAACGACTTGCTAGAGAATATCGGACAAGTATTAGATATTACGCAAGCACAACATGAATTAGTTGAACAAAGGTATACCGCAGTTGCTAAACAACTTTCAAAGGAAGGCTCAGGATTAAGTCTTTATAAACCAGAAATTTTACCCCAAGGCTCATTCCTATTGGGCACAATGATTAGACCAATTATGGAAGACGATGAACTTGATGTAGATTTAGTTTGCCGTCTAACTGGAAAAGGTATTAATTGGGCTCAAATCCATTTAAAACATGCTGTAAAAAATCAACTCATTGACAAAAATGAAAACTACAACAGAATGTTAGACAAAGAAGGTAATCGTTGCTGGACTCTTGTATATGCAGATGAAAAATTTCATTTAGACATACTGCCAGCTTTGGTTGGAAATAATAATCATATCAATTTAAGCGAACGATCTTTTAATAAATTAGATAAAACGGATTTAGAAAACATCTCTCTTCGAATAACAGATCAAAGGGAGGATAATTATCCTTCGGAAACTAATCCAAACTATTGGTTAAAGAGTAATCCTTTTGGTTATGCAGCTTGGTTCAAAGAAAGAAGTAATATTAATGTTTTAAAATCCGTTTTGTTAAGTGAAAGTATTACTCCACTACCAAGCTATAAAAAAGCAAAGCCTCCCCTACTTAGGGTAGTTCAAATACTAAAAAGACATAGAGACATTATGTTTGGTGGTGATTGCGACAAACCAATTTCTATCATAATTACAACCTTGGCTGCAAAAGCTTATCAGAAAGAAAGCAATGTTATACGTGCATTAATTAATATTTTAAACACAATGCACTTACACATGCATGAAGTGTATTGTCCAAACCTTAATAAAAACATTTGGAGGATTAGTAATCCTGTGAATGAAGAAGAAAACTTTGCAGACAAATGGCCTTCTGAAAAACAAAAACAAGATAATTTTTTTACTTGGTTAGAAAAAGCAAAAGCTGATTTTGGAGCATTACAAAACTTGGATCATACTAATGTTTATAGAGTTTTAAAAAATATTTTAGGAACTAGAGCAGTAAACGAGGCGGTAAGAAACTTAGGTTATGATGAGTTAATTACAGAAGATTTAAAACCAGTAAATTTTTCTTCTCAATTACTATCAGTTCCACATCGTATTCAACCATTATGGCCCGTTGGTCTAAAATACAATTGTGATGTATATGGAAGGTTTAATGACGTTACTGATTACAAAAAATCAAAATCCATTACAACTCAAACAATTGTTCCCAAAGGGTGTGAAATTTACTTTACAGCTACAACCAATGTCCCAAAACCTTATGATGTATATTGGCAGGTTGTAAACACAGGTGAAGAAGCTAAAAACACATTTATGGGATTGCGTGGAGGAATTTTTCAGGCGCAAACACTTGGACGTGGTGGCTTGGTCCAAAAAGAACATTCTGGCTATACAGGTTTACATTGGGTTGAATGTTTTATTGTTAAAAACGGAATTTGTGTTGCTCGTAGTTCTGAGTTTTTTGTAAATATTAAATAGTTACAAAGATTAAAAGAAAAATAATGTGCGTAGTATCCAATAAAATAAAGTTCTGCAGTTGTGCCACTAATAATGTTCAAAAGTTGAAACATTATTGGGTTTGGCATCGATACAATAAGGATAAATACATAATGATTGTTGGTGAGGTTTTTGCAAAATATGATGAATTTGATCCGAAGTACAAAAACAATCAAAATACAATTTTAAAACGTCTAACGGAAACAGATACTTTTGATACGGAATTAGAATTTAAAAATAATGATGTATTAGAAATTGTGTTAAACAATAATTCGGAAAAAGAGTGCAGAACATACTGCTTCAAATTCAAAAATGGTGTTTGGAAAAAGAAAAAATATTACCCTTTTGAATTAGAAAGTGAATATGACGAAAAAGAGAATGGAAAAATAAATTACCCACTCATAAAGCAAAGTCCATAAATTGTACCCTTTGGAAATTATCTTTTTTAATTATAAGAAAACAGTAGCTTTTGACTAAATTAATACAAAGGTTAAGATTAAGTTATGAAATCAAGTAATACAGAATATTTTTTTGATATTTATATGTTAGAAAATAAAAAACTAATCGAAAAGGAGTGGAAAAACCTGGAAGGAAATACTATAAAATCTATTATGAACAAGAAAAGTAGAAAATATGGCTAATACTAAACGACCAATGTTTGAAGCGCACATATTAGAAGAGCTTTGTAGAACTATAGGAGACACCTCAGATGGATTGACGGGTACAGAGATAGGCCAAATCCTATTGAATTCTAAGATTCCAGATATCGACGCTCAAAATACAAAATGGAAAAGACTATATTCTGCATTTGCTGATTGGCAAAATAAGAATCAATGCTCAAATAATATTCTAAGATTTGTTCAGGACACTTTACAACCCGTTAGATACATTGGAAAAGAAGACATTTTTCATAACCGTAGGTTGGAAGTTAATAAACGTTTATATTTTATTGGTACAGAGCTTACAGAACAAGGCAAATTCAGGTTAGTTGAAAAAGCTACAACAATCGCAGAAGCTGAACAGCGTGCAAGCCGTTTAAAGCATAAGTTGGAAAACAGAAATGTTCATTCTGCTGTATTTGAATATTGTAAATCTGAATTATTGGTTGAAAATTACTTTCATTCAGTCTTTGAAGCTACCAAAAGTATTGCAGATCGCTTAAGAACTATGACTGGACTATACGCAGATGGTAATGCATTAGCTGAAACTTCATTTTCAACCAGTAATCCATTGATTAAAATCAATCATCTAAAAACAGATACGGACAGAAGCGAGCATTTAGGATTATGTAATCTTATTAAAGGTATGTTTGGTTTAATTAGAAACCCTACAGCGCATGAACCTAAAATTAGGTTTGAAATCACCGAAGATGAAGCCCTAGATATCCTAAACACAATATCATTCATTCATAAAAGACTTGATAAAGCAATATAATATTATAGACGTCTCACACAAACTCACCAATATCAAAATCCTCGAAATCATTTTTCCGCAAAGTGGAAGAACTGTTTTCTGCTTCAGAAGAAAGGCTACTCTCTAATAGCTCGGCTATTTTACGAGAGGCACTTTCCATAGAATTTTCCAGTAGGTCGAATAATTCGGTTCCTTGTATTTTCTGAACTATGCTAATTGCTTTTTCCTTTTGAGATTGCTCCAATTTTTCTTTTTGCAACAACATCCCAACGGAGCTTAGTTCTTCAAAGGTAACGCCTTGGGCAAAACCGTTATCACCATCGTATATTCCATAACTATTCCATTCTTCTGCCTCGTCCTCAAAATCAGGTATAATTTCATAAACTTCGTCCAGCTCTTCCTGCGGAATTTGCTTATCAATATCTTGATCTTCAATTTCAATGTCAAAATTATCTGTTTTATCTTCCTGCTTTTTATTTTGACTTTCATGGGCATGGTTTGACACTGAAAGGCTTCTTAGTGTTTTAGGCTGTCCCATAATGTCGGGTAGCTTTGGTTTTTTCTTAGTTGGCTTTTGCTCCACCCCTATTTTGATAACAATCTTGTCCTGCAAAAGCAGAACAATTACAATCAGTAAACATATCAGAATTACTATTTCCATAACTCATAAAATAGGTTTGTACTTATCATTAAAACTCTTGGTTATCTGCTCTCCAAATTCCTGAAAATGGTAACTCAACAAATTATCTAAATAAGCATAAATAGTTATCTTGTCTTCGCCAATCACCTGAACAATTCGGGATAGTTTTTCGTGAAAATCAGGTCTGATATACACCGTTTTTCCATCACGAGCATTGGTATCCGGTCTTTTAAAAAAAATGCTTTCATAATATGGTTCGCTTGTCTTTTTGATTTTGGTCTTTTCTTTAATTTCTGATTTTGCAGAAGGCGATTGTTTAGGCTTAAAACTTTCTTTTTGTGATTTTTCGGTTAAGTCTGACGGAAGTTGTAAGCCTTCCTTTTTAATACCATCCACCATCAGGTTCATCATCAACTCTTCGTTAATTTCAGAAGCCACTTTTCTCTTATTATCCTTCTCCATAAACTATAATTGAATGATTTTTAAAAATTCGTTTACAAATAAATCCAGCTGACAGGCTTTCATCAAACGTTCTTCAGGCGGCATAACCGTAGAGCGAAATACAGTTTTACTATTCTCTTCGCTTTCTTTACGAAAACGAGTGCTATTCTTGATTTGGCTTTGCATCAGGCTCAATCCCAATTGTTCGATAAGTTGGTTATAAACATTATATAAGGGAGTGCTTTCCCTGCCATCCACCTGATTCCAAAACAGATTAATGGTTTCTATGGAAGTTGTTCCTTTTTTCATAATCACATCCTGCAAAAGCTGGGTAAATACAAGCGTGCTTTCCATTACCAAACGATCTGCTGTAATAGGCGTAAAAATGTGGTGCATTCCTGCTAAAGCTTTCAATATACCAGGAGTATTCACCGTTCCAGGAAGATCGAAGAATATAAGATCAATAGGTACTGAAGAGCTATTCAAAAATTCGTGAGCCGCTTCCAATACGCTTTCTGCCTTGTGTTGCATAATGGGATAGGCTTTTTTGTTAATGGTGGTAAATTGTTTGTACGCCAACTTTTTCAAATGCTCATTTTCCATTACCATAGCCAGATCACGGGATTTCATTTTCATCAAACTGTGTTGTGGAAAATCGGCATCAAACACAGCAACATTGTAGCCCAATCGATAGTGCATCGTACTGGCAATAAGTGTTGTGAAGGTACTTTTTCCGACACCGCCCTTTTGAGAAGAAAAGGCGATAAATATTGCTTTGTGTTTTGCATTCATATTTAAAAGGTTTAAATTATTTATATATCCAGTTACTTATTTATGTATATCCGCAGTTATCTACACACTTCTGCATATAGGTTTGTCATTCTGTACAACTTTATATATTCAGGGAAGTACATACCAAACTGTTTACCTATCCAAATATGTCTTCATTACTGTACTTAGATAAGTAGCCGTTTATCAACTTACTTATACAACTATCTATATTCGTATAACTGTACTTTTCTACATTTCTATTTGTGTAAGTACGTTGTTACCTCCGTACCTACTTATATCCTTATGTCTATTTATAAGTACAAAGAAATACAGCTATGTATTTGCTTTTATTCTCGTGGTAGTAATTGGCACTAACTGGTAATTCTTGGCTATTCTTCACACTATAATGATTCTATATTCAATCATTTACTTTGTATAAAACAGTAATCAGATATTTCAGTGGAAAGATTAAATCAATATTGGGATAAAAACTGGAACGGCATGAAGCCGTTTTTCCCTGCTTTATTAAATCCGTCCCGAAGGGCGGATTATCTGTTCGCCAGAACAGAGCAAGTTGTGTTTTGAGGCACTCGAAATGAATTCCGTGCCTCAAAACAACTTGCCCTTGCAGGGGCTGAAAACATCCTCCGAAGTCGGTGTTTTGTAGAATTTAAAATGGATTAATGATGAATGGACAACAGAACAACAAACAGCATAAAGGCGGCAGGAATCCCAAAAAGAATCCCAGCATTCACCGTTATGTGTTTCGCCTTACTGACGAAGAAAATGTCAAATTTCTCTCGATGTTCGATACTTCAGGATCAGAAAATAAAGCCCATTTTATTACCTCTATTCTGTTTGAAAAACAAATAAAAACCGTAAAAGTAGATATGGCTGCAATGGATTATTACATGCGACTAACCACTTTGTATGGTCAGTTTCGTGCCGTTGGAGTTAATTACAATCAGATAGTTAAGATATTATACCGCAATTTTTCCGAAAAGAAAGCAGCAGCTTATCTCTTCAAATTGGAAAAACTAACAACAGAATTGGCAAAATTATGTCAGGAAATTATAAAATTAACCGAGGAATTTGAAGCCAAACATTTGATTAAAAATGAAGATAAATGATAGCAAAAATTGGTCGTGGAGCAAATATTATTGGAGCACTTTCTTACAACCAACTCAAAGTTGATAAAGAAAACGGAGAAGTATTAACAACCCATAGAATAAGAGAAACAGTCAATGGTAATTATACTATTACTCAATTGTATCACTCATTTGAACCTTATCTGATTGCAAATAAACGAACAGAAAAACCAGTGCTACATATATCTCTCAACCCTGATCCGAGAGACAAAGTGAGCGATGAAGATTTCAAACAGATAGCAAAAGATTATATGGAACACATGGGTTATGGAGACCAGCCTTATGTAGTTTTTAAACATACCGATATTGAACGAACTCACATTCATATTGTATCAACCTGTGTAGATTGTAACGGTAAAAAATTAGCTGACAACTATGAAAAATTACGTTCCATGAATGCCTGCCGTGCATTGGAACAAGAATACAAACTAATACTGGCAACTGAAAAAAACCGGAATCCAAAAGAAGAAATATTCAAACCAATTGACTACAAGACAGCGAATGTAAAGAGCCAGATAGCTTCAGTAGTTCGGCATTTACCAAAGTATTATCACTATCAAAGTTTAGGTGCTTATAATGCACTCCTTTCACTTTTTAATATTACCGCAGAAGAAGTAAAAGGCGAATTACACGGACAACCCAAACAAGGATTGGTCTATTTTGCTCTGAATGAACAAGGAGAAAAAGCAAGCAATCCGTTTAAAGCTTCACGTTTTGGTAAACAGGCAGGACTGGATGCTTTACAAAAACATTTCGAGCAATCGAAAGAAAAAATGAAAGTAGAACCAGCAAAAGAAATCCTAAAAAAAACAATCGAAATTGCAATTCATACGACTCCTAACGAAACCGAATTTAAAAAACAATTGTTAGAGCAAGGCATTAATACAGTTTTTCGTAAGAATGATCAGGGACGTATTTACGGAATCACATTTATTGACCATGAATCCCGCAGTGTTTGGAACGGATCACAATTGGGTAAAAATCTTTCTGCTAACATTTTTAATGATTGTTGGAATAAAAAAAACACTCAAAAACGCCAAGATGGAATACATCACAACATAAAGAATACATCTTCCGAAAGCACAAACCATACAAAATCAGAAACAGAAAAACCACATGCACTTTTTGATTTTCTAAATAAAAATCAATCAACCCCGACTAATATTGATTTTGGTTTTATCGGAAGTCTTGGTGGTTTATTCCCAGAAACACAAGGAGAGGATTATGAAGAACAGGCGTTTGCTAAGCAAATGAAGAAAAATAAAAAACACCGAAGAAATGGAAATAAGAAATAGAGTTTGCTTATACAATTCCGTTTTCAGTTAATCATAGACAAATAACGCCAATAAAAGCCATTTGAAGATCGTTCGCTTTTAGGATTTTGCTTAACTCCTAAATTCACTTGCAACATTTTTAATTATTTTAAACATGCAAGGAGAAGACGATTTAAGAGGGTTAGCCAAAATAATGGCTTTCATGCGTGCAGTAAGCATACTTCTGGTTTTAATGCACTTTTACTGGTTTGGTTATAGCTTTTTTCTAGAACGAGGTTGGACATTACAAGTCATCAATAAAATTCTAGGTAATTTCCAACGAACAGCAAGTCTATTCTCTCATGCCTTATATACCAAAGTTTTTGCATTGGTTTTACTGGCGTTAAGTTGTTTGGGAACAAAAGGAGTAAAAAACGAAAAGATAACCTGGACCAAAATCTATACAGCTCTAATTATCGGCTTTATACTTTTCTTTCTAAATACATTCTTGCTTAAGTTATCTCCAAAATTAGCGACTTCATTATACATTCTAACAAGCTCGATAGGCTACATTGCTTTGATGATGGCTGGTGTATGGATTAGCCGTTTGCTAAGAAACAATCTGATGGACGATGTATTCAATAACGAAAACGAAAGTTTCATGCAAGAAACTAAATTGATGGAAAATGAATATTCCGTTAATCTACCGACCAAGTTTTATTACAAAGGCAAATGGAATGAAGGATGGATTAATGTAGTAAATCCATTTAGAGCCTCCATAGTATTAGGTACACCTGGTTCTGGCAAGAGTTATGCTATTATAAATAATTACATCAAGCAGCATATCGAAAAGGGATTTTCGATGTATATCTATGATTTTAAATTCGATGACCTATCTACCATTGCCTACAATCATTTGTTAAAGCATACCGATAAGTATAAGGTTAAACCAAAATTCTACATCATCAATTTTGATGATCCACGTAGAAGCCATCGTTGTAATCCCATCAATCCAGATTTTATGACTGATATATCCGATGCTTATGAATCGGCCTATACTATTATGTTGAATCTTAACCGAAGTTGGATACAAAAACAGGGAGACTTTTTTGTTGAATCTCCTATAATTCTGTTAGCTGCCATCATTTGGTTTCTGAAAATATATGATAATGGAAAATACTGTACATTCCCTCATGCTATTGAGTTACTCAATAAAAAATATGTAGATGTATTTACGATCCTTACTTCCTATCCTGATCTCGAAAACTACCTATCCCCTTTTATGGATGCCTGGCAAGGTGGCGCACAGGATCAGTTACAAGGACAAATCGCATCCGCTAAAATTCCTTTGTCCAGGATGATTTCACCTCAACTGTATTGGGTAATGACCGGAGATGATTTTTCATTGGACATCAATAACCCGAACGAACCTAAAATACTTTGCGTTGGAAATAATCCGGATAGACAGAATATCTATTCGGCTGCACTTGGTTTGTACAATTCGAGAATTATAAAACTAATCAATAAAAAAGGACAATTAAAAAGTTCGGTTATTATTGATGAGTTGCCAACCATCTATTTTAGAGGATTGGATAATCTGATAGCGACTGCCCGAAGTAATAAGGTAGCGGTTTGTTTGGGGTTTCAGGATTATTCTCAATTAACACGCGATTACGGTGACAAAGAAAGTAAGGTTATCCAAAATACGGTGGGTAATATTTTTAGCGGACAAGTAGTAGGAGAAACCGCCAAGAGCTTATCAGAACGCTTTGGAAAAGTGTTGCAGAAAAGGCAAAGTATGACCATTAATCGAAATGATAAATCAACCTCTATATCTACACAACTAGACAGTCTAATACCTGCTTCAAAAATTTCAACACTTACGCAAGGTATGTTTGTGGGAGCTGTTTCAGACAATTTTGATGAACGTATTGAACAGAAAATTTTCCATTCCGAAATTGTAGTGGATAATGAAAATGTAGCTTCAGAAACCATGGCTTATAAAAAGATTCCAGAGATTTTATCTTTCGTTAATGAAAATGGTGAGGATAAAATGAAAACCGAAATTGAAGCCAATTATAGGCAAGTAAAGCGAGATATCGTTTTGATTATCGAAAGTGAATTGGAACGCATCAAAAATGATCCTGATTTACAGTATTTGGTGCAGGAAGATTAAATTCTTTAAAACCAAAAGTCACTCAGTTATTGAAGTGACTTTTGTTATTTTAACCACATTAAAAAGCTACAATTTATCTTTTACTTATTAAGCACGCTGTAAGCAAGTGCCAAATCTAAGGACAAACTAAAACGAGTGTGATTTACTTTTTCCCTGTACTTTTAGACGGTTTCAACGAGGGCGTGTTCCCTGGAGTACTTTTGTTATCCCGCTGACGCTGATCAGGTTTTCCTGTTGAATCTGCTATTCTTTTTGGTCCTGGTTTAAGTGCCATAATTTAAAAATTTTATTGGTTGTATCTTTCAAAGATAGTTAATTTTAAAATAAGAAAAAACACATTAATCTCTTCTCTTTATTCCATACTTTCTGCTTTGATAAAGTCTATTATGAATCAATGTTCAATAAAATTTTCTTTTGTCTTGACTAAATTACATTTGTAATTATTATTTTTACTTTTTTCACTAAATAAAAATCTCTTATGAAAGAACTAATCGAAAAAATCGCTACAGAATTTGGAACATTCAAATCGGATGCAGAATTACAAACAGAAAAAGGAAATAAAGCGGCAGGGACCAGAGCTCGTAAAGCTTCTCTGGAAATAGAAAAGCTTTTAAAAGAATTCAGAAAAACTTCTTTAAACGAGTCTAAAAAATAAAATCAAAATGACTGTCTCTACCTTGAAACAGCCATTTTTTTAGTTTTATAATTCGGATCAAAACCGAAAGCAATCAATGAATTAATATCTTTTTTTGAATCAAAAAAATTCTCTATTTGTTTTTTTTCTTTTCAGGAAAAGTAAAAGAGGTCTCCCCTTTTTCATCCATTTCGATATAAGCGTCAAATTTTTTCCCCGATTTACTAGTCATACCTTTTAGAAGACCGGTTCTACCTTTAATTATCAAAGTCTCTAAATCGACCAGATTCAACTGTATGCCGCATATATTTCGGAATTGAACCCAATTACAGCTTTCATCCGGACACTTCATTAATTTATCCCGAATCACTAATCTCTGAATTTTACATCTGGGACAAATTAGTTCCAGCTGTTTCTCTTTTTCAACAGATAAAGCGAGTATTTCTTTTGTGATAGTTCTAGTATAATCTTCCATTCCTTTTTGAAATACGGCAACATCTACTTCCTTATTTTCGATTTTTTGTAAAGCTAATTCCCACTCTGCTGTCATAGCAACATCAGCGATCTTTTTATCTTTTACCCATTCGTAAACCTTCAATCCTTTTTCTGTAGGTAGTAAAAGCTTCTTATCTCGTTTAATATACTCTCTTTTAAAAAGTGTTTCAATAATAGCCGCTCTTGTTGCCGGAGTTCCAATTCCTATTCCTTGTAAAGCCTTTCGTTCTTGTTCACTTTCAATCTGCTTAGCTGCATTTTCCATTGCTCCCAATAAACTGGCCTCGGTATAAAGAACAGGTGGTTTGGTTTGTTTCTGTAAAGCTTTCGCTCCTTTTATTTTTAGCTCATCACCTATTTTTAGTTCCGGTAAATCCTGAACGGGATTGTTATCTTCATCAATAAAACTTCCCTTAATGAATCTCCAGCCTGCATCAATAATTTTACATCCTTTTAATAAAAAATCACTATGTGCCGCTTGCAATACAACATCTGTTATTTCTTTAATACAGACAGGTGAAACAGCTTCTAGTAAACGATAGACAATCATTTCATAAATAGCTTTCTCTTTTGCAACTAAAGCTGAAGGCATCTTATCTGTAATCAATAAACCATGATGATCGGTTACTTTTAGGTCGTTAACGATACGTTTATTCAAACGTCCCCTTTTCATTTTAGGCACTATTTCTCGAAACTTATCCATTTCTTCTAATATCCCTATTAAGTTGGGAATTTCTCCCCAAATATCTTCGGGAATATACTTACTCCCGGTACGTGGATAACTGATAAATTTCTTCTCATAAAGACTTTGAGCAATAGTAAGAGTTTCTTCTGCTGAAAGATTCAATTTTATATTGGCTTCTTTCTGTAATCCTGTAAGATCAAATAATAAGGGTGGTTGTTCATTAACTGTCTTCTTTTCAAGAGCTGTGACCGTAGCCATTCCATGTCGTTGAATGAATTTCAGTGCATGACCAGCCTGTTTACTATCATCCCATTTAGTTAGAGAAAGACTTTTGAAATCAATAAAATCCTTTCTATGCTCTAACTCAATTTGCCAATATTTCTTAATTGTGAATGCTTTATTTTCTATGAACCTTTTGCAAATAAGTGCCAATGTTGGGGTTTGCACTCTTCCCAAAGAATAAATTCCATTTCCGGAAGCAACTGTCAAAGCTTGTGAGGAATTAATACCTACTAGCCAGTCTGCACGGCTTCTCCCTTGAGCCGCAAAATATAAACCATCAAATTCCTTTCCTGGTTTCAGCTTATCAAATCCCTTGAGAATCGCTTTTTCTGTCAATGAGCTTATCCATAATCTTTCGAAGGGTTTGTCGCATTTTAGATATTCATAAATATAACGGAAAATCAATTCCCCTTCACGCCCAGCATCTGTAGCAACAATAATACTTTCACAGTTCTTTAAAAGCTTCTCAATGATTTTCAATTGATTCAATGTGGCTAGATCAGTTACATAGCCATTATTTGTCTTGATTTTACGAGCAGTCAATAAGAAAGGCTTAGGTAGTATAGGTAAACCTTCTTTTTGAAAACCACTAATACCATAATCCTCCGGCATTGCCAGCGTAACTAAATGTCCGAATGCCCAGGTCACCTGATATCCATTCCCTATCAGGGAACCCTCTTTCTTCTCATTAGCTCCCAACAATATAGCTATTTCTCTTGCTACACTTGGTTTTTCTGCAATTACTACTTTCATCGATTGAGTCTTTAGGACAGTTATATTCTCCTCCCTTTAGACTTAGCAGCTGCTTTAGGTTTCTCCTGCTCTTGTTGTTGCTTTTTACTATCCGAGTGATTCTGTTCGGTTTTCAAAGGTTCTTTGGTGTTCTTTGTAGCCTCATTCGTCTTACCCTCAGAGTTAACAGCAACCTGTGTTTTATTTTCCTCTTTAGGCTGTGCTTTTTCTTTTAATTTATTTGGGTTATCAAAAGAAAAATTAGTTTTTGCAGTTTCTTTATCCAATGTGATATAGCCTTGGTATTCTTTGCCTTTTTTATCAACCAAACCACTTACATGAACTGTTTGCCCCTCTTTGAACTTTTGATATTGTTGATCATCTAGTTCTTTTCCTCTAAATATGCGTGGTATTTCCTGTTGTTGGTTTACAGATTGTGTATTATTAGTTCTGTCAAAAAGAAATTCTACGTAACATTTATCTGCATTAAATTGAACAGCCGCATTAAAAGGTTCTCCTTTTTTAGAAATCATACCTTCTAGGTACAAAGCTTTGCCTTCCGCCAAAGTCTGCTTTTGCTGTTCATCTAACTTCACACCTTTTATTTCATCAGGTATTTTAATACGATCTGTACGCAAAGCAATAAGCTCTTTTGTCAATCTATCCACACTAATAATAGAAGGTATTGTTTCTCCATTTTTAGGATTGGTCAAATCAACCACTCGTCCCATATTTCCTGTTTGGAGCAAGTTTTCCTTATCTTCGTTGGTAAATTCGTGTCCAAAAAATGGAAAATTTAACTGTGGTTCTTTGCGGATTCCATGAATAGCAACAACCACCTGGCCTTTATCATTCTGTTGCAGCGAAAGTCTGGCATCCATACGGGTAATGGAAGTTCCTAAATCAAGACTTATAGGAACCAATTCATTTGTCTTATATCCTTTTAATAAAGGATCAAGTAGCTTCATTTTTTCAAGTCGTTCTTTGCTTAATCCGAGATTAGACATCGCATTCCAATCAATCTGTTCTAATTTAAAGCGGTATTCACTCGTTTCCGTTGCTGGCTGTGTTGTTTCCATAATATTCTTATTTTCTTGTTTATTATTAATTTTTATCTCGTGTTCGCTAAATAGTTTTTCTCCTTCTTGAGTTGGATTATCAACTTCTTTTTGCATTTTATTGGCTACATTAATCCCGTCATGGACAGCTACTTTAAAAAAATTAAAATGAGTTGGATTCTTTAATTGGTTCAGAAAATTTGAAAAAAATTTGAAAAAAAAATCACCATGCTTATCGACACGCATAAACTGGTTTTCATTTTTCTTGTTGGCAGTTACCGTTTGTAATTCACCATTTTCACCTATTCCTTTAACTGCCTCTATTCTCTTTTTTTTCGTGTCAAGTACCAATAAAATATCAGAAAACTGATCTTCAACTTTTGGTGCATCTATAGATTGCTCGCTCATCACAATAGCATTTTTAATTTATAAACCCGAAAATAATGAGATGAAATAACAGCATATACCAAATGACTTTCAATGGCTTTACTTGACATTTTTTGTCTGTCACTTTTTGAAAGGAGCATTAAAACTATCACGTATAAATTGATGAACGTCTGATAATTTATAATAAAGCTTTCCACTAATTGTATAATAGGGCAACTTACCTGATGAGCGGTAACGCTGAAGTGAGCGATTACTAATTTTCAACATCTGAAGGAGATCCTGATTGTCTAACAATTCTTCTCCATCAATGTTATTCCGTTGCTTTTGAACATCACTTATATGTTCATTCAGGATATCGAAACGATCCATGATGCGCTCCATCCACGCTATAAATTCCATTCTGTCGATATTCATACTTTTATTTTAATACATTACACAATTACATATGATAGCTGTACAAATTTGAAAAGTATGAGTGTAATTTTCCGCCAAGATGTACCAATTGAAAATGACGATTTTTAAACTTTCGTAATTTTACAAATGCGGTAAAACAACTATTCTGTTGATAACATCGAAAGCCAACAACTGATAAATATGGGCATACCAATGGGTATTTATGGCATAAAAAAACAGCGTGGTAAAAACGCTGTTCTTATTAACAATTTGAAATATAACTATAAATCCTTATCCATGTATTCTTCTAAAGCTACTTTAAGTTTATCCAGAAAAACTGTTCTGGAACCAGTTCTTTCTTTCATTCGATGAAAAGCATGATGAATGTCTCCTAAAGGCGTTCTAAATAAAATATGAAAAGCAAGACTAATTTTTCGAATCCCAATTTTACCATGTGAAATAACTCCTGAAGCATATAGAGCATAAATTAATTCTATAAGTGCGTTTTTAGAATCAGTCCAAAAGATTTCCTTAACCGATTCCGGATTTTGCAAAATAGAATTTGAATTTTGATCTGGATTTATTTTCTCTAACAAATAAGTATAAAGCAATTCGTTAGCTATAATTCGGGCTACTTTGTAATCATAATAGGTAGAAAAACTGGGATCTATTTCAAATACAAAGCTATTGAGTCCATTGTGATAATTTATTTTACCCAACATGAAATACTCACTATCTCTATCCGTCCTTCCAGAACGATAATACCTGTGAAAATCAGAATTGCAAATGTGCTCTTTATATTCTAACTTTAATTCTTCCAGTTCATTCGAGAAGAAATTATGGTACATTTTTCCGTCGTTTACAGGACAAGAAGTCTCTGTTCGAAATACTTTATTGTAATAAATTAATTTGCCAAGTATTTGAGGTTTTATATTTTTGAAAAAGTTTATCTCCTCAGAATCATCTTTAAAACCAACTTTTAAAATTTGATTTTTTATCTCAAATAGCAACTCCCTTAGATAGGTACTTATTTTATAAGATTCATCTATTAAATTAGTTGCTTCGTCAGAAACTTTTTTCTCATACTTCTTTATTTGAACCAGTATATCATTTAAAGTGTTTTTCATTGTACGTTTATTTTTAACCTCATAAAAATATAGCCTATACAAACAAAATTAATTTTATCAATGTGTCTATTAATTCAAAACAGATACAAATGGGGGATACTAAACAGCTATGTCATTAAAAGATTGCATGTGTTTATAATTGTTTTAAGATAAATTTATAGTCTTGAAAACTTCGGCTATTTTACTTCTAAAAAAACACCTTAGTATCGTAAGACTTTACATACTACAAAACACAATTTTGCAAAAAATATTGCCATACTAAAGTAAAAAAAATCTTAAAATAAAATAATCCAAGAACAATTACTCACAAACACAACTTTACTTATTAAATCTAAATAAATCCTTAATTGTATTTTAATATTCATTTTTCATATTCGCTAATCGTTCTAAATACTCTAAGAATTGGTGAGACATTTGTTCGGACGGGGTCACTTTAAAAGCTAAAAAACCAGTAATACTAGGGTTTTTCATTTTTATACCGGTAGTTTGTACCAACAAAAAACCAACCCTTAAACATCAATAGTTTAAGAATTGGATTTTGTTTTTATCAAAAAAAGAAAACCCTTTCTGAACTTTATTATCTCCCAAAATCATCCTGCAAGCGAACGATATCTTCTTCATCGGAAGGATTTTCAGGATCGGTATGCTGCCAGATTTCGGCAACAACACCCCATGAATCCAAACCAATTAGACGATGACGTTCTCCTTTATCCATTTGGATAAAATCTCCTGGTATAAGCTGTTGAATTTCTCCTTCTTCATCTGTTGGGCTTGTTTTTACGCCCACTATCCCGGCTACAATTTTCCAAATTTCAGCTCTACGGAAATGATATTGCCACGACAAACGTTTTCCCGGAGCAACAATTAATATTTTAGGGCTTAGTTTGTTTGTTATCTTAATTTTATCCATTTCCAGATGCGGAAAAAATTTAGCTGCAAAAGTAGCTGCCTGACTTTCATCAATTACGAAAAAACCACCCCAGGGTCTTGTTTCATCTTGTTGAACAATAGTAAAATTCTCTTTCTTTAATTCTGCTTCAATCTGTTCAAAAATTACTTTTTTATCTATTACATTAGATATATTTAAATCCATTTTAATTATTTTAAAATTTTGAAAAAGCTATTGATTAAACCAATAAATTACTCATTAGAGGGCTTACCAATAGTGGCTAAAATTCCACCATCTACATAAAGGATATGGCCGTTTACAAAATCACTTGCTTTTGAAGATAAGAATATAGCTGCTCCTTGTAAATCTTCAGGTTCACCCCAACGGTTTGCAGGAGTCCTACTGATGATGAACTCGTTAAATGGGTGTCCATCCACCCTAATTGGAGCTGTTTGGCTAGTTGCAAAATACCCCGGACCAATACCATTAGTTTGAATATTGAATTTAGCCCACTCTGTAGCCATGTTTTTGGTCAGCATTTTCAAACCTCCTTTTGCTGCTGCATAAGCACTAACTGAATCACGACCCAATTCACTCATCATCGAACAGATGTTAATGATTTTTCCACCACCACGAGCAATCATCCCTTTAACAACTGTTCTAGAAACAATAAAAGGACTAATCAAATCTACATTGACAACAGCTGCAAAATCTTTGACTTCCATTTCAAGCATTGGAGTTCTTTTAATAATACCCGCATTATTGATTAAAATATCAATTGGTCCAACTTCGGCTTCAATTTTTTTGATTGCAGCAATAACCGCCTCTTCATCGGTTACGTCAAACAGATACCCATAAGCTTCAATTCCTTCAGATCTGTATGCTGCAACAGCATGATCAACGGCCTCCTGAGAGTTGAGCTCATTTACAACAATTTTAGCACCAGCTTGTCCTAATCCTTTGGCCATCGCCATGCCTAATCCATGTACTCCTCCTGTAATTAAAGCAGTTTTACCTTCGAGGTTAAATAAATTCATCATTATAGTTTTAGAAATTTAGTTTAAATAGTTATTTAGCTGCCAGACTTTCTGATAATTCTTCCAAGGTTTTTCCTTTTGTTTCAGGCATTTTAAAGAAAACCCATAGCAACTGCCAGACCATCATCAAACAAAAAATGGCAAATACGGTAGTCGAACCAATTTCTTTAAATAAAAAAGGAATAAAAGACGGAATCAAGGCTGCCAAAACCCAGTGGACAGATGTTCCAAAAGAAGTTCCCGCTGCTCTGAGTTTATTAGGAAATAATTCGGAAATAAATACCCAGATTACTGAACCCTGACCTACTGCATGAGATGCTATGAATAAAAAGAAAAACAACGGTACAGCCATACCTTTCCATTCAAAATAAAAAGCCATAGTCACTAAGCCTAAAGAAATTACATAACCAACAGAACCTAAGTACATCAAGGTCTTTCTTCCGTATTTGTCAATTAATGAAATTCCAATGAGCGTAAAAATTAGGTTTACTATACCAATTCCGATACTGCTAAAGAAAGAAGCTGATTTTTCAAGACCAGCCAATTCAAAAATACGTGGTGCATAATATAAGAAAGCATTAATCCCTGAAAACTGATTGAACAAGGCAATAAAGAAGGCTAATAGCAATGGCTTTCTGTATTTTTTCATGAAAATCGATTCATCAAGCACTTCATGCTGTTTTTCATTTTCCATTGCCGCAATTTCGCTGGCAACCTCTTCATCTGAATTGACTTGTTTCAAAATAGCAATCGCTTTTTCACGGTCTTTTTTATACTCAAAAATCCAACGCGGACTTTCCGGGATTCCGAAAACCAATAAAGTATAGATTAAAGCCGGAGCCGCTTGAACTCCTAGCATCCATCGCCATGAATTTTCGCCAATATCCTGTAATAAATAATTCGATAAAAAAGCAATTAGAATACCAAATACAATATTAAACTGGTACAATGCAACTAATTTTCCTCGATCTTTTGCAGGAGCAATCTCAGAAACATAAGTTGGTGCTGCAATAGTTGAAGCTCCAATTCCAAGTCCTCCTAAAAATCTAAAAATGGAAAAAACGATTGAATCATTTGCGAAAGCAGTTCCTACAGCCGAAAGGAAAAACAAAACACCTATTAATACTAATGTTTTCTTTCTACCCAAAATATTAGTGGGAATAGCTCCGAAAATAGCCCCAATTACCGTTCCCCAAAGTGCCGAAGACATCACCACCAATCCGTGGTACAAATCAGAAGAGCCCCATAATTGTTGTAATTGTTTGTCGGCTCCAGAAATCACTACGGTATCAAAACCAAATAGAAATCCAGCCAATGCTACAACAATAGACCAGTATATAATTTTTTTGCTTTTCATTTTAATTTTTGTTTGGTTAATTTTTATTCTTTCTAATTGAATTTATAAGTCAATAGTGGTTTCTCACCTGCTTTTATTTTTTTATATCTCAACAAAGCTTCAACATAATAATAATCGGCATAAATGATGGAAGCATCAATTTCTGAATCAGCTGGTTTGTGTCCTGTGGAATGCAATAAAAGTGCAGTATTCGTATTTTTGCTTTGGTAATTATCCGAAAGCTCTTTCAGCATTCCTTCCGCCTTTTCTAAATATTCTTTAGCCAACACTGTATCCTGAGTATAAGTTGACAATTCCAACAAAGCCGAAGCCACAACTGCCGCTGCCGAAGCATCTCTTGGGGCATTTGGAATCGTTGGATCATCAAAATCCCAATACGGAATTAAATCTTTTGGCAATCGGTCTAGATAAACACGGCTTACCTTATGTGCAAAATCTAAAAATTTAGGATCTTTTGTTTCTCTGTAAACCATTGTATAACCATAGATAGCCCAGGACTGACCACGAGCCCACATACTACTATCACTATACCCCTGATGTGTTACCCCTTTTATTTTTTTACCTGTTTCCTTATCATAAACCACTACATGGTATGAAGTATAATCAGGTCTAAAATGATTATTCATTGTTACAGTTGCATGACTAACAGCCATATCATACAATGATTTATTTCCTCCATTTTTAGATGCCCAAAACAATAATTCCAAATTAATCATGTTGTCCATTATGGTATTGTGCTGTGGCCATTCCATGTTAGGAACTTCTCTGGGCCAGGATAAAATAGTTCCCACTTTTGGATTAAAAAGTGTCGCCAAAGTATCGGCTGTTTTTAAAATTACTTTTTTGTATTCCGGATTTTTTGTCAAACGATAACCGTTCCCATAACTATTAAAAACCTGAAAACCTAAATCATGATCCAAAGCCGGAGTAACTGCAAGCGGTGCTAAATAGTTGGTAAATTTATCTGCAGCAGTTTCCCATTTATGGTCTGCCGTAGCTTCATATATATACCAAAGTTCACCAGGCCAAAAACCACTGGTCCAATCCTTATAATCGACAAATCTCCATTGTTTACTATCAGATGGAATACTCCTTGGAATCGAACCATCATTGGGTATTAACTTTAAAGCATTGGACGATTGTTTTGCACAATAAGCCAATTGTGCATCCACATCGAATTGATCATCCAATTTAGTATTAGTAATAGCACTTCCGCAGCCCACCAACATTAAAGTTGCAAAAATGGAACCTAAAAATTGTTGTTTAATATTCATAGTAAATTATATATAAATCCTTATTTGTTTAAATTCCAATAAACGATATACCTTTCACGATGTATATTATAAATTGGTTTCAAAATATTCTGAGTCCCTTTTATTTTAAATTTTAGAGTATTGCCATTTTCCTTAATGATGCTTTTCTCTAATTTTTTCGCATCCAAATTCAACTGATTAGAAACACTTGCAGGAATATGATAATCGTAGGTATAATAATCGTTATATAGCTTTGGATTACTATAAGGTGCTGGTTCAATCATATCTTCTGTTCCCATTGCACCAGCCAACACTATAGGGCCATAGGTTACAGCCGCAACTTGGGGATTATCAGATGTTGGATTAACTTTGATTGCCATAGTAAATGCAACTTCAATTGTATCTCCATTATCCCATTTACGGTCTAATACAATATAGCTTCCTGGTTTAGCTTTAATTGTTTGTTTTTTTCCGTTTACTTTCACTTCTGCATTCGCTGCCCAAGATGGATATCTAATGCTAATTGGCATACTAACAGAACTAGTAGTGTTAAGGCTAAGTTTGGTACTACCCCCATTTGGAAAACTCGTTTCTTGTTTTAAACGAATCCCTTTTTCTTTCCAATTCAATTCAGATGGAATAAAAAGATTTACGTAAAGTCCTTTATTATCATGATAATAAATAAATTCTCCGTATTTAGCTTGATTTTCAAAACCACTTCCTACACAACACCAAAACGAATTTTCCGGCGTACTGTAAACTTTATGAGCTCCCGGTTTCATAGGCAGGAAGTATGCAACCATCCCCGTTTTAGGATCCTGTTGTCCTAAAATATGATTGTAGAGTGCCTTTTCATAATAGTCTACATACTTTATCTGCGGATTATATCCATAGAGATGGCGAGTAAGTTTCAACATATTATACACATTACAAGACTCTCCTGTATAACCGCTTAGATGTTCTGAAAGGTGATCGGGTTCAAAAAACTTCTCCTTATCACTATTACTGCCTGTGATAAATGTATGATGATTGACAACCGTATTCCAGAAGAACTCAGGAATTTCACGATTTTTACTTCCTCCTTCTAATTCATAATTACGAGAAATTCCAATTAACTTCGGAATGTAAGTATTAGCGTGTTTTTTATTGAGATTATCCACTTTATCCAATAGCGGATCTAATGCATCTTCATGATAAAAGAATTCGGCGAGGAATTTATATTTATTATCTCCGGTAATTTGATATAAAGCATAAAAAGAGTCATTCATTCCTCCAAACTCATTTTTAAGCATTCTTTTCCGCTCTTCATCAGTTAGAGGTTTCAACTTTTCATAAGCCCAATCAGCCATTCCTTTAACGATTTCCAATGCTGGTTTACTATCACAATAAAGGTATTGATCCATTAAGCCCGAAAAAAGCTTATGCTGCGTGTACCAAGGTGCCCAAACACTTTTGCCTGCAATGGCTCGATCTATTAAATTTTGTGGAAATGCACTTAAATAACCTTTTTGATTCAAAGTTTTTTGTACTTCAACTAATCCTGTAACCAAACTATCGGCCTTAACTTTGTACACATTCTCCCCAGTTGTAGCATATAATAACGCCAAACCTGAAAGAATATGCCCTGTACTATGTCCTCTTAAGTCACAATCTAAGGATTCCCAGCCCCCAAGTTTGTTAACCGTGAAATACCCTCCTTCATTACTGCTAAAAACACCTGCATTGTTTTTGAAACTATGCAACAGCCGTTTGGCATCGATACTCAAAATCCATTTACTTTCGCGCATCATATTATCCTTAAAAGGACTATCCAGTAACTTTACATCCTGAAGATTAAATCCCAAAACCTTTACATTTTTGGTATCATCTAATTTCAGTTTCCCTTCGTGTTGTCCAGGATAGTGTGATTGTCCATGCATACTTATTGACAATCCAACAACCATTGCTAAACACTTTATCTTGCCGTATTTCATATACTTTTCAAATTATTTTATAGTTCTAGTTTTAAGCTCTAAATAGTAAAATTTATCAATTTCTGATTCGAAATTTTCTCATTCATTTACATCCGGTTTATTACCATGATAAAAACATTCAATGTTAGTCAGAATTAAAAACTTAATCGATAAATCATGATTCAAACGCTATAAATTATAGTTCTTATTAGACAAAAACGGAAAAAACACGGCTCTTAAAAGATTCATTATTCCCTGATTTACAAATGCATGCAAAAACAACTATCTTCACTCTTATTTTTATGAGTTATTTTTATTAAGAGAAACAAAATTGAAATTTAAAAAAAGGAAACAGGATTAATTGACTTTTATACAGCAATAAATACTGTCTTTCTAAAATAAAAAAGCAGTTAATCTTAGTAAGATTAGCTGCTTTTTCACATCCTGTTGGATTCGGTTATTTTACAATAAAAAAACTTTGTTCAATTGGCTGAGCTGATTGTAATATTCCCGCTATTCCATATTGCCAGGCAACAACAGTAGCTTTTATCGGGAATTTTGTCCTTGGCGGGATTTTAGTAAAATGCAGTATATTGTCTTTTATATAAACAGGTCCTTCTTTTACATAATAGCTCACTTTAACTCCCGCATTCGATTTGGCATTCAACGCAATTGTTTTTGTACCAACTTTCACATTAGACATTGAAGAAAAATCAATCGTTTGTGGTTTGCCTTCTTTATTGATGATAGGAAATCGCAAATGCAATTGCTGAACAGCACTTTTATAGACAGCATCACCATTATTGTGAGCTAAAAGCCAAATATCATTGCTTCGTTTTGTATTATTAAAACCTAGTTTATCAAATTTAATCTGGAAAGTGCTATCGTTTATTTTTGTCACCGGACCACAAATTCGGTCAACAAACAATTTCGTTTTTGCAAAATTACTAACTGATTTTAGTCTTAAACTATCCGAAAAAAAAGACGTTATTACAAAACTTACCCCATCATTTAAAGGTTTGAAATTCAGCTGAAAATTAGCGTGACTTTTATCTGGTTTTACTATTGCTCCATTTTGTTTAAAACCAATGTTCTGCTTTTTCTTTCCACGAGCCTGCGCATAAAAAGCTTCTGTTGCACTTGCTGCTTTTTGATCAAAAACCCAAGAAGCCGTTCTTTTATCTCCTACAAATTCATTAAATCTCGCTGATTTGTATTTTGGAATCGAATCCTGCCTCCATTTATCCATCAACCAACCCGATTCCGGTTTCACTTTCTTTAAATTAGGATAATTTGTCAAAGGCATTTTATCGGGAAGTCGTCTTTTAGCAGCTTCACTAATATAGTCCGCCACATATTTAACCATCGCATCCGAATAATCAAAATGACCGTGTCCGGCATCGGCAAATAAAGTAATCACACTTTCCGGATGTTTTGCAATGTAATTGTAAGCAGGTTCAATTCGTGCATCCCACCATTCGTATTCTCCCATTATAAATAGGGACGGAATTCCGTCAATAGTTCTCTTTCCCCAATCGGGATTGGGTTTTCCACTTCCTGTTAAATTACTTTGGGGTGCGTCACCATGGACGGAGACCAAAGCAAGTGTTCGTTCCGGATTAAAAGCGGCAAAATTCCAAGGAAAACTTGCCATTGCCGAATGTCCGATTGGAATAATCGGAGCGTAAGCTAACTCCTGATAACCCGAAACCTCAGCCAATGATTTGAACATTGCAGCAATGATTTTATCTTCATTTTTGCCGGTATCATAAGTCCAACTCACTACGGGAGTAACCCAAACCTCAGCAAAACCTAGTTCAGTCATTACTTTTCTGAAATAGGAATGTTCTAGGATTCCTTCTTCTATCATGTTGTGCTGTCCAAACACTACCCCTTTAATTTGCTTGCAATTTTCGGGCACCCACAAAAAAGCTTGGGGATGGTCATCGGTTTCGGGAGAAATAGTAGTATTCAACTTTACACTCCATTGCCAAACCTGAGCATATCCGCTAACGCAAAAAAAGCTTAAACAAAGAAGTATATAATTTATCTTTTTCATCTTAAATTAATCTACTTTTTTTGAACTTCAGAAATAATTAATGCGATACCACCACTAGCTTTCAAGTCAAAAGTTAATGTTTCTCCTCCTTTTATTTTTTGTTCTGAAACCGATACTTTAGTACGGGTTGAAATGCTATCATTATCCTGATACGATTTTACCATATACTTCTTCCCTTTTACAAGAAAAGTGGTTGGAATACTTACTTTTCGGGCTTGTGTATTGGTTATGGCACCCACAAACCAATCTTTACTGCTTCTTCTTGCCACAGTAATATATTCACCCACTTCCCCATTCAATATTTTTGTTTCATCCCATACTGTTTTTACCTTATCAAAAAACTCAATTTCAGGTTCACCCTGATAAGCCGAAGGTTGGTCATACCAATACATAAACTGAATTGGGCTATAATAAACCACCGATAAAGCCAATTGATGGGCATGAGTATTTTGAATACGATTATTATAATAAGCAATGGTATAATCGGCTGGACCTGCTAAGAAACGGGTAAATGGCAAGATCGTATTATGATTGGCATCAGGCATTTCTTCGTTACCTCGGATTCCCTCCTGTGTCATCAAATTAGGGAACGTACGGCTAAAACCTGTTGGACGGTATTCATCATGAATATCGACCATCAAATTATATTCGGCACATTTTTTAACCGCTTCATGCATCCAAGTTGTCCAACGTTGATTTCCTACTTGTACGAAACCAAATTTTATTCCTTTGATGCCCCATTTTTGATACAAAGGCAAAATAGAATCTAATTGTTGTATCAAAGCACGCTGGTTCACATACACCCAAAGCCCAATTCCTTTAGTAGCTGCATAAGCAGTTAATTCAGGCATATTAAAATCTTTTGTTTCTGATACAGTGGTAGCATCTGAACTCATTTTCATTTCAGGACCGTACCAACTTGCGTCTAGATGAATGTATTGCAAACCTCTTTCGGCAGCAAAATCAACACATTTTTTGGCATCTTCCTGAGTTAATTTAGCCACACGAATTACTTTTCCCGGCTTAATCCAGGATACATCCTTAATTTGATTTTCAGGATTTAAATTCAGAATTATTGAATTATTTGTCATTAAATCTGTCGCTTTTTCTCCCGCCATAATCACTCGCCATGGCGTAGAATAAGCTGGAATTACATCAACACTACCATAAAGTGTTGCTTGAAGCGTATTGGGTTTTACGGCATTAAGACTAAATTTCATTCGGGCATAATCGGTCATTTGAGCTTCTGTAACAGCCACCGTTAAACCATTTGTCAATTTCATTGTAAGTGGCCGTTCGCTCTGTCCTTTCCAATCTTTTAATGGCAACAAAGAATAAGGTCCCTGTGCCCAAGGTTCATAATAAGCCATAGTTCCTTCGGGCATTGTAAACTGCGTTTGCTCTCCTACAATATGAAGAAACAATCCGTTGGTTGGCTCCGGGAAATGATAACGAACAGCAACACCTTCATTGTAAGCACGAACTATCACATTCATAAAATAGCTTTTGTTCTTATCATAACCATTATCCAAATCTTCTACAGATGTTTCACCCTTACGAAATGAAATTACCATCTCTTTATAATGATTCCGAATAATGCTATTTTCACCATAAACAGCTTTCCATGTTTCATTTGTTGCATTTCGTTGGACATCGATAAAATTCAAATTCTCCCCCCAAACCTTAGAAGTATCATTGGGTATGGCAAGAGCTGATTCGAAAGTTTGATTTTCTATTAAAACCCCTAATTCTGATTCTAACACAACTGTTTTTCCTCTATAGGAAAGTGTATAATACATCTGCTTGTCATTAGCACTATTTGTTTTTTGGTAAAAGGTAAACTCGTATGCTCCATCTGGAGACTCTAACTTTTGAACCGTTGCTTCAAGAATAGACTGTGCCTGAATAGTTAATGTACAAAGGAAAAGACCCAGCAAATGATAAAATATGTTTGTCTTCATTTTTATATATTTTTTTTATTGTCAAAAAATCTATTAATACAAGATTTTTTATTAAGTTTTTTATTTTAGCAAATAATTCAATTAGTGCTTCTTTATAATGTTTTTTCTACCATTTACCTTTTCCATTCATTTTTTGTGTGGTACTATTTAACAACTCAGCTGACGAGGATTTAATTTTAACATTTATAACTTTATCATCTTTTACTATCGGATTATACTCTAATTCATTAATCAATTCTATATTTTCTGTCTGCATAGGCAGGATAACAGAACTCATTTCTGCATGAGCAGGCATACCAAATCCCAACATAATAGGTAATGCTGGCATAGTCATTTGAGAATCATTGGAAAAAAGCCTCACCCGATGATTTTTCCCTGCAATAGTTGCTATAGTATGTACCAATGATTTCGGTGTACCGGATATTACTTCTAATTCTACATCAGAACCTATGGTGTTTTCTCGTAAATATAATAGTGGGCCATATTGAATATCACCTCTACAGTCACGAGCCAGTACGTTAGAGCCAAATAAAAAAGCACGTTCAGTACCAAAACTCTGACAGCCATATAGAACTGTACGGTTTTCAGCATCATTTGTACCACCAATCTCATATCCAGAACGGGTATTTTTAGCAGTACAATTGCGAAGTGTTACTTTCCCAACACCTCCATAGGTACGAAAACCATCCTCGCAAAGTGCTTTTGTATATCCCGGACTAATCATATAACGACCTTCTCTGTTTTGATACACACTTTGATAATTTAATTTTTCAGCAAGACCCGCTTTCTCTGCCAATATATCGTTTGTAGTACGCACTTCACCTTCTGCATAGCAATCCTCCAATAGAATATCTCGAGTATCGTGACCTTGGGTTTGAATATAAAAACAATGCCCAAATGCACGGCTAAAAACTTTACATCGTTTTAAAATATTATTCTGACCAGCAATCATGATACCACTTTGTTTTTGAAGGTTAGTCAAATTAGGACCTCCTTTCCCAAACAAATCACCATAACCATAAGAAGAGCCACTTACAAAAACCTTAATATCTTCCAGCAAAGTATTGTTACCGAATATGGACAATATATTACCGTTGCTACCTATATCTTTTGGTCCCGTATTTTTAATCGTTAAACCTTTTATTGTATTGCCATTTCCGTCAATAAAAACACAACGCATATAACCATAAGGTAAAGTGCGGTATAATTCAGTATTAATTTCGATAGTTACACCTGTAAAATCAAAAGTATTATTATTACCATTAAAACGCAAAAACCAGCGTGGCGGACGTTTCTGTTGCTCCGTTTGAGCAGGAAGTTCCGTTAGTAGCTTCGCTATTCGTTCTGGGGTCAGATAATCCGCAAGCGAATATACACCGGGTTTCATACGGATTAGTTGTCCATCCTTTGAAGCAAGCTTTTCTAAAGTTTCAAGTGTTTCAACTTCTTTAACTTTATTTTTTGAAGACACTGTTATACAATTAAAAAATAACAACCAAACGATTAACAACCATTTATAATTTCTGATCATGTTCATTACATTTTTTTTTAAATTATTATTATATTCTATCGTTTTAAATTATAGTGTATTACCTAAACGATACATCTTAAACAACGCTAGTTTTATTTATTATCCACTTTAAACCAGTCAAAATCGGCATAGCCTCCCATTCTAACCTTAGGATCGCTAATTGCAAAAATTCCTATTTTTGCCGAAATCCATAAATCTTTGGTTGCTTTTGCTGCTATTCCAATAGGCTTAAAATCATTTCCATTTTCGCTATAACTAAACTCACAAGCCGCATCTGGCGCAGTGATTTTCATTCGCAATTGCACCTCATTTGTTTTCAATAATTTTTCTTCAATAATGGTCTCAGCAACTCCATTTATTGCGTTGGCACATACAACTTGTTGTACCCAATATTTATTATCGTGAAATGCAATTGCCACATAAGTGTAGGATTGCCCCATTAAAAGCAATCCTGCTTTTTTACCATTGGTTTCCCATTCGGTTGTTAATTTTACTTTAGTGGTAGCGGTAAAATTAGGTGCCGGTAATTTTTGCAATAGCAAATTAGGCACGTCCCATAAATTAGGTTCTTCTTTTTGACTGATAGTAAATAACCTCAAATAATCTGTTCCCGGAATTTGGGCAGACCATTTTATAGAAGCATTAGCATACCATTGCCATTGTAAACCGTATTTGCCATTTTCAAATTCGTCACTTTCAGCAGGGTGAACCAGAGCTGATTTTAGTTTAGAAAAAGGTTTATTATAACTGCTAACAGGTTCGCCAATACCATTCCCATCGAAGTCCTTTCCAATAACAGGCCAGCCGTCTTTCCATTCCATGGGTTGTAAATGTAATACCCTACCGTAAACTCCCTGATCCTGAAAATGTAAAAACCATGAGTTATGATCAACAGAAGTTACCCAAGCTCCTTGATGTGGACCATTAATAGCGGTACTGCCTTGTTCGAGAACAATCTTATCTTCGTAAGGTCCATAGATGTTTTTAGAACGCATCACTACCTGCCAACCCGTTTCTACTCCGCCTGCAGGGGCAAAAATATAATAATAGCCGTCTTTTTTATACAATTTAGGTCCCTCCATTGTATGATGTTTGTCGTGTCCATCAAAAACGTTTTGCCCTTCATCCAGTACTGCTGTTCCTTCTGAATTCATTTTATTTATAACAAGTACGCTGTTGATTCCCGCACGGCTTCCTGCCCAAGCATGAATTAAATAAGTATTTTCACCGTCCCATAACGGACATGGATCGATGATTCCTTTTCCTTCCATTACTAAAACAGGTTTATCCCATTTACCGAAAATATCTTTGGTTTTTACCATATAAACCCCAAAATCAGGATCGCCCCAATAAATATAAAATTCTCCTTTATGAAAACGAATTGCAGGAGCCCAAACGCCTTTACTGTGCTGAGGAATATTAAAAACAGTTTCCGGAATTTGTTTTTCCAAAGCATAATTAACGATTTCCCAATTAACCAAATCTTTAGAATGTAAAATGGGTAAACCCGGAGTGCAATTAAAACTACTGGCGGTCATGTAATAGTCATTTCCTACCCGAATGACATCAGGATCAGAATAATCAGCATACAAAACAGGATTGGTATAAGTCCCGTCACCACGGTCAGATTGCCAAACCCGGGAAACATATTTTTCTTGGCTGAACATCTTAACAGAAGTAAAAACCATAAAAAATAGTATAACTAAATTTATATATTGAATAGTTAAACGCATTTTAATTGTATCAGTTTTATTTAATAATCACTCGCAAAGGATTTGCAATAATTTTTGCTTGCTTAATTAGCATTTCGTCCCATTGGTTAACATCCGAAACCTGACCGCTTCCTGTCCAGGCAAAACCGGCGTAATAGGTTAATTTAGCCTCTGGATTAGTGACAATTAATAAATTACTTTGGTCTGGCGTCTTGGAATCATTGGCAAAAGCAGTTTCAACCCATTCAGGAGCTAAAACAATTCCTTCACCCACAAAAAAATTATCTATCGCTTCCCAATGACGGAACCAACCGTTGAGTTTATTTATATTGACTTCGCCTTTCTTCTCATGCAGCGTAATTCCCAGTGTATAATTTGGTATCTTTTTATCAGAACGAAGGTTAATCTCAAATTTTGAAAAGTTAGAATTCAAATCCAATGAAATTCTTTTAGTTTCACTAACGCCATAACTGCTCCAGGGTGCATAAGTCAATTCAAAAACGGTTCGTAATGGCCCTGTTGCGATTGTTTTATAGCTGATATAATTTTTAGCTACCTTCAAGCTGTCCTCTTCCCAAATTCCTGTTCCACCTGTACCTCTACTCGCTCCCACATGATAAGGATCATATCCCTCGCCGTGTTCAATGTGATAATATCCCGGGCTTTCTACATTTTTTTTATACCAACTGTCAATAATGGGATAATCCACTTTTTTAAGCCAAAGATCAATCCCACTGGATAGTGTTCCTCCTTCTTTAGCTTCTTCCACTAATTGTTGGGCTGTTGGGCCATAAGCCCTAAAAGCTACTTTGTTATTTTCCCAGGCGTAATCATCAATACGCTCCGGAACAAAACGGGAATAAGTTGTTATTTTACTTTCGGGAACTTTCACAGTATCTGAAACTATTGAATAATTTACTACACTATTGGCTTTTATATCCACTTCAAAAAGCAACTCATCTCCATTACCGTCATGGTTATAATCAATCCACTGGGTTCTTAAATAGTCCTTAGTACCCTGAATTTTAACCCGAACATTTTTCTCGGAAGTGTTTTTTAATAAACCCGACAATTTAGCACTTGGAATACTCACAATTTCCTTACGGTTGAATTCCAGATTATTTTTCACTTCAACATCAACTTCGTTGAATTTGTTTTTTACAGAACAAGCAGAAGTACATCCAAGAATAAAAACTCCAGCCATGATGACACTTGATTTGAAATGTATTTTCATTGTATTATTTTATTTAATTTTAAAAGAAACTCCTTCTACATGTTCTCCAATAAAAAATCGAGCCATATCGGAAGTTTTATACCATTTGGGTTTTCCTTGCATTTCATCATGAATTATGACTCCATTTATCATTAGGTTTTCAAAAGTGATGTTCTTAATTTTCCTTTGTTCATTATACCCGGCTATTATAGATAAATTGGCGTTTTTACCATTGTATTTTATATTTCTAAAAACTACATCTTCAATACCCAAACCCGGTGCAGTACAATATTTGGTATTATAAAACACTCTCAAATTAAGCAATTGTCCTTCCCTGAAATCTTCTACTCTTATATTTTCAAAAAGGACATTTTTAGCCAAATTATTATCTCCTACATTAATGCTCATACAGCCCTGATAATCAACCTGCATTTCTTTTTGATCTAAGATATCAATATTAATATATTTTAAATTTTCAAGAACATCCGGATCTTTACTGTTTCCATGTGTGCCGATCAAAATAGGATGTCCAACATCTGCCCATAGTGTGGAATTTTGCATTGTAATATTCTTGCAACTTCCTGTGTATTCCATTCGGGTTCCATAAACAGTGGTGCAATCATCAGAAGAACGGATAAAAACTCCATCAAACAACACATTATTACTTGACATTACATTCATTCCGTCTCCCCATCCATAAAAACTAGTAGTTTTAAAGTTTGTTATTTTTACGCCATCAGATCCACCGGTAAAACATTGAGAAGCGAAAACGCCTTCTACATTCACATTTTTAGAATTAGCGATATGAATACCTCCTCTGATTTCCTGATCCACCATTCCTCTACCTTGAATGCTCACATTTGAAACATTATCTAATGCTATTCGTCCTTTAACTACAGCTCCACCAGCCAAATAAACGGTTTTATTAGAAGCTACTTTTAATTTTTGGTTGGGGATTTCATGAATTCCTGGTCCAAAATAAATCACGTTTGGATCTTTTGGATTTGGAACTTTTTTTTCAATTGGATTAGCAAATAAATGCAGATTATGAAAAATATCCCCATTGATTTCTACCGATAAATTAGCCGGATTAGACAACGAAAAACTTAGAGTATTCCCATTTATTTTTGGGACTATACCGTAAGACAGGGGTCTAACTTTAGCACTGTTAATTGCGCCTTTATTTGAAGTTACCGAAACTTCCACGGTTCCTGAAAAATCAAATGAAGCCATCGAAGCTTTTTGTACTGAATGCCCAGTTCCTATTACCTGATCTACTTTTATCCCATATTCAAATAAGTCTTTCCATTCTCCTCCTGGCTTTCTGACTTTTACTGAAAAATCATCATTGTGCATGCTTCTTTGAATATCTTCTGTTGTTTTGTAAACTACTAATTCCTGAGCTGTTATTTTAAATATTCCACAGAATACCAGTAGTAGCATTGTAATTTTTGACCAATTTTTTTCTTTAAATACCATTGTTTCTTTATTTATTTTTTAAAAATCCCATAACTAATCGGTTGAAATCAACTGGGTTTTCAAGATTGCTCACATGACCTGCATTGGGAACAATGACTTGTGTGGCACTTGGCACACATTCCATTAATTTGTTGATACCATTTTTGTCGGCTTCAGCTGTCAAAACCATTACCGGAACTGTTATTTTTTGTTTCTTCAAAATAGCAACCGCATCATTACCTAAAACCAAACGTGGTTCTGCATGCAATGGTTGCCATTGATCCCATTTATAAATCATATCCCAAAGAGCTCTTCTTATTTCTTCTAAATTAGTTCCACCGTTACTCATTAAACCGTTTAACCAATCCCATTTTTGGCTCATAGTTCCTTTTTGCTCCAGTTTTCTAATTTCGGCTCTCCGAACAGCCAATTGATCCTTTGTCCAAGGTTCAGACGGACCGGGAACCGGAAAAATATCTCCGCTGGCAGCAACTATGGATAAAAGACGGTCTTGGTGTAAAGCCAGGAAATCCGTAGCGATAAAACCTCCCATCGAAAGTCCGACGAAATGTGCTTTTTTGATTTTGAGCTTGTTCATCAACTTTAAAAGATCATCGGCATGTAAAAAGGCTAAGTCTTCTTTCGGTTTATCTGAATAGCCATATCCTCTGCAATCATATCGAATAACCCTGTACTTTTTGGCAAACTCAAAAAACTGAGGATCCCATTCGCTGTGATCAAAAGAATGTCCATGAATAAAAATTAAGGGTCCTCCTTTTCCCAATTCCTCATAATACAATTTTGCATCACCCACATCGACAAAACCAGTCTTCACTTCCTTAGGTAAAGCACTATTTTTATACACATCCCGAATCATTATTGGTAAAACAGGACTGTTGTAAAAAGAGGAAAATCCAGTCTTATTTGCTTTATCCACATTTACATGGGTTAAAAAAAAGCCATAGGTATTAGTTGTTTTATCTATCCAGGGATAGGCTCCTGCCCAACTTGGACTACTAATCAATACGGCATTGCCTTTTGCATCTACTTCTTCCCTCCATTCGCCAAGTCCATAAATCCCATTATGTTTTTCGGCTCGCACTTTTTCAACATATTCGGGCTCAACAATTCTGGCATTTCCCAATTGGTCTGATTGCATTTCAGCAATAGATTCCGGTTTTAAAATTTGTTTCCCTTTATAATTGCCATCATGACTAATCATTTCTAAAAAATGGGCATAATCATACAATGTACTTTTCGCACCACCTCCCAACATCGGACTATGCCCGCCACTATCGTCCACAGGAACAAAATGGGTATTTTTCATTCCTAAAGGCATCGCAATATTCTGCTGAAAAATAGTTTCAAAATCTTTCGCGGTAGCTAATTCGGCCATTCTCCCGGCTACCTGCATTGCCAATCCTCCATAATGAAATGAAGTTCCCGGTTGAGATTCAGCCGGTAAATTAACAATATGTTTTACCGATTCCTCCAATGTTTGGTAATCATCCGTAACCGAATCCTTAGGTTGGTAATCCGGAAAACCGGAAGTATGTGAAAAAAGCTGTCTTAAAGTAGCTTCTCCTTTTATATCTTTAAATTCAGGCAGCCATTTTTTTACTTTGTCATCCCACGAAAGCTTTGTTTTTTCAACAACCGAAGCTATCGTGGCTGCCGCTAACCATTTTCCTGCGGAAGCAATAAACACTTGGGTATCTCTATTGTAATTCCCAAAGATTTTTTCATAAACAACAGTATCATTTTTGGCAACTATAATTGATGCACCTGAATAATAACTGCTATCGACCCAAGTTTGGATTTTATGCTCAACTGCCGAAAAATCATATCCGTTTTTATTTTTGTGTCTTAGCTGAGCCGACAGATTACTAGCGCCTATAAAATGGCTAATCACTATTGCAATAGCAAAAAAATTTCTTTGAATACACAATATAATTTTCATTAATCGATTTCAATTTTGATCATTTGATAAGGCAATGGGGGAACCTCAAAACTTACCGTTTTTTCCTTACTATTGTATGTTCCTTTACATTGAGCACCTGGAACAGTCAAAGTAGCGTTCTTGATTTTTCTTTCTACTGATACGGTCAAGACCGAAGCAGCATCGGCACTGAAATACATTGTTCCGTTTTGGTTTTTCAATACTGCTGAAGCAATTTCGTTCCCTAAATCAATAGTATATTTTCCATTCGAAATATTTTTTCCATTACCTAAAAAGAGTGTAAAATCAGCTGCTTTTTTACTGATAATACCATAAGTTCCCGTAAACGAAAATTGTTTCTCAGTAAATTTTGTATCGGGAGTAGTATTCGAAAAAATAAAATCTTCTTGACCTGATTTATTATTCACATGAATCCCGACAAACTCATTTTTCCCAAAGTAATCCACCGACTGAATATTCGTTTCATTATTCAAAGCTGGTTCATAAATAGCTACAAAAGGTCTATTCCAAGCTTCACCGTTTTGCCTTACAACTAATGTTGGTATTGGATTATTATTAATATCATCAGGCAATAAATCATGACTTAAAGCAGTTGATTTTGGCGACAGCACCGAGAAAACTTTCCTATCTTCTTGTCCTTGCATCCATAGGTTCATGTTTACTGTTTTCTCTTTTAAAGCCAGATTGAATTTCCCTTTAAAATCCTGATTAGTCTCAACCGATTTTTTATCCCACATATAATCATAAGCCATCAAATCGCCATCACCAAAAGCTAATTTGCTGGTAGGTTTTAAATCTAAAGGAGTTCCAACTGTCGTTGTTAACTCTAAATTCTGTCCCAGATTATGAAAGAAGTATTCATTTTTCACATTATCGCCTTTATTTTGCGCAGAACGAAAGATGTCTATATAATAGCCCTCATCAGTACCATTCTTTACAATTCCCATTACTCTTCGTTGATTACTATTGGTTTCCGGTTCTAAAAAAGAAACATCCGAAAAAGTAATTCCGGGAACAATTCCCTCGTTTACTCCACTTTTAGGATAAGCGGCATTTACATCAAAAGCATGATTGCTTTTCATCTCCGGATATTTGGACTTCCCATTAACAATTACGGTATTGTGGGCAGGAAACTGGGTGTAATATTCGGCATATTCTATAGAAAAGTAACTGGATCCATGTCCCATTTCTGGAGCTAATGGCAATCCTTTACCATACAACTCCATTGCAATTCCGTTAGAGTGCATATGATTTCCTAAGGATCCTATTTCGCTAATCATTAAAGCTGAATCACCTTCGCCCTGACGTTGTACCAACCAACTGTTATGAGGTACATAAAACAACGGATTAGTATAATCGGTTAATTTTCCGGCTACACTATTTTTATTAAATGTCAATGCTTTTTCTGCAAAAAGATCCTGGATATTTTTACCTATAAATTTTCCTTCGGTTGCATTATCATCATAAATAGTTTTATACATTCGGGTAAAATATTCCTCGTCTTCTTTCTTGCCATATTTTTGAGCATTTTCAATCATGTAAAGAATAGGCTCAACGCGCAATTTTTTATAATGCCCGTCACCAAAAGAAACCATGTATTTGTTGGGATACAAATATTGAGCACTCGACTTTACCGACTGTTTTAATATGGGCATTTCTTTTAATAAATCGATATCAAAATTGCGGTCATAAAACTCGGCAAACGAAATAAAATCAGCAAGAACATTCATTGAATACCCCGGGCTTTCGTTCCAGATTCCTGTTTTTTTATCATAACCATAATCCATTAACTTATTCATCGACCATTGTCTGGTTGATGTTTGATTCATAATTTGATCCAAATAATATTGCGCTCCTTTTCCGTTTTTATACGCCGAATTATTTTCTAAAACCAATGCTATGTGGGAAATGTGAGCTGCCTCGAGTAAATTCCAATTATTGAAACTCACTCCGTTCTTGATGATTAAATCGGCCCATTTTTGCAAAGTTTGAGCATACAAATCCAATCTTTCAGGATGCTGTTTTTTGATATACCCATAAAGAAAATCGTACCCCTGACTAATTTCATTCAAAATATGCTCTTGAATAACTTCAAAACCTGCATAACCTACTAAGGTTTGATGGTGACCATGACTCAAATCGATTGGTTCTTTACGATAATAAATTCCTTCTAAATAAGTATCCAAAACGGAATAGGCCAAATCACCATACACTTGTTCGCCAGTAAACCAATACATAAATGCAGCATCTCTGGCAATACTCATAATCTCTCTGTTAATAGCCCCTAAAATTCCACTTGTAGCAGGTATTGGTGCCCATTCCCATACATTTGTCGATTTGTTTTGGAGATACAATCCTCTTGGATCGTCCATATAGGGTTTAACATCCACTAATTTAGGATGTTTATAATTTGTAGGTGTTCCTCGTCCTCCTATAAATTTAACAGTAGGTACTGGTGCTTCCCCGTCAGCATGATCATAAATTCCTCCTTTTATATAAACCTGAGTTGCTTTAGTTTTCCAATACATCTGAAGTCGGGAAACTAACCAGCTTTTATCTGTTTTGTAATGAGTAATATAAGGTGCTAAATTATTTTTGGTTTTTGTAATAATAGCTGCAGCCCAATCTTCTTTTTGCACCAATTGTTTCACCTGGTTCAAAGACATCTCTTTCCCAAAAACACGCGGATGCTGTGTCCCAACATTTTGAGGTACAGGCAGATTTTGAGATTTCACATTACTTATTGAAAGCAATAGAAAAAGAAGTACCAGAATTTTATTTTGCATATTAATTTCTTTTTATTTTATCAAGTTACAGAAAATTTGATTAGCAGTTGCCAAAGTAATTTTTGGCAACTATACTACAGTAATCAAACTAATTACAAACTAACCAAAATTTGTATTGTTTCATCCCTATTTTTGAAACGTTTAAATTCGTTCTAAAAATACAAGAATCATTTATCTAAGTTTCAATTTGTGTTCTTATTTAATTCTAAAAAACAGTTACTGAGTAACCAATTCAGCAACTGTTTTTGACATCATAAACACACTAATTACAAGTCAACCAAACCTGTATTTCTATTATAAATTCACTCTGCATACACCGTCTTTAGAATAGGATAAAACAGCTTGAACCGTTTTTCAATATTACTAAGAATCTCTGTTTTTAAAGATAAATTATGGTTCATTTTCTATAAATTATAAACCATAAACAATCGAAAACCCTCTGTTTTGTTGCCTTTTTATATTAAATACATAATCTTAACAAAATTCAACAAATCATTATTTTAAAAAATCAATTTCTATAAATAATAAAGCCGGCTACTCTGTAAAAAAGTAGCCGGCTTATAACTTAATAAATAACGTTATTCTTTAATAATTTTCTTCACGGTAATTTCAGTTCCATTTGTAATATACAATGAATAAATTCCCGTAGCTAATCCTTCCAAAGACATCACTTCCAAAGTATTTATCAAAGCTTGAGAACGAAGCTTAATTCCTAAGGCATTGAACAACTCTAATTTTGCAGCAGTATGCACTTCGTTTACTTTTATATTCAAATCACTACTAACAGGATTAGGGTAAACTACAACAGCTTCTGTTATATCTTCATCAGTAATTAAATTTTTACTGGTTTGTTTACCGGCAACTGTGCATGAACCTAACTTATCTCCGTGATTCAAATGTGCCTGAACTGAGCTTGAACTCACACAAATTGCTTGGTTATTATGGCAAACCATCACTTTGTCACCCGAATTGCCACATTGTACATTGAGTGTTTTAATAACAATAGAAGCTGTTGTCTGACAATCTTTAGCATCAGTTATTACCACAGTATAGGTTCCCGCTGCTGACACTGAAACACTTTGCTTGTTTTGGTTTGTACTTACATTCCATTGATATGTATAAGGTGCTGTACCTCCGGATGGAGTTGCAGCAATAGTAAGCGACGGGGTTCCATAACCAATATAAATAGTATTCTTCTCATCTACCGCCGAATTAAGCGCATACACATCAGGAATCGTTGCGGTCAATTGAACCGGATTAGTGTCATCACAGTCATTATTGTTTTCTACACCGCAAGCAGTTGGAAATCCAGCTCCGAGTCCGTCACCATCATCATCAGCATACAATATTTTAGTATCATCACAATCAGTATTATTAATTGCATATCCTTCAGGTGCTATTGATGAACATAACATTACCGTTGTAGTTGAACCAAATCCATCCTTATCAGCATCTACATAATATTGAATTGGCTGATGAACAGTCGCATCGTTATCATTACAGTCGGTATTGTTAGTAGCATATCCTTCAGGAGCATCATTAACAGCAAGCAAAGCAGTTATAGTTGATCCAAAACCATCCTTATCTGCATCTACATAAAATGTCTTATTTACAGTTAGCGGTTGTGTAACTGAAATTGCAGCATTGTAGATTTCATTTCCTGTCTGTGAAGCTGTAATTGTTGCTGTTCCAGCTCCAACAAGATGTATTTTTCCATCAACAATAGTTGCTACAGCCGGATTAGAACTGGTATAATTCACTAATAATCCTGAACTTGCAATAGCACCACCATCAAAATCTGCATCCCCTATTGTTTTTGCTGATAAGCTATTAAACATAATATTCTGATCGTTTTTAACCACAACAAGATTTCGTTTTACAACGTCGGCAGCATAATAATTAGCATCTCCGACCTGGGTAGCTGAAATCTCGGAAGTTCCCGCTCCTGCAATATGCATTTTTCCATTTACTATAGTTGCTACAGCTGAATTAGAGCTTGACAAAGTTACTGGCAATCCCGAGCTGGATACAGCTGAGCCAAAATCGGCCATTCCCACTTTCATAACATCTATAGCAGCAAAAGTTATTGTTTGATAAGCCGGAGCAACCAAGGCCTGTAACTCGGCAACATTTTTCACGGTTTTAACCCAATCCACCTGATAATCAGTTTCGCCTGATGTAATATCAGCTATTTTAAATTGAAAAGTTGTTAAAGCGGTTGGAGTAGTTAATATACCACTTGAACCAAAACCCGTTTTAGAAAGATCAAAGTAATAAATATCATTCCCCACTTTGCCTGTCCATTTGTTACTACCATTACCGAAAGAACCTAAATTAGAATCTAAAATAATATTGGCAACTATTGGCTTTTTCAATTTAATGGCTACAATAGGATAATTGGCAGGATACAATGTTGCACCAGCGGTACGTTTGATATCTCCACGATAAGATCCGTTGGTTTGTTTAGCAAGTCCTACCCGTAAATGGCCGTTATCGGCAAAGGAATTAGCACCACTGGTAGCAACGCTCCATCCATCTGTTGTTGTCGAAAAATTATCATTAATCAGACCAGTTACAGGATCAAAGGCTGTAAGCTCTGCTACTGTTTTAACCGTTTTAACCCAATCAACAGTATAACTTGTTTCACCAGAGGCAATATCGGCTACTTTAAATTGAAAAGTTGAAAATGTAGCAGCAGCAGTAGCTGACAACATGGTAGGTGTTGCACCAAAACCTGTTTTAGAAAGATCATAATAATAAATCTCCTCTCCTACTTTTCCGGTCCATTTGTTAGCAGCATTTCCATAGCTGCCTAAGTTAGTATCAAAAGTAAAATTGCAACTAACAGGCTTCTTCATCTTAATGGCTAAAATTGGATAATTACCAGGATGAACCGTTGTAATGTTATTCTGCATATCTCCCCTTCCTTTTCCATTCGATTGAATTACTGTAGTAATCTTTAATTGCCCGTCTTCAGCAGTAGCAACTGATCCAGTATTTACCGCTTTCCACGTTCCTGTTGAAGTGGTAAAATTATCATCAATTAATCCCTGATTTACAAATGGATAATCATTGGACGAATTCAAATAAAACAATAAAGATCCATAACCCGGGTTATCCGCTCCAACAGGAGCTCCTTCAGCTCCCATTCTTCCTAATACAGCCATTGTTTGAGGCATGGTCAAACCTTTTCGATACACATAATGATTATAAGCAATTTCAAACACAGGTCTTAATTGACCACGACCATTTGCAGAAATAGCGGTTGGAGTATAGTCCTGGTAATTTTTTTCGCAATAATCATAACTGGTTTGATAAGGAACATCCTGTCCTAAATTATATTGAGAAGTGTATTCGTAACCTCTCATAATAGCATTATTATTAGCAGAGTATAAATCCACACCTTGTTTCAATGCCATTTCTGCCAATTCAGCAAGAGAACCTAAAGCCAGCATCGTATGAGGCTGATCTCGATTACTTTCCTGTAATTGACCTGCATCGGTAAGTACATAGTTTTTAATACTTCCATTACCTTCTCCGTAATAATAGTAGTTTATTGTTTTATTGAACATGGTAACATCTTCGGTAAAAACGGCAATTCCCATTAAGGCTTTCATACAAATGATGTCCCAATTACCATGAGCACAAGGCCTAAAATTCCCTATTACAGGATAAAAAACCGACTTCAGCATATTTTGACACTGCAAAACTTTGGCTACCGGCCATGAAGGGTAAACCGAACGCATAATCTCAGCCGCATTAACCAGTATAAATCCATATAAGCCATTTAACTCAGCATCACCGCCAATGATTGATGTTGTTGTCGCAGAATAAGCATCCAATATCTGAATGGCTTTTAAAGCGTGTGCCTCATTACCATTAATTTTATACATCAGCGCATTGTAATAGGCTGCTAAGAAATCACTTTCTACATTATTTTTAACTGTTCCTCCAGCTACACCGCCAACTGTGATAGAAGGATCTCTTGTAAGAGCAGTATAAGGTCCTTTCATTGTATAAGTTGCAGAAGCTTTTCCTGACGCAACCAAAGCCTGATAACTCTGATACGGGCGACCAGACTGTTGAGCTACTAAATCCTTAATTCTGTTAAGGTCGGTTGCATTATGAAGTAAACCGGGATGAACAAAAGTACCACTAAATTCAAATTGGGGATTAGTTGTTCCGGAAGGATTTAAAAAAGTACGCAGTGCATCTACCGAAGCAAAACTCTTGATCCAATCTACCTGATAATTAGTTTTATTTGCTGCAATTTCTTCATCTGTCAAGACAATATCGGCAATTTTAAATTGGAATGAAGTTAGTGTAGTTGCCTGAGAAGTTGAAAGCGTAGTGCTACCTAATTTACCGGTTGAAAGATCCCAATAAAAGACATTACCACTATCCGTAACAATTTTGGTCCCATTGTTATTAACCCCATTATAAGATCCTAAATTAGTATCAAAAAAATAATTACAACGCGGTGGTTTGTTTATCTTAATGGCAATGATAGGGTAACTTCCAGCATGAAAAGTTATGCCTCCGTTTTTTTTAAAGTCAGCACGGTATTTTCCTCCCGATGCTGCCGGAAAGTTCACATTGTATTTTCCATTTACAATTTGTCCGGTAGATCCTGCTGTTGCAGGAACCCAGTTGTAGGTTGCTCCGGTAGCAAAATCATCATTTATCAATCCGGTTTGAGCTTCAGCTTTTATAAATGAAAAAAGCAATAACAGAATGGCTACTGTAGCAAAATTGAACAAACGGTATAATTTTTCATACACTGTTTCAGCTATAGCAACAATCTCAACAGGCTGGAGTAAAGTAAAGTTTTTGTCAATATTTATAATATTAAATTTTTTCATAGGTTGTTTTTTAAATATAAATTCATAATTTATATTTTCTGGTTTTGGTTATTATCCAACTCATTGTCTTTGAATTGAATTTGTTTTTAATCATCTCATTTTGATATGCAATCAATAGGAATGGCATATCACTCAAGTTTAGTTTTTTTGTTTACTCATAGGCATTTTTATTTGATTATAGAATTCAGTTCTCTTTATTTATCTATAATCAAAAATACCTACACGAATTCTCCCTGAATACTAATTATCAACCATTTTGCATAAACTATCACCCATTTTTAAATTTATTTGATTAAAAACACAGTTAAATTTTACAATTTATTTTTTCACTGTAAAACACTCAATTAAAACCATTTACAACAGAAATAAACTCTCCAATAATTCTAAAAAAAAACCAAGACTGCACTTGATAAAACGCAATCTTGGTGTATAAACATTGGTAATGGTTTAGATAAATTGTACTCTTACCTTATTTAAGGTTAATATTTTGGACAAAATCTTTTATAATATAATTATTGTCTTTGTCCTTTTGAATAACTTCTCCTTTAATTTTGAAATTCTCAATTTCAACATTTTGTATAAGTCTATCTTTTGAAAAGCCTTCTATTAAAGATGAATTTACTGAACGACCATTATAGCTTATATCTCTCAAAACTAAATCTTGAATACCTCGCCCCGGAGCATTACTGTATTTTTCATTAAAATAGACTCTAAAATTAAACAGCTGTCCTTCTTGAATATCATCAATTCGAATGTTTTCATAACGAATATTTTTCACCAAGTTATTATCACTGGCACTGATAGCTAAACAGCCCTGATAATTACGATCGTCTTCATCATGCTCTAGAATATCAATATTAGAAAAGGTTATGTTTTCAATTACTTCAGGAGCACCTTCAGCATTTCCATGCAGTCCAATATTAGTAGGGTGAGCTACATCAGCCCATAAAATTGAATTATGTATCAAATAATTTTTAGCATCTCCATAAAAATCCCAACGGTGTCCATAAATAGCAATACAATCGTCCGAATTCCTCATAAATACATCATCAATTTCTACATTGGAGCAAGACATTAAATCGATACCATCACTCCAACCTTTGCTGCTAAAAGATTTAATATTCCGAATGAGTACATCAGTACTTTGACCTCCATAGATCGTATAATGAGATGGGTTAATAAAAATAACACCGTCAACCGTTACGTTTTTTGAATGCCTTATTTCTACTCCTCGTTCTGGTTGCATAACAATCCCTCTTCCTCTAATAGTTACATCATTAGCATTATTTACTAAAAATTTTGCCTTAACGATAGCTCCACCATCAATATATACTGTTTTTCCCGAAGGAATATGATAAACATCTCCAGGTTGATCATTAGGCTGATGTATACCCGGACCAAAGTAAATTACATTAGGATCTTTAGGATTTGGTTTATCTTTCTCTATGGCATTGGCGAAAAGATGCAAATTATGTAACCTATCACCATCAATTTCAATGGATAATTTAGAAGGTTTGTCTAAAGAAAAAGTAATGGTATTTCCGTTTACTTTTGGCTGTATCCCTGAAATTGCCGGACGAATGTTAACCCGATTTATCAAACCATTATTTTTTTTAACCATTACCTCTACTTCCCCAGAAAAATCAAAATAGGTCATTGAGGCAATTGACTTAGTATCTAAATCTACCTCAACATTGTATTCAAATAAATCTTTCCATTCCCCTTTTGGGGTTCTTACCAAAACGGTAAAATCATCATTATGTGCCGAATATTGATACCCTCCAGGTGTGTTGTAAGTGATTAATTCTTGAGCCGATAACTGCCAAAACATCACTAATCCTAAAAAAGTAAAAAAAGTTTTATTAATGCTTTTCATTATTATCTACATTAAAATAATTAAAAATAAACCCATTGATATAATTTTCAAACTAATTATATCAATGGGTAAGTGAAATCATATTGCTACAAGTTTACTCTACACTATACAATAAAGTCCCAAAACCTAGATCATCATATCCTCCACTATTAGGATTTAGATCACCACTTCCTCCTTCAGGGTAACCTACATCTTTAGCCGTTTTTATATAACGAGCTGTGATTCCTTTCCCTTTTGTATAATGATTAAAAATTCTTTCCCATACTGGTCTGATTTGGCTTCTCCCAGCATCATCAGCTGCTGTAGTATGCGTTACATTAGCACAGTTAGTGTATGTTTTAAATGGTACACTTAATCTTGCAGCATTGTATTTAGCCACATATTCAGCTCCTTTCAATATCATATTATCATTATAACCATAGATATCTAAACCTTGAGTTTTACCCATTTGAGCAATCGAACCTAGTAAACCAATAACCATCAAAGTATGTCCCTGATCACGACCACTTTCTTGAATTTGTCCCAAATCAATATCATCATTTGCTGTTTTAGTATGGATGTGGTTAATGGCTTTTATCAATTGACCATTTCCTACTCCTTTCATCAAATAGTTAATTACGTAGCTGTACTTTGGTACATCATCATTCAATACCGCTATTGACATCATAGAAGCTAAATTACACAGATCCCAGTTAGCCCAATAATGCGTACTGCAAGCATTCCAATGCGTATCTAAAAATTCTTTATTTACCGGATAAAATACATCCAACATCCATTTTTTAAATTTGGCTAAATCAGTAGCATTCCAACCTGAATAATCACGCATGATTTCAGCAGCATTTGCAAACTGATATCCATAAATTCCTGCACCTAATGCTTTATTAGAATCACCACTGATAGAAGTACAAGTAGCGGCCCAAGCATTCAAAATTTGGATAGATTTGTTAGCATAAGCTACATCACCTGTAATTTTCCAACGAATGGCTGTTAAATAAGCGGCATGAGCATCTTCCATAGCTGTTGAATAATTATCTGGTAAAGGTTCTTCTCTTGAACCTCCTCCTCTAATAAGAGTGACTACAGGGCCTTTCATCACATAAGTAGCAGAAGCATGGCTATTAGAAATCATTTTATTATACCCTGAAATCCATGGATCTACCTGATTATCAACCTTTGTTTTCATTCTGTCAAAATCGGCTTGAGAATGTAGTAATCCTGGATGAGCAAAAACTTTATTTGCAGGCACAGTAATATCTTCTATTACAGCAACTTCCTCTACCTTTTTTTCTGGTAATCCATATTCGTAAGTGCAGGCAATAAAAGACAAAGAACTAATTATTGCGATTGCTATTTTTGTATTTATCATTTTTTATATTTTTAGAAGTGTTTTCATTTTCTAATAATAGACCAAGAATAGAGATACTATTCTTGGTCTATAAATTACTTATCATTACAAACCAAGGAATACCTGAAGTTCTGCTTTATTTTTAAATGTACGTATCCAATCTACTTCATATCCTGTTTCAGAACCTACTATATCCGCTATTTTGAACTGTCTTGTTGCCAATTCAGTATCAGCTAAATAATCAGCAGACAAATCATAGTAAATCACATTTTGAGCAACATAATCTGTTTTGTATTTATTATTACCCACACTAATTCCTCCAGCAACGGCAGGATCTAATACTATATTACCCGTTCCTGGTTTAACTGCTCCAGTACCTGTAAAAGTAATTTTCATAGCAAGAATAGGATAAGCAGGAGATTGTACCCATTTTGTTTTTGCAGCTCCACCAGGAGAAGGGAAAACACTATTGATAATATAGTATAAATCGGCACGACGTTTACTTGCAGAAGTTCCTAATTGAACAGGATCAAAAGTTACTTTTAGTTTTCCATCTTCAATTTTAGATGTTGCATTTTGGGCTGGTAGCCATTGAGAATCTGTTGGATCGTCAAATTCAAAAATATACTTCCCTTTGGGTGGTGCTATCACAGTAAGTTCTGGTCCGGTAATAATTTGATTTTCTAACCACACTCTTACTTTTCCTGTAACTGCTCCTTTAGGAATTAATACTGCAATTTGCGTATTAGAAACAGAAACAACACTTCCTGTAAAAGCATCTTTAACCAATCCATCAGAGAATTTAACACTCACTTTTGATGCATCAGTACCAAAACCTTGTCCAGTAATCACTATTTGATCACCTACATTACCAGAAGTGGGTGAAACAGAAGTAATGGTAGCGCCTGTTGAGTATTCGAAATCAGCAGTTGTAGCTGTATTTGTCCATACATTAACTGTGATAGGTCCTGTACCTGCGTTTTGAGGTACTCTAACAGTAACCGAAGTATCAGTGTAACTTAAAATTTCATCTACAAGAACACCGTTAAAATAGATTTTAGCAGCTTGTTGATATTCTCCAAAATTAGTTCCTGTCAAAGTAATAATATTTCCAGAAGTTCCTACTGAAGGCGAAACAGAGTTTACTGTTACAGCTGGATAAGTAACCAGAGGTTCTCCTGTAAAATCTTTTTCCTGATCACTACAAGAAGCCATTAGCAGCATACTAAATAGTACTACTACAGCTTTTATTTTATTTTTTACAATATGATTCATTTTGTATAATTTTAAAGGTTACTAATTAATAGCCTGGATTTTGTAACAACTTAGGATTTAATTGCTGTTGTGTTGTTGACACAGGAAATAAATAATGTGTACGTTGAAAATTTCTATTTGCTGCCGGATCTAGTAATAAAGCATTCAAATTCCCTTTTCCTGTAGCCACTGAAAGTTCTCCATGAGGATAAGAAGCTGGTTTGTAAATAGCTGCGTTACCTTGATAGTCAGTCCCTTGAATAACCGATCCTAAAATTGGTTCATTTAATACCTGCTCAGCGATACCCCATCTTTTTAAATCATCATAACGGCTATTTTCACCAAACAATTCAATAGCTCTTTCTCTTCTAATTTCGTCTAACATATTCAAATTATTAGCCGTTACAAAAGCATTAGTCAAAGCTGGAAGACCTGCTCTTTGTCTTATTAAATTAACGGACTCATTTAATTGAGCATCCGTAATTGTTCCATTTAACTCATACAAAGCTTCTGCATACATTAGATACACCTCAGCCAATCTAATTTGTGGATAATCTGCTGATTCTGTATTAGCGGCTCTGTAAGTACCATATTTATAAGCTCTAAATTTTCTATTAGCATAACCAGAACCACTATCTCCTCCAGGGCCAAATAATTTTATAGCTCCTGAAACGGGGATTGCATCGGTAGCTAAATCAACAAAATAAGATGTTAATCGGTAATCACGATTTCTATACTCATCCCCTACTTTTACATATCCTTGAAACAAAGGCGATTTATCTACTGGTAAACCGTCAGTACAAAGAAACATATCCATAAATTTTCTAGACGGAGCTAATCTTGAACCTACAGTATGGCTTAAGTTTGTTCCTGCTTGTAATAAACCAAAATCATATTTATTGTAAAGAATAAACTCTTTGTTAGTTGATTTATCCAAACCTGCAGGATTAGAACCCGCATCTTCAAGGTTAAACAAATAATACATACTAAAGTTATTTAGCTGTGAATTATAATTCCATAATTGGTAACCACCATTACTCATTACATCTTTAGCTAATGTAATTACCTCTTCTAAATAAGCAGTGGTATTTGCTGCAGCTCCTTCACTTCCTGCACCTGTTGTAATCCCATCTCCATCAGTAGTAGTACCTACATATTTTTCCCAAGTAGCCTCATACAATAATACTCTGGCTTTAAAAGCCTCAGCTGCCCATTTACTAACATGACCTTTATCTGCTGCTGAAATGTTTTGTTCTATTGGTAAATCAGGAATTGCTTCTGTTAAATCAGTTAAAATTTGGTTCATCACTTCATAACGACTGTTGCGTTTTCCGTATAACACCTCGTCATTAATATCTACTACAGTGGTTACAATAGGCACTCCACCGTATCTTTTTAACAAAAAGAAATGATGCCAAGCTCTAAAGAATTTTGCTGCTGCAACATACTGTGCAATTGCAGCTTTATCCCCTTGATATTGTGCTGCTGCATTTAATAATATATTATTGGCTCTAATATATTTATATGGATTTCTCCAATATATATCAGATACAGCTTCTACTGTATTTCCTCTTCCTTCTTCTTGAGTAAAAGAGGTTAAATCAGTACCAAAATCCATGAAGTTGTATATATTACTACCATCAACGGCTCTCCAGCTCACCATTTTGTTATAAAAATCATTAGAAGCAGCCTTAAAGTTTGCAGGAGTTTTAAAATAAGAAGCCTCTGTTTGCGTATCTAGAGGATCTAAATCTAAATAATCACTCTGACAGCTTGTAAATAATAATACTGAAGACAGTACTAATGTTGTTACTATATTTTTCATATTAGTCGTTTTAATAATTAAAAGGAAACATTTAATCCTAAAGAAAAGGTTCTTGTAAATGGATAGATATTATTTGAACTATCTCCAAATTCAGGATCGTATCCATCTTTAACTTTTGAAAATTCAAACAAATCATTTCCTGAAAAATAAACTCTAAACTTATCCAACCCAAAATTGCCAATTTTCAAGTCATTTAAAGTATAACCTACTATTAGCGATTTTAATCTTATATATTGATTGTCTTGCAAAGCAAAATCGTTATTTTGCCAGTTCCATGCTGCTCTTGTTGTATTAGCTGTCATTCTTGGATAAGCTGCATCAATATTTGTAGGCGTCCAGGTTTTCCCAATAAAAGCAGTAGTTTGACTACCATATAATGTATTAAATGGATGCGATAAGAAACCTGTTCTAAGCACATTTTGTTCTAAAACTCCTTGAAAGAATGTTGAAATATCAAAATTACGATAGTTCGCACTCAGGTTAATACCATACACATAATGTGCAGCGGTATCTCCCATAAATTTCACATCTTTTACATCTATTATTCCGTCATTATTCAAATCTACTCTTTTAGTATCTCCAGAGCGTAATGCATTTAATCCAGTAGGAAGTGTAGCATTGTCATTAGCTGCATAGTAAGCATCTACTTCAGCCTGTGTTTGGAAAAACCCGTCTGTTTCGTATAAAAAAATTGCAGTCAAAGGATGACCTATAACATGAGGATGGTTAACAGTTCCATCAACAACTCCTTGAGTAATTGCTTCAGCATTTTCTTTTTTAAGCAAAATATTTCTAGTATCCCCCATATTAGCCGAAATACTGTATTTTACTTGTCCTATTTGACCTCTATACCCTAAAGTGGCTTCCCATCCTTTAGTTTCAAGTTCACCTGCATTCGTTTTTGGTGCAGTACCACCCAAAATATCTGGATAAATTATATTCGTCAACATTCCAACATTCTTTTTAGTAAAATGTTCAAATTTTCCAAATAGTTTTCTATTAAATAAGCTGTAATCTACAGCGTAATTTTTCATTACTACACGTTCCCACATATTATCATTTGAAGTAATCCCATTTACCCAGCTTGCCGCCTGTTGTGCCGCTGTTGTGCCAAAAATAGCACTACCATTGCTAATGTTAGAGACGTAACTATAATTGCTTATTCCTGACTGAGATCCCATTTCACTATAACTTGTTGTAAATTTTAAAAAGCTTAAAGGCTTAATGTTTTTCATGAAACTTTCCTCAGTAACAACCCATCCTGCTTGTGCTCCACCAAAATTACTCCACTTGTTCCCTGGTCCAAACTTAGAAGATCCATCACGTCTTCCACTAACTTCAAGTATATATTTATTCTTAAAAGAATAGTTAAATCGTGCTAAATAAGAATACAAGCCATTATGCCCTCTACCTCCTGTTGCTTCTACCTTATTTTCAATAGACCCCATGTTAATATCATATATTCCGTTATCAATGAAACCTAATCTATAACCATACAATCTGGTGTCTTCTGTTTTTTCAGCTGTTATTCCTAAAAGAGCTGAGAAATTATGATTTCCAAATTCTTTATCATAATTTAAAAATCCACCATAATTTTGATACGTTATTTGCTTCTCTTCCTGTCTTATTGAAGAAACTGAATTAACCGATTCAGGTGCTAAATCACCATACCAGTTATACTGAGGAACTGTGATAACATAATTAAGATTATTGAAAAAATCTTTATTGTAAGCTACCTTAGTTTGAAAAGTTAAACCATCATATAATTTAAAAGTAGCTGCTAAATTCATCATGATTTGATCTCTGGTAGTATTATCTCTACCTCCATCAACTGTAGCTGCAACGTGATTTCTATTTCCTGCTATATTAAAGTTAGCATACCATTGTCCATAAGGATTTCTGGATGGGAAAAATGGAGGGTCTTGTGATACCGAACCGTCTAAACCAGAAGAAGGTGAAGAAAGATCATACTTTAAATAAGACATATTCGTTTCTAACTTAAGCCAATCATTTACTTTATAATCATAATTTAATCTTACGTTATATTGTTTTTTTCCATCATAAGCAGTTTGAAGCGCACCCAAATCTTCAGAATACCCATAGGAAACTCGGTAATTTGTATTTTCAGTCCCCCCCGATATACTTCCAGTATGAAATGTTGAAACTGAATTACCAAACATCTCATCATATCTTGGAGAGTTAGAGATGTATACATTACCCCAAAATTGTGTTGGATATATTCCTGCATAGCCCGTCTTCATCAACTCTAAATTTTCTTTAGACTGCCATCCCCAGTAATTAGCATTTACACCATCTTGTTCTGCAGCTTCTAGCCATACTGTTGCATACTGTTGCATAGTAGGAGTTTGAGGTCTAATTCCTAATGTATTTATCCTTGTTGTGGTAGCAAGATCAATTTTCATTTTTCCAGATTTCCCTTTCTTAGTAGTTACCATAATAACTCCATTGGATGCTCGTGATCCGTAAAGCGCTGCTGACGCATCTTTTAATACAGTAACCGACTGAATATCATCTGGATTCATGTTATAAAAAGCTTCATTGTTGATTGCTGGATTCCCATCAATTACAATAAGTGGAGAACCACCATTAATAGAAGTTGCCCCCCTAATTTGTAAATTAAGACCTTCTCTTCCTGGTCTGGATGAATTTCTTGTAACCACCAATCCAGGAGTTTGTCCTTGTAAAGCCAAAGCTGGATTTGTAACAGCTCTATCCTGAAAAGATTTAGCAGTAACAGTTTCAATAGATCCTGTCGCTGTCATTTTCTTTTGTGTTCCATAGGCTACAACTACTACTTCTTCTAAGGATTTAGAATCTGAAACCATTATTACATTCAATACCGCTTTTCCTGCTACCGAGATTTCTTGATTTTGAAACCCTAGGTAACTGAATACCAAAACAGATTTATCAGAAGGAACACTAATAGAGAAATTTCCATCAATATCAGTCATAACTCCTTGTGTACTTCCTTTAACAACTACATTTACACCCGGAAGCCCCATATTATCTTCGGCAGAAGTTACTTTTCCTTTTATTGTTATTTGTTGTTCAGCTTCTTTTAGTACAGCTTTTTTTGAAGCGTTGAATACCCCATCATTTGCAGCAAAGGATTGGGAAGAAACGCAAACAAGAAAAGACATCACCAAAGAAGCTCTAAGTCTGTTCCATAATTCGGTTTTATTCAAAACATTTATTCTCATAATGAATTTGTTTTTGTTGTTAATTAATTTAGTTAGTTTTTTTGTTTTCGTTATATTCTATGTTAAGTATAGATTGATAATAAAATTTATGTTTTTTTTAATTTCACATTTAATAGTTTTTTAGGTTAATAATTTAGATGGTCATAATTTTAAATTGGTTTTATTATTACATCACGAAATAATACTGATACAATATTAAATATTATAGAAAATCATCACTATAACACATCGTTCAAAGAGTATAACTTATAGACCATTTTAATATAACCCCCCCAAAAA